>CAVLCT010000224.1:0-2018 GCA_963661665.1 Bulleidia sp. | reverse complement strand
CATATCTTCATGTGGGAAAGCAGGTCGTTGCCAAGAATTTTTCCAAAAGCCCCGTCGAGCTGACTCAAGCTCCGGGGCTTTTTTTGTTTATGGCGCAAACAGGCCAGCTGCATACGGCAAGCTCCCCTTCCTAGGGGGCTTTTTTGTTTTGCAGCCCTGGCGTAAGCCGCGGTCGCTGTCTCAGCCAGCAGTCCTGTTACCTGCCTTGAGCGTATTTCCTGGTGCTTGTGCCACTTGTCACAAGACTGTCACCGTTGTATTACATAACTGTAATCTTAGTGAATCACACTAACCGTATTCCGGATAGTGAGATTTGCGTATGAATGAATAAAACTACTCGTGTTTGAACAGCTCTCCTGCTTGCAGACGGAGCTGTCCGGAGAACAGTCTGCCATGAGCCAGAAGAAAATTGCCGGAAAATCAGGTAAGGGCAAAGCAGGTAAAATTATGGACAAAAAAGAAGCAATATCCAGTACCGGTCCTTCAGATACTATTTCAGACGATGTCTCAGACAACGTTTCAGACAATGTTGCTGCAAGCGAAGGCATTGCGCAGGATAAGGCAGTCGAAGCACCTGCTGTCTCTGAAGCTGGTTCTGCGCTGAATATACCTGAGCTTGAGACCTGTACCTCTGCGTCCTTGCAGGACCTTGACTGTCCCGGACTGTTTATAAACAGGGAAATCAACTGGCTTGAATTTAACGAGCGCGTGCTTGAATGTGCACTGGATCCCAAAGCGCCTCTTCTTGAGCAGCTCAAATTCCTGTGTATTTTCTGCACCAACCTGGACGAGTTCTTCATGGTCCGGGTGTCCAATATCATCAGGCAGTACCGCAATGCCGTCACTCCCACCGGCCCTGACCGCATGAGCTCTGCCAGGCAGCTGGCGGAAATCCGCCGCAGGGTCATGAATCTGACCGGCATCTGCCAGGACCACTGGCGCAAGAAGCTCAGCCTGCAGCTTGCTGACCGGGGCCTGAAATTCTCGCATTACGATGAGCTTTCCGAAAAGCAGCGCCGCTACCTGCACGACTATTTTAACAACGAAATCTACCCTGTCCTGACACCGCAGGCCATTGACCCGAGCCATCCTTTCCCGACCATTTCCAACCTGAGCCTGAATTTCCTGATTCTGCTCAAGGACAAGAGCGGGCAGAAGCTCTTTGCCCGTGTGCGCTGTCCTGGCAACGTGCCACGCCTTATCTTTGTGCCCAGGGGCAAGAAGGGCAAGTCTTACGCAGAATTGGGCCTTGTCACCAATATGCGTGATACTGACATCCTGCTTTTCGAGGAGATGGTGCAGGAATACTTAGGAACACTCTTCCCCGGTTATGAGGTTGTTTCTTCCGGATGCTTCCGCATTACGCGCAATACGGATGTGGAAATTGAAGAGGACGAGGCTGACGACCTGCTCCAGGCCGTAAAGGATCTTGTTGACCAGCGCCGTTTCGGCGATGTGGTCAGGCTTGAGACAGCTCACGGCATGCCGGCTGATCTCAGGGAATTCCTGATTAAGAAGCTCAGGCTCAAGCCCTATCAGGTCTATACAGTGAGAGGCCCCATGGCCTTCTCGGATCTCATGGCCCTCTACAGTGCCGACAGGCCCAACCTTAAGCTGGACAATGTGCCAGGCCATGTCCTCCATCTTGAAAGTACTTTCTTTGCCAGGATACGTGAGGGCGACATCCTGCTGCACCATCCCTATGAAAGCTTCACGCCCATACTGGACTTTATCCAGGCAGCTGCCGTTGATCCGTCAGTCATCGCCATCAAGCAGACCTTGTACCGCGTGGGCAACAATTCGCCCATCGTCAAGTCCCTTGTCGAGGCCAGGCGCAGGGGCAAGCAGGTAACAGCCGTTGTGGAGCTGAAAGCCCGCTTTGACGAGGAACGCAACATCACCTGGGCAGAGGAACTGGAAGCAGTCGGCGTCAATGTCGTCTACGGCATCGTCGGCATGAAGATCCATGCCAAGCTCTGCCTTGTGGTCCGCAGGGAAGAGCAGGGCGTTACCCGCTA
>CAVLCT010000223.1:0-2024 GCA_963661665.1 Bulleidia sp. | reverse complement strand
GCAGCAGACTGTTATATTGAGCGCCTGCTGCATGCGGACGCAGTACCTCTTTTGCACGCAGTTGCCAGAGACACAGGACTGGTTGAAGATTTGAAAAACGCCTTTGGAAGAACTCACGCAAATCTTCTTCTGTCCATGGCATTTCAATGGCTCATTACAAAAAACCATTCCGCCCCTCTTTTCAGTTCCTGGCAGACAAACATGCTGCTTCCCTTCTCAAAAGAAATCTCAGACAGGTACATGGCTGACTTTCTGTCTATGTTTGCTGAAATGCCTGCAGCAATGGAATCTTTTTTTCTTGCCCGCCTGCATCGTCTTAAGGAAAAAGAACTGCTTGTCTTTGACGCCACAAAAATTGCCTCTGGTCATGTGTACAGAGGCAATACTTCCTACTGGCCCGAAGAAGATGGACCGGCGAAGAAAAATGTCATTCTTCTGCTGAGCCATGCAACCCACATGCCTGTCCTCTTCAAAATACTGCCTGACTGGATACATAACATCTGTACATACCAGGATCAGATCTTCAGCTTTGACGAACTGAGCAACGAGGACAAGCAGGATAAGCAGATATCGTATGCCATTATAGACATTGCCAGTTTCAGCCTGGATAATATTGCCTCCTTCATAGACCAGAAGAGGCGTATCGTCATGCCGGCCAGGTATACGGCCGGAAGCTGGATTGAAGAGATAATAGACAATGCAAGGCTGACGCCTGCGGGCGGGGCCGGATGGGAAAAGGCAAAGGATTGCTGGTGCAAGACAGTCCCGGTACAAAAGACGTTTGCTGACGGGAAAAAGCGCAAGCTGTGGGTACATGTGTACTACTCGGAAAAGCAGAAAGAGATTATGGTATCACAGCTGCTTTTGCAGCTCAGGCTGTTTGAAGATATGTGGCCCTATGCATCTCCTGACGAAGATGAAATCATGGATGACAACAGTCTCCGCAATAACTCCTTAATGGAGTATTTCGTCAGGGACAGCGGCATCCCGGGCAAGGAGGCTCCGGTGCGCGATGAAGAGGCTATTGCACGTGAAACATCCGACTATGGCTTTTTTGCCATAGTAAGTACCATGGAGTGCAGCGCTGCGGATGTATTAGAAAGCGTCGATGCACGCGGACCCATTATACAAGCCTTTGAGTCGGATATTGAACGTGTTCCTGAAATAACTGCGCTGTTATTCGATCCTGACACAGACTATGGGCACATGCTCATTGCCTTTGTTGCCCTCACAATGCACACCCATATAAAGAACAAAATGCAGCTGGAGACTGTAGTCAGGAAGGACGGCAAAACAGAGACACTGCCGCCCTTGTCAGATGAATACAGTGCCAGTGACGTTATCAGCCTCTTCTCCTGTCTTTCCGTTCTCGTCTGCCAAAATGGCACACGCCTGTGGCAGCATGCTGACCAGAAAGTTCATGAAATCGCACTGAGGCTGGGCTACCCTGATCTCTTTAAGAAAATTCCTACCTGGGCATAACTGCATTTTGAGGGCATACCCACCCTTCCCTGCAAGCAGAAAAGCCACTGTTTCACGTGAAACAATGGCTTTTTTCTTTAAATTCGTCCGTATCCCCGGGCATTCAGACAAGTTGGAAGGACTGGCCATCCGCTTCATAAGCAAAATTCCACTTCCCTGCCTCTAGGGCCTGTCTCTGGCTTATAATACACTGTTCTCTTATATTCAGGGCCTGCATCCCACAAAAAATACGCACGCCACACAAAAAAGGCTCCTTTTCCGTCTTGGGAAAGGAGCCTTACTTACTGTTTTTGAGGAATACCTTACTTTATGTCAGCCTCTGCCTTCAGGGCCTCTGCCTGGGCAGCCTGTGACAAGGCATCAAGCAGCGGATCCAGCTCGCCTTCCATAATCTTGTCCAGGGAATACAAAGTCAGGTTGATGCGGTGGTCAGTACAGCGTCCCTGCGGGAAGTTGTAGGTGCGGATGCGCTCGGACCTGTCGCCGGAGCCCACCAGTGCCTTTCTGTCAGCGGCAAGCTCGCTGTTGCGGCGTTCCTCTTC
>CAVLCT010000222.1:0-2029 GCA_963661665.1 Bulleidia sp. | reverse complement strand
CGGCACTTCCCGGCCTTCCCATGACAAAAAGCCTTTTTTCGCCTGCTGTCAGCATATCGCTGCTTGCCCTCTGTTCGTGGACAACGGCGTGCACGGCTGGACTGGCTTCAAGGATGTGTTCTGCACAAGAATGCAGGCAGGCGTTTTCAGTTGCCGTTCCAGGGCTTGTCAGGATGAGCACCCAGATGCCTTCTTTTTCAGGGATTGCATTGCAGGATTTGAGGCTGGCGTCATCGGGGATGCGTCCTGTGCGGATCTGGCAGAAGCGGAGATACCCCCGTGCAGAATCTGTCTCCTTAGGCGCCGTTTTTTTCCTGCCTGTGTCTGCAGGTCCTTTGTATACCGAAAGCCCGCTCTTTTTAAGGCATTCTTCCACTGTCCTTAAGACATCTCTTGCCGTGTCCGTCATCAATGCGCAGTCAGGAGTGGGGATAACAGTGTGCGTTGTCCTGCGCCTCATGCCAAGACGGATATTCCCGGCTCTGTCCTTTGTGAAGGCCAGTTCCACCCTGTTGCGGAAGCCTTTTATAAGAGGGGAAGGGACAATGTCGTTTACTGCCGGAGAGGCAATGCCGCCAGTCCTTGTCAGGGCATCATATACAAAGCGCCGCTTCCAGACGAGCTGCTCCTTGTAGTCCATGCGCATGAGGGGGCATCCGCCGCATTCCCCTGCATGAGGGCAGATCGCCTCGGCAGCGTTTTTTGCGGGCCGTATAATCTCAGTGGCAGAAGCCTCCATGAAGGCCTTTTTTTCAGAGGTTATGCGGGCAAGGACCGTTTCACCTGGCAGGGCGTGGGAAACAAAGACGACCTTTTCGCCCTCTCTTCTGGCAATGCCCCGTCCGTCATTGCTAAGTCCCGTTATGTCAAGTGTCAGTGTCAATGGCGTATCCTTATATATAGAGCGCAGGCGTCAGACAGAAGCAGAAGGCGTTGGGGGCACTCTGTCCTGCCTTACTGGCCGGGCAGGGCAGGCGTTTCTGACGCTGATTCCGGTGAAAAAGAGAAAGAAACTGTTCCAAAATCAAATTTATGTCAGAAAGTACTTGTCAATGCCGGCATTATCAAGTACGTTTCTCACGCTTAAAAACGCTGGTCAAGGGACTTGCTCCCTACGGCACCCGAAAAGCGGTTTTGTCAGCATGCTTGACAATATTCTGTTTCTCGGGCAAGAAAAGCATTCCCTTTTTGGAGGTACACAATATAATGTACGCAATCATCAAAACCGGCGGCAAACAGTACTGCATCGAAGAAGGCTCCCAGATCCGTGTAGAAAAGCTTGTAGCTGAAGCCGGAACGGAAGTGACTCTTAATGAAGTCCTCATGGTTGGCGGTGGTGAACTGAAGATCGGTGCTCCGTTCGTAAAAGACGCCTCCGTGACCGCTGAAGTTGTTGCGCAGGCTCGCGCCCCCAAGGTGCTGGTGTTCAAGCGCTGGCGTCGTAACGATTCCCGCAAGCTGCGCGGACATCGTCAGGACTACACCACGCTGAAGATCAAGAGCATCAGCTGCTAAGCGCCAGTTGCTAAATAAGAGTATTTCAGCAAGATTTAATTCTGCTTTGGGAGATTATCATGGCTCATAAGAAGGCAGGCGGTTCATCCCGCAACGGTCGTGATAGTGCCGGACAGCGTCGCGGCGTCAAAGTTTTTGGCGGCCAGGACGTCATCCCCGGCAATATTCTTGTCCGTCAGGTTGGCACCCGTATTTTCCCCGGTGAAAACGTAGGCATGGGCAGGGATTTCACCCTGTTTGCCACGAAGCCCGGCAAAGTTCGCTACGAACACTATCAGCGTAAACGTCGTACTCTTACACGTGTCCATGTTGACGTGGCTGTTGCCGAATAAAAAAAGTTCTACAATTTTCTAAAGGGAAGGGGCCTTAACCGGTTCCTTCCCTTTTGGTTTATTAAAACAACGCAGAGGTTCAGTATGCGCTTTGTAGATGAAGCCCGCATCAGCGTGCAGGCCGGCGACGGCGGCAATGGCAGCGTGCATTTCAGAAGGGAGAAGTTTATCCCCAAGGGAGG
>CAVLCT010000221.1:0-2031 GCA_963661665.1 Bulleidia sp. | reverse complement strand
TCCCTGCCCTGGCAGAAGCCATAGTGCAGTACAGGAGGCCTTTTGTATTATTTGTAAGATCGTATGCCAGGCCTGTGCCGTGGAAATCCCCGTGTGCACGATACAATAATGGGGCCCTGCTTCCTTTCAAGTGTCAGGCTCTCTGGCAATAATAGCGACAGCTGAGCCTTGCATTGGGTCACGACCTTAAGACGGCAGTGTCCCCTCTTCTACCCTGAGTATGCAGGTCTTTTTGAAAAAGGCCATGCCCCAGAGAGAAACTTTCCAGCCTTTCTTTCTGATTAGCGGAGCCGCATACCTGTTTGTCTTGATCTGAACGATGGCTTCCTCCGCATTGCCGGGCAGTTCATTTTCTGAAGTGGTGCGCTTGATTTCAATTACAGCAGCCCGCTTGTTCTTTGAGTCGCGGAGCACGATGTCCGGTCTTCCCTTGCCAAACTCCTTGTTGGAATCGACTTCCCAGCCGGTGAAGGTGAAGAGCCCCAGGATGAAGGCATGATAAAAATCTTCACGGGCATCGTAATAGCTTAAGGTGTCCTCCATCTGGTCGCACAAAAGCTCAGTCAGTGCATTAGTATCGTCTGCCCAGAATGCCTTGAAGAGTTCTGTTCTATCTATGTCCTGGACGGTTTCGTCAAACCAGTCAGCAATAACAGAGGCAAAAATTTCCAGGACTTCCTTGTTGGGGATGGCAAGGGCAGTCAGTTCATTGTCAGGAGCAATGCCGCATTTTGTCATTTGTTCTGGACTTGCCTTGGTGAGATAGCCGGAAAGGTAGAGGACAGTCCACATGTTTTCCTGCTTGTTATACAGACGATCGTAGGTAAGAGCCTCTGTGAGTCTGGTTTCTATACATCCGCCAGTCATCAGGTTATCCAGTTTTTGCCTTATATTACTTACAGTACAATGATCGACAAAGTTATGTACAACATCGTTTCCGCTTGAGTTTTGCCAGTATGCTTTCGGCTTTGCATTAGGATTTTCCTGTAAGTCCTCTATATATTGCAGGATATCCCAGGGACAGTAGATTTCGGTATCGACACCGAACCGGTATCCGTCATACCACTCCTTTATTATGTCCTTTTTCTCTGAGAGCTCGGCAGTAGCCAGAAGGTCATCGACTTCATTTGATGTGAAGCCAAATTTGTCGGCAAAGCGCGCATCGGAAATACCGTAGCTCCTGAGGTTGTTAAGCCCTGTGTAGGAACTTTCTTTTGATAAACCGAGACAGCCGGTCAGTATGGCAAACCGGATCGATGAATTGGTTTTTAAGGCTTCTTCCAGCATGTCCCGAATAAATCCAACCATGTCGGGGTAATACCCATTTTCCTGCGCTCTGGCCAAAGGAACATCGTATTCATCAATGAGCAGAATGACAGGCTTGCCATAGTGTGCGTGAAGGGCCCTGCAAAGTATTTTAAGAGAGTCGGAAAGCAGTACTTTGTCCCCTTTTTTTGCTTTGAGAGTCCGGAGATCCTCCCTGTCTGTCTCGTCAACGGATGAGCTGTCCAGCAGGAATGCGTATTCCATGCAGATATCGCTCACACGCGATCGTATTTTTTGCAGGGCGTCTTCAAAGGACTGTCCTCCTGTCCTCTTGAACGTGATAAAGACAGTGGGATACTGGTTCATCCATTTGTCGCAGAGGGCCCTGTTTTTCGAGATGGCAAGTCCCTCAAATAGAGCCTTGCTGTCCTGGCTGATATCAAAAAAGTCATGCAGCATCGTCAGCATCAGGGTCTTGCCGAAGCGGCGTGGCCGTGTGAAGAGGGAGTTTTTAATTGCTGAAGAAAAAAATTCCTCTATAAAGGATGTTTTATCCATATAACAGTAGTCATTTTCCCTGATTTCACGAAATAATTCGCTACCGACCTGTAGCATGGCCATATTTTCTCTCCTCTTTTGCAATCAGATATCGTCATCATTTGAAGATGTGCGGGTAAGGTACACATACTGTGCCAACAAGACTTTTGTATATTATAAGCTATTGGCTGTGTGCTGGCAATCTTTGCAAGGACCTTGTGGCTCAGC
>CAVLCT010000220.1:0-2050 GCA_963661665.1 Bulleidia sp. | reverse complement strand
CTGCCAGGCATTATTATCGGCATCATAGCCGGTATCGTCGGCTACTTCTGCCTTGTGGCCCTGCTGCCATGGTGCAGTGCGACATTTACCCTGGTAGATTAGGAGGGACGAGATGAACAGACGAGATTTTATGAAGGGAGCATGCCTTGGTGCCGGTGCCGGCGTGCTGGGCTCCATGGGTGTCTATTCCTATTCTCCTATGCGCCGGGCCTTTCTCAAGGATGTCAAACGCGGCACAACAGACATCGGCCTCTGCAAGTCGGTGAAGGTCATCAATATTTCTGAGACAAGCTGGTTTGACAACGGCATCTTCATGAACGACGTGACCGGAGCAGGCGGCCTGCTGGTGGATCAGTACACCTTCAACTGGGCGCCCTTCGGCAACGGCAAGGGCATTGGCAAGGGCACCTATGAGGAAGGCATGAAGAACATCAGGCACCTTCTGCCCAACAAGATTGACGAGGCCTGGGCCATAGCCAAGGAAAAGTGCGTGCATGCCGACAATGCCGGCGGCTATTCCTGCCTGGTGGAAATAGAGGACCTGGAAGGCAAGATAACCAGGTATCTCTTTGATACCGGCTGGAACTATGACTGGATGGATACCTGCTTCAAGCGCGAAGGCATTGACAAGATGCTTGCCAACAATGAGATCGATGCCTTCATTCAGACGCATGAGCATATGGACCATTACTTCGGCTTCCCAGTCGTGATGAAGTACAATCCCAATATCCATGTCTATACGCCCAATACCTTCTATCCGGCAGGCAAGGACTATCTCAAGGCCTGCGGCCATGTGGGCAAGTGGACAGAAGTGCCCAAGGGCCTGCACAAGCTGCAGCCTGGTGTTGCCCTCTACCAGTTTGAATGCCCCATCATCTTCAAGGTCTTTGGCGAGATGTCCCTGTATTGCAACGTGAAGGACGTAGGCCTGGTGAGTATTACCGGCTGCTGCCATCAGGGCATTATCCTCTTTGCCGATACGGCCTACAAGGAACTTGCCTATGAAAAGGACCAGTTCTACGGCCTCTACGGCGGACTGCACATCTCTCCCTTTGACGACTGGGATCCCAAGTACGACGACCTTGTCATCGGCCTGAAGAAGTGGGATCTGAAGCAGGTCGGCTGCAACCACTGCACAGGCCTGATCACGGCCCAGAAGTTCGTGGATGCCGGCTACCCCGTGGTGAAGGGCACAGCCAGGTTCCGTTCCAAGACAACCAACTATCTTGGCAACGGCGATACCATCAAGTTTCCCGCATAGGAAAGACAGCATAACCTGATATATGGGGAAGGACAGGGAGGATACAGGGATTTTCCCTTCATCCTTTTCCCGTCCTTCCCCTGCTGTTTTTTGTGACCGGCATTACGGAGGCATCCATGCTCCTGAAAACACTGCTGCCAAGACCTCTTGATCCGTCGGGCGGATCGGAATGCGCCACCATCATGGGGGCCGTCCTGACAGCCGTCCATCTGGACAGAAGATCGGCCAGGGCCCTGGGCTTTCGCGGCATCAGGCCGTCGGGCACGGATCTGCCTGCCTGGACCTGCCGTATAGCCTCAGCAGGACCTGTCTTCGGGCTTGTTTTTGAGGGCGAAAAGCTGGAAGACGGTATCCTTGCGGGATCCTTTGCGGCCTATGTTTTTCCATCCCCTGAGAGCACCTTGCTGGATACCTTCCCGCTTGAGGCCATGCACCTTGCCATGTCTCCTGGCTATGAGGAAATGGTACGCTCGCTCTCAAGAAATGCGGAAAGCCTGGGAGCATTCCGTCTGGGAACAGTGATCCTTAAGGCAGCGGCAGACGGCACAGGGGCTGCCTTTGGACTCAAGGCAAATGCCAGGCTGCGCTGTGTGTCGCTTGACGGGATATGCGTGCCAGGAACTGAAGAAAATCCTGACTGGCTGGTCGGACCAGGCACTTATGAGACTGATGTGCCGGCCTATGCGCTGCTTTTGCCTTTTTTCTCGGCCATTGCCGCAAGCATGGAAGCAGTGCTTGGGAAAACGTCCAAAGATGGCACAGAACAGAATGAGACTCTTGCCCTGACTG
>CAVLCT010000219.1:0-2066 GCA_963661665.1 Bulleidia sp. | reverse complement strand
CCAGTATGTGCCCCTGGCTTTGTGCATCCGTGAGAGACGCAGGGCAGTGTTCAAATGATTTTTTCAGCAGGCGCAGATTTTCCCTGACAAAGGCCTGCTGCATGGTGCTGAGACCTGTGTCCTTGTCATCGGCATTGCCATCGCCTGCCATGTAGAAACCTGGATCCATGGCCTGCAGCGTTTTGAGGCAGGCTGCTTTGTTAAGGCTGCTGTCAGCAAAAACAACGGCACAAGCCTCTGTCTTGTTCCTCTCTTTCAGCTTTTCTATGGCTTCCTTAAGGGAACTGCTTTTGCCTGCACCGCCTGAGAAAAGCTCATAATCTGCCGGAAAGCCATTCTCATCCAGAAGCATGGCAATGGCTGTATGCGGAGCAGGTGCTTTGACCGGTACTTTAAACAGCACGAGTGCCAAGGCACGGTCCCTGCCAAACTTCTCATCCAGCTTTTTCTTGCACCAGTCCAGGATGCTGTTCCTGCTGTCTTTAAGAAAGCTTAAGGCAGCGTACAGGTTATCAAGAGAGATGTCCTTCAGGGGACAGCCGAGAATGTCGAGACCTGTATAATCTGTGTAGCTGTAGCCGCCCAGAGAGGAATCCGGATCCATTGCCGTTACGCCGGCCATAAAAAAGGCAGCGTCTCCGATACTGAATCCGGCATCCGGAGCAGCTGTTTTTTGCAGGCTCTCCAGCATCTGTTCAAGATCCAGATCCTTGTCCCAGATGCTTCTGAGAGCATAGTGCCCGTAACGCAGGGAAGGATTGGGAATGTTCTGCTTGCTGCCTGACTCTGGTTTGTTAGACATCGCAATTATTCTTTGCGCGTCCGCTATCCTTTCTTCTGCAATGGCCCGTTTTTTTGCGTCTCTTTCATCCTGGTACTGTTTTTTGAGTTTATCCAGGGCCTGGGGATCTTCAGCCAGCATGGCATCCAGCCGCCCGTAGTTTTTGACGACGCGCGTTTTTTTCTTGCCGTCTGCATCCCGGTATGCTTCCATCAGCTTGACGTAGGCATTCTTTTTGTCCTTGCCGGTGCGGGTTACGGTAATGTACATGGCGTGTCTCCTGGAATATCCCCTGAATATGGCGCGGATATCGCGTGGAATATCGCGTGGATTAGGTGCTGCCCTGTCAGCGTCTGAAGAGCGTGAGAAGGCGCATGGCAAGAAATTCAATGGCCTGGCGCGGAGGAGTGCCTGTTTTGATGCCTTCTTCAGCATCGACAACCAGTGACATGGCTTTTGCAAGACCGGCATACCCGATGCGTGCGGCCAGGTTCCTGTCAAGATAGTTGTTGCCTGCAGGCTCCCCTGCCAGAATCTGCCACAGGTTCCGTATATACCAGGTGACAAGCCCCAGGAAGCCCATAACTTCTTCTGTATCCTGTATCTTTGGCAGATCTTTCCAGGCGGCCTTGTCGTTGCCGTTGAAAATGGCCGTAACGCAGGGATACATATTAAGCTCGGACGACCATTTGGCAGTGCCAAGCAGCTCAGGCTGAACGGGGCCTGTTCCCGAAGAGAGCAGGGCCAGCTTGTCAAGCTCCTGCATGATGATGCCTGCCTGCCTTGGCATGTCTTCATGAAGCTTTTTTACTGTGGCAGGTGCCAGGTCTATTTTTTTCTCTTTTGCTGTTTTTACGATATAGGCCGAAATGTTTTTGTCTGTGATGCCCTGATCCAGCCAGGTCCAGCCTTTTTTTTCGGCAAACTTATAGCACTGCTTTTTTGAGATAATGGCCGGTATCTGCGGCTTGCCCTTTTTCCATTCGTTTTCAATGCAGAAAATGGGAAAGTTGTCTCCCCATTGCCTGGAAAGCAGCCTGTCCACCATGTTCCAGGTATCAGCAGGCCATAAATGGGCCTGGCGCACTAAGACAAGTGTGGCCGTTCCAAACAGATCCCTTGTGGTCATGGCTGCATTGAAGGAGCTGTCAGGCTCTTCAAAACCCCAGAAACTGGCACGTTTTATAGGAAAAGACGAGGAAGCCTCAAATGTATGGACTTCCTCGTTTATCTTTTCAAGCATGACCTGTGTGTCCGGGCAAATCAGAAAGAGATAGCCCGGACG
>CAVLCT010000218.1:0-2075 GCA_963661665.1 Bulleidia sp. | reverse complement strand
GTCTTTTCCCTGCTTTGCCTGGTGGTCTTTTGCAGGCATTTGCCAGCCTGGAGGCAGCAGTTTATGCTGAACGGCTCGTCAGAAAAGACCTGGCAGTAGCTCATACTGCAATGGGGCAGCTCTTTTAAGCTGACAACAGAAAAATCCCGAAAGAGAATTGTGAAGGCCGCCGGTATATGCCGGTGGCCTTCACTGCATTATGAGCTCTTCTTAAAGCTTGCTGTACGCAGTGTGCGTCTCAATTCAAAACAGGTCAGGGATGATTTTTTTTGCAAACTATTTTTTATAAATTCATTGGTATAGGCTAAAAGGCAAACACCACTATTAAAAAAATAAATAAACACATTTAATATAAATGACATCTAACTACTTGAAATAACAGTGTTCAGTTGTCTATTATTTTGTTTTAAATAATGTCAAATATATTGTGTTAAATAGTGTTTGCTTCGCAAACAAAGTAAAAAATGATTTTATGAGACATATATTTAGAGAGATGGGGGGACATCCCATCCCTGATTTTGCATTATACAATGACTCTTGTTTGTCATGCTCTAAAGCCTGCTACAGTTCAGACGCCATCGCATAAACAGGCTGAAAAAGAAGTCGTTAGGGAAGTGAAACGAGATAACAATATTCCGCCTGTTTTCAGGTCCACTTCACACGGTTGTTTGCCATCTGCTCAGTTGCCTGCGGCGTCAGCATTACCTGATATTCCATATTTAAAGGCCTTTACGAATCTGTGCAAAGGCTTCGTCAAGGGGAACCGTCTGACCGCTTTTCGCCTGGCAGTATCCCTTTTCCATCATTGTATCGAACTGTGCGTCCGTCATACTTTCACGTGTGTTAAGAACCGATACGGGCAGTCCGATATCTGCAAGAATCGCTTCTGCCTGCTGCTTGCTCTCCGGTTGCACACGAGCCGTTACCTTTGCGTTTTTTGTTACCATGATAAGCTCCTGCCTTTACTGCTTGTGTCATAGCATATTGTATCGAAAAATGCGATACAATATGGCGCTTCGCCTCATAATGGCCGAGAAAACAGTGTGAAGTTTCTGGCTTGCATTGTCATTTGCCGGGCTGTATACGGCAGTTTTGAAAACAGTCTGACAAAACAGCAGAATGTCAAAACGGAGTGGCTATGAAAATCAGGCGAGACCTCTATGTAAAACGACTTGCAGACTTTATGTGGGACGGACAGGTGAAGGTAATTGCCGGAATACGCGGATGCGGCAAGTCCTATCTTCTGCATACACTGTTTCGCGAGCATCTTCTTTCAGGCGGAGTTGCAGAAGACCATATCCTGTCCTGTGATCTCGGTACGGAGCAGGATCTGTGCTGTCGCAATCCTCTTGAGCTTGCTTCATGCTTTCGCAGGCGCATCAGTGGCGCCTCAGGGCAGTTTTATCTCTTTATAGACGGAATTCATAAGTGCGAGGCTGTGCCGAACCCGCATATTCCCGATGGCAATACAATTACGGTTTTTGATGCCCTGAACGACTTAAAATCTATTCCCAACCTGGATGTGTACGTTATCGCAGACAATTCCATGATGCTGGCGTCGAGCCTGCCGACGGAGTTTCGGGGACGCAGTGACCAGATTCGTGTTCATCCGCTCAGTTTTTCAGAATATTACGCGGCAGCTGGCGGTGACAGGGAGGAAGCCTTTGAGCAGTATGCCTTGTACGGCGGCATGCCGTACTGCCTGTCGCTTCCTTGTGATGCAAGGAAGGAATATCTCAGATCTGTTCTCTTTGACGGTATTGTAAGGGAGACTGCAGCAGGCAGGAAAATCAGGCGCCCTGAAATGCTGACCTCTCTTGCTGAAGTGCTTTCCTTGTCCGCAGGTACCATGACGGATCCGGATAGTATTGCTGCTGCCCTGAACGCAGGGCAGGCCCAGAACAGGAAGAGGCCGGTTGCTCTCAATACCGTGAAATCGCACCTTGACTGCCTGTCTGATGTCTTTCTCTTCAGCGTATGCAGGCGATGGGATGTCAGGGACAAGTGTTATGCCGGCTTCCCAGGCAGGTATTACTGCGAGGATACAGGTCTCAGGAACGCAGCTGCAGGATTCA
>CAVLCT010000217.1:0-2103 GCA_963661665.1 Bulleidia sp. | reverse complement strand
CAGGCCGTCCGAAAACTATGATTTGTCGGCCTGTAAAGGGTAAAAATTCCCTGCAATTTGCCAGCTTTTGAAAATTTATTTGTTTATATCGAAGTGTTAAAAGTCGGCCATTAGTTGTTTTGTTTTTTGATAGGTAAATTTGCTTTAATTTTCGGTGTTTATTCGCTTTTTATCGAAAAACTGGCCTATTCTGGGCTCTTTTTAGCCCATTACCTGCATTATTTTTGTAAACCCAAGCAGGTTTGTGGCTCTTTTTATATTGTATCCCAGACAGAAGAGCGCAAACTCCCCTGCGACCTTTGTCATGCCTTTCAGCAGGAAGTAACCCGCATTCATTGCCCTCTTTATTGTGCCGAACGGATGCTCTGACAAATTTTTTCGTTGATCTGTCTTGTATCTGTTCGGCTTGAGGGTAAATCTGACGATTTTCTTTTTTACACGCTCATATTGCCCGGATGATGAGCGCTTTCTTTTGGCCTCATTTTCTTTCCCTTCTGCTTTCAGCCAGTCCCTGCAAGGTTTTTCGAGCGTATCCTTGTTAAAGTCTATCTCTTTCCATTCAAGGCTGCCATGATAGCACTTATTCCTGTTTGGACATTGCCTGCAGGCAGTTTTGTTCGCATACCTTATATAGCCGTTAGGCTTTATGCATTTCTGCCGGAGGATGTTACCCATCGGGCAGTATACAATATTTCTTTCAGCATCTCTTACAAAGTATCCTTCCGCTGCCCTTGCTGTCATCTCCTCAGGACTTTTACGGGCAGTCTCTTCTTCAGGTGCATTCTCCCCTTCTTTTCTTACTCGCCGGGAAACTTCCACAACTTCCATATTGCTAATCACATTCTTATAGGCATCAGGAATCTCTCCGGCTCGCAGGCATTTTTTGATGTCTTCGCTCTTCGTGCTGGATGTATCAACTTCAGCTTCTTCATAGGGTACCTCCAGTTCATATCCATCCTTGCCGTCATCTGTGATCACATGTGGCACGACACCGTTTTCAAGGCAGTGCACCATGTCATTTTTGTCTTCATACCCTTTGTCTGCAACAACTTCTAAAATGTCGTCAGGATTTTCTGTCTTGGTGTTTTCAACTGTACTGTTTAAGAGGCCATGATCCGTTACCTGATTTGTCACCTGAAAATCCCTTATCAGGTGGGTATTTGAGTCTACGGCTGTCTGAGGATTGTAGGAAACCATAAAACCGTTTTTGGCCTTCATCAGCTTTGCGTCCTCATCAGTCAGAGAAATCTGTGATGCTCCGCTTTCCTCCATCTGCTTCAGGTATCCTTCATACACTGCAACCCTGTTCCTGGCTTCTTCCAATTTTGCTGACAGTAGCTCTTTTGTGAGGATATCATCCTCAGATAAGTCCTCTTTTTTATCAAGGTCATCAAGAAGACGCAGATATTCAGTCACATGCGCATTCAGCCATGTTATTCTGTCATCAAGCTTGCTTTGGGTAAAGTTCTTATCTTTTGAATTGCACGCCTGTATCTTTGTCCCGTCTACGGATACAAATCCCCATTCTACAGCTCCGCTCAATCTGAGGTTAAACTCATAGAAGACCTTTTTTAACAGGTCTGCATTGTCCTTCCTAAAGTCAGAAATTGTTCTGAAGTCGGGCTTAACGCCTCCAATCATCCACTGTACTTCGATGTTTGTGCAGCAGCTAAAGGCAAGCTTTCTTGATGACCGGATTTCGTGCACGCATCCGTATATGTACAGCTTCAGTAGCGACTTTTTATCGTAAGAAGGCCTGCCGGTATCAGCCTCTTCCTTTACCCCAAGAGCCTGAAGGTCAAGAGTGTTGACAAAAGCATCTATAATTCTTGCCTGACTGTTCGGGGCTACCAGACCGTCATACGAGCAAATCAACATCTGCCTTCTGTTAAATCCTGTTATTACAGGCATAACTTTCTCCTCTGACAAGCTGAACCTTACATGTCTTCTTATAGCCCAAAAGAGGCGAAAAATCAATATTATTATATACTTATCTCTTGTTTTTAAGCGCTTTTTAGCTCAGCTAGACTCCCCCAATGAAGTATGTTTATGTAGCGATATGCGGCAGTAATGTCCTCTTTGAGGAAAAGTCTTGTCTATTTT
>CAVLCT010000216.1:0-2113 GCA_963661665.1 Bulleidia sp. | reverse complement strand
CAGGATATCCCTGGCTGCCAGCCGTTCCACGCCGGCAATAATGGAGAGGTTCGGCGCAGCTTCGTGTGCCGAGAAAACAATGTTGGCACTGCGCACATCCGTGTTCATGACAACCAGGGCAGACGCCTGCTGCGCCCTGAGCTTTAGGTAGGTTTCCTTGTCGTCGTACTCGCCAAGGGCCACCCTGTAGCCCTGCCCTATAAGCTGCAAAGCGCTCTGCATCTCGCCGCAGAGGATAATGGCCTGCATGTTGTACCTGTGCAGGGTATCAGCCACGTTCAGGGCAATGGGATTGGTGCCGACCACAAGAACATGCCCCCTGACCTTTTCGGACAGCTGCCTTGGGACCATGCCCTTCTTCTGCTTCTCCATCATGGGGATATACAAGTGCTGTATAAAGGTAAAAGGCAGAAGAATAAGGAAGAAGACAATGCCGGCCAGAAGAACGGCAACAGAAAACAGCATGCCCAGATCAGAAGAGAAGGTGATGTCGCCAAAGCCCAGCGTCGTCATCACCGTCATCGTCCAGTACAGGCCCGTCACCCAGGAGTATTCCCTGCCCTCATACTGCATTATTAAATGAAAGAGGAATGAAAAGCAGGCTATTTCAAATACAAGCAGCAGGCAGAAACGCACAAAGACCCTTTTGTGGTCCTCATATCCTTCTTCCTGCTGCAAGGATGACAGAACTGCGGAAATGAACTTCACAAGATTCTCCAGGTGATACAGGATGGCAATGCTGCCTGGCGAGACTAAGGACTGATCTCAAAGACGGCACTTAAGGACTGCACTCAGGACTGCACCCAGGCAAGGCATAGAGCTTCTTTACTTCCCTTTTCCCAACTAGGCAAACTCCGCACCCTCTGCTGGCTGCAGCAGCCGAGTGCCGCTTTTGCGCCTTGTCACAGCTTAAGAACAGAAGGCTGGACAAAGATACAGAAAATAGGCAACCTGCATACAGGACGCCTGTTTTTGCTTATCAGGCAGCTAAAAGCAGGCAAAACAGCCATACGGCACAGAGGAGAATACGCATGCCCCAACTATCTACACAGGAAATGGGAATAAAGGCCAAGGCAGCTTCGCACCTGCTGGCTGCTGCCCCGGCCAGGGCAAAAAACCGCTTCCTGCAAAACATGGCCCGCCTGCTCATGGATCACAGAAAGGATATCCTGGCCGTAAATGAAAAGGATCTGGAAGAGGCACGCAAGCTTGATCTGGATACGCCCAGGCTGGACAGGCTGACGCTTACCCCGGCCATAATCCAGGACATGCACGAGGCCTGCCTGCACGTGGCCTCCATGCCCGATCCCATTGGTGCCATGGACAGGCAGTGGCAGCGCCCCAACGGCATACTGGTCGGCAAAATGCGCATTCCTCTGGGCGTCATCTGCATGATTTACGAGGCCAGGCCCAATGTCACAGTCGATGCCGCCATACTCTGCCTCAAGGCCGGCAATGCCGTTATCCTGCGCGGCGGGCGCGCTGCCGTCAATTCCAACCGCTATCTTGCCAGCCTCCTGCAGCAGGCCCTGAAAGAGGCAGATCTCCCCTGCGATGCCGCCCAGCTGGTGATGAGCCAGGACTATGCAATAGTCAACGAGCTCTGCCATATGGACGAGTACATAGACGTCATTATCCCGCGCGGCGGTGAGGGGCTGGTACGGTCAGTGACAGAGGCAGCCACCATGCCGGTGCTCAAGCACTACAAAGGCGTATGCCATGCCTACATAGACGACAGTGCCGATACGGACATGGCCGTCAACATCGTCTTCAACGGCAAGGTGCAGAGGCCTGGCGTCTGCAATGCCCTGGAATGCGTGCTTGTCCACAAGGACGTGGCAGAAAGCGTGCTGCCGCAGATAGGCAAAAAACTTGGTGATGCGGGCGTAGTCTTCCACGCCTGTCCCAAGTCCCTGCCCCTGCTGGGTGAGCATGCCGTTGCCATGACAGAGGACGATCTCGGCATGGAATTTCATGACCTTGTCCTGGCAGTAAAGGTCGTCAGCAACATGGACGAGGCCATAGACCACATCACAAAGTACAACTCCAACCACACGGATGTCATCGTCACCAGCAGCTACCAGCATGCACAAAGCTTCATCCGCCGCACGGA
>CAVLCT010000215.1:0-2117 GCA_963661665.1 Bulleidia sp. | reverse complement strand
AACTGTCAGCTCCACATTAAAATAAGAAGCTTCAGAAACGCCCATCTGATTGGAGAGCCAGTCGATTTTGGTAATGGTGGCTGTAAAATTCTTATTATCCAGGGAAGGCACTTCTATTGTAGCCGTATCACCGACTTTAAGAGATGTCACCTCTGATTCATAGACGGGCACCTGAATAAGCATAGGATCCATCTTGCCAATGATAACCGGCATTGCTCCCGCACCAAAACTTTCCCCTGGATTCATGTTAGGATCAATAGACAGGACATATCCGTCCATGGGGGATTTGATATAGAGATATTCCGGAAGCGTCATGCCTTCCTTGATTTCCGTTCCGAAATATCTGGTCAGATCTTTCAGGCGCACAGCAAACTCATCCTGAGCCTTCTTTATGGACTTTTCAAGAAGTTGTATTTTTTCTTCAAGAGCATCCACCTCGAATTGCTGACGCCCCGCTGCCTGGCTGGACCCAAGGCCGCTGGAGGCAAGTGAACGGGCCCTGTTGGACTGGGCCTTGGCCTGACTGAGCTGACGGCTTAAATCCAATACCTGTGACCTCAGATTATCAGTATTAGCCCCCTGATTAACCTCTTTTTGCAGAGAACGCCTGGCACCACTCTGCAACACATAGCGGAACACAGCTTGTCCTTTCTTCACATGCTCACCTGGCGTTACCAGGACCTTATCCACAATACCGTTAAAATGGGCACCCGGCTTCCGGGTCATCGTGGCTTTTATCTTGCCGGTGAGGATAATGGTTTCAGCGGCATCTGTCTGTGCACAAAAGAAAAATACAGCAACAATAGCAAATACCATGCTACGCAAGATAAAATTTCTCTTCATTATCTCATCCATCGGCTCATATTTTCCGCAGAATACAGAAAAAATATGCCGCCTCCGTATACCTTGAAAAAAAGCCGGGAACAGAGCTCTCGGCTTTAATTTATATTCTGACTATTCCCAGTTAGGCCCTGGCAGATGCGTAAGAAGATCTTTCGGCATCAGGCTGATATCCAGCTCGCATGACAAGAATATCAGTACTCACACAGGACTACATCTCAGGGGATACGTTCAAATCGCCATTTTTGTCCTGTTCAGGCAGTTTCATGGGCTTGGCATGACCAATAGGCCTGTTCGCAGACTTGTCATCCTTTGCCTCGGCTTTAGCATCCTGGAAAACAGGCTCGTCTCCATCCTCGGCATGGGGTGCCAGGCCGCCACTGCCGGAAGAAGCCACATCACTGCCTCCGACAAATTCGCTTAATTCCTTGTCGGGCAACCCCAGGAACCGTCTTTCCAGCTTGCCGGACACAAACATCCAGTTAAGCTGAGCCAGACGATAATTCAGCTCAGTATCGATATACGCTATCTGAGCTTCGACCATGTTCCCCTGGCATTCGGCGACCCGCGGCAACTGCTCAAGACCGCTTTCAAAAGCAATCCTGGCCTCATCATACTGCATTTCAGCAGTCTTGTATTTATTAGCAGCAAGTTTCAGGTTTGTCATAGCAAGAGACTCGCCCTGTTCCGCCTGCAACCACAAGTTCTGGTAGTCGAAACGCTTTTGCGCAATAGAGTGGAAAGCCTTCGCCTTGGTCATACGGGCGGTCTGTACGCCACGGTAACGGCGCCCCCAGTCAATAAGCGGGAAATCAAAGGATACATGAGCGTACTGATCTTTAGGCCCGTCTGCTGGCTGAGACTGTCCCTGTCCAGGACTCATATTAACGGCAACGCTTATCTGGGGGAAATATTGTGCCCAGGCAAGCATGATATTATAATCAGCAAGTTTAAGCTGGGCGCGCAATAACAAGTTATCCTCAGATTCAAGCCAGCTGTTTTCCCATCGTATCTTTTTGCCATCAAAGCCCTTCAAGATATCTTCAGACTTGCTTACATCAATATTAAATTTCTGATTGGGGTCTACTCCTGCCAGCACTTTGAGCTTGGTACGCTGAATAGCCTCTTCCATCTCAGCCTTTTCAATGCTGAGTTCTGTTTCTCGTTCATGCTGTTTGGCAAAACTGACTGCAGAGCCCTGTTTGCCGTCTACAGCCTCAACCTTCTGCCAGTATTCTGTCATTTCCCTGGCTAGAGGCAGAAGAGAACGCTTTGCT
>CAVLCT010000214.1:0-2123 GCA_963661665.1 Bulleidia sp. | reverse complement strand
TTTCGTCTTCTGCAGATCGTGCCCTCAGGCAGATTGTCGATATGAAATATGATGCCATCCTGCAAGGTGACTATTCTGTTATCCTGCACTGGGGCATAGCCTGCCAGGACAAAAGCTGTGTGGCAAAGTCAGTGGCTGCATCAAAGCAGGCGAAAGCAAACTGATCTACTGTAGCGGACCGCTCTTCCCCTGATAAACTCCCCATGAGGCGCCGTTTCGCCTCACCCCTATCAATGAAACACCCTACCGAGCTGGCGTATACGGCATAGGCAGGATATCTGAAATCAGATACAGTAAGATTGAGCCGGGATTGGCAAGAACGGCTAATTTTTTGGATCTGGAACAGAATCCGATACTAAACTTGTCCCAGTGAGGTTTAGAATTCGCACCCCGCTTTGTCGCCTCGATTTTTTCGAGAGCACGCACAGGAAATTGCATATAGATACCGCACAACGGTATCTAAAAGTAAATTTCTAAATCTCCAACAGTCCCGGTTCTACTTCCTTAACAAACTATATGCTAACAGGAGGTAGTGCATGACGACTAACAAGGAACAGTCTGCATCAATCCATTATTCAAGAAGCATTGGTGTAGACGTACACAAGGATCTATTTGTTTGTTGTGCTGTAGCAATGAAAGACAATAAGCCTCAAGTCGTTGAGGAAAGGAGGTTTGGAGGATTTCAGCAGGATCTGGAAGAAGCCACTGAATGGTGTATCTCCCATAATCCAGAAATCATTACAATGGAGAGTACCGGAATCTACTGGGAACCTTTTGCGCATCTATTGCTGAAGAGGGGGTTGCTGGTAAACGTTGTCAATCCGACACACGTTAAGGGATTACGAGGCAAAAAGACTGACAAAAAGGATGCTGCATGGCTTGCAAACGTCGGTCTTTTCAGTACGACAAATAGCTCCTTTATCCCCAGCGAGCCATTTAGAGAGCTTCGTCTTTACTTGCGTTATCGTGCTACTCTGGTCAGAACATTGCAGAGCCAAAAGAACCGCTTTCACAAGCAGTTCGACCGTGAGTGCTTCAAGCTGTCCTCTGCCTTTTCCGATCTGTCAGGCAAGAATGCCAAGAAAGCCATACGAGGCTTGCTTGACGGTCTGACTCCGGAACAGATTACTCAATGCCTGAATCTGAAGAGACTCAGTGCCAGCAGAGAGACAATCGTAAAGGCTCTTTCTGGACGCATGAGCAATGCTAACAGACAAGTCCTCTCTCACATGCAGGCACTGATGAAGCCTGTGGAAGAGCAAATCGCGTACTATACACAAGCTATGATAGACGGAGTAACCAAGCTCTGTCCGGTCGCTTTCGCCAACTTGAAGGCAATCCCTGGTGTCAATGATATCACAGCTGCAGGATTCCTGATAGAGATTGGCGGAGATGTGAGCGCCTTCCCGTCTGTGAAGCAATTTGCGTCATGGCTTGGCCTCTGTCCAGGCGATCATGAGTCTGCCGGCAAGAGGCTGTCTGGCAGAATACGGAAAGGCAACAAGTATATCCGAAGATTTCTGATACAGGCAGCTCAGGCGGCCGCAAGGACAAAGAGTTCCTTGGGATCAAAGTGCCGTGTTCTGTGCGGAAGGCTCGGCCACAAGAAAGGCATTGTTGCTTCTGCCCACAAGCTGGCCCGAATTATGTATGCGATGATCAAGAATGTGGCTGAATATCGGGACCCACAAGTAGATCACGAGCAGGAACGGGTCTGTAAGAGGGCTAAGGACACACTGACGAAGATTGTTGATGCAACTGGCATTGCAATCGCTGTACAGAACATAAATACAGGCGAATATATTGCTGAACTTTCTCCGGAAGTTCCATTGCATAATAGGCCTGATAAGGAGCAGAGGTTAATTGCCAAAGCTCTTCAACTACCAGGAGTTAGTACAAGCTAGCATTTCCAGCATAAATACAATGCAGTTTGTGTAAATTCACAAGACAATGCATGTATATACAGAGGGACTCCTTCTTTACGCCAAAAGGAGGGGGTGCTATGTTACGCTCTAGCGCAGGGGAGCCTGTGCTATCGAGCTATCGACTCAAGAGGTTGTTTCACAGGACATATGCGCTGATTTCCCACCGGAATTTTGAAATATGCAAAGGAAAGGAGCCGC
>CAVLCT010000213.1:0-2186 GCA_963661665.1 Bulleidia sp. | reverse complement strand
CGGTAGTATCTGTCATAGTCAGTGTATTGCTGTATGCCTCAACAGAACTGTTGTTTGCTGATACAGCCTGGCCAACATAAATATTGTCGAGACTGCTGTTTTCTATCTCAAAACTATTCGCATAAGCTATGGCACTTCCATCACTGCAGGAGGCTACGGCCTTGCCGCCGTATAAATCGCCACCTAAATCATTGTTACTTACATTTTGTATAGTACCAGTGTTTTCATAAACTTGAGTTGTCTTACCTTCTGCATAACCGCCATACAGTGCATGGAAAGAGAGAGCCCCAGTCGATCCATCCACATCAACACTACTTCGGCCAGCATAGGCCCCTACATTTGAGGTGGCATAGTTCCAATAAATATTGTTCTGATACGAGCCACTTATCAGATTAATAGCGTTAAAATGTGAACCTGCAGCTCGATTCCCCTCACCGGTAAAATCCGCGGTACAATCCGCATACCCGCCATAGACATTATTGCTGACGGTAACATCTGTCAATGTCAGTTTATTTTCGTCTGCCGTCGCAAAAAAGCCGTTCACTGATACAGCCTGGCCACCATAAATATTGCTGAAGCTACTATTTTCTATCTCAAAAACATTGCGAGAAGCATTGACCTGTGCATCACTGCAAGAGGCTACGGCCTTGCCGCCGTATAATTCGCCACCTAAATCATTGCAGATGGCATTTCGTATAGTTCCAGTGTTAGCATAAGCTGATGCGTGGGTTTTGCCGTCTGCATAACCGCCATACAGTGCATGGAAAGAGATACCATCAGTCAATCCATCCACTGCAATGTTGCCTCTGTAAGCATAGGCTATTTCTTTTGTGGATCTGGCATAGTTACAATAAATATTGCCTTGATACGAGCCACCTATCAGCTTAAGAGTGTTATCAGTTGCGGATGCATCATATATGCTGTTATCAGCATACCCGACATAGACATTATTGCTGACGGTAGTATCCGTCAAAGTCAGTGTACTTCTAGCTGTAAAAGTAGAAGCCTGGCCGCCATAAATATTGATGAAGTTGCTATTTTTTATTTCAGAACTAATCCCATCAAGATTAGCGCCCTTAGCGCCGTAAAACTCTGGTTTTTCAGCATGAAAACGGTCTGAAGAAGCAGAGGCTACATTGACATTGCTTACGGAAACAGTAACTCCCAAAACATCATGTGCACAAGCGCCAATCACAAGCTCTGCATGGCCGCCTGACAAAGACAATGTGATATCTTCTACATAAGCATTGGAACTTAGAACAGAAGGGTCCTCTCCTGCATAAACGCCATATACTGTTCCTGCCAGGACATTATCACCAAATTCCAGGGTAGCATTGATGCCTTTGAATTGTATGAGCCCCATAGAAACTATTTCACAAGCTGAAACCCTGTCAATGACAGCATTGTCCAGGTTGGTAATGGTCAGATTTTGCGCATCATGATGGAATCCGTCAACAAGGCTTTCTGATTTTATTGAAGCCGAGGCAGCTGTGATCTGTGCAAACTCAAGAGGAGCATCAGCAGAACTCTCAAAGGCAGAACCATTGATTGTTACGGTGTTTCCACTGAAATAAACATGGCCCATCTGGGCACTTCCTTCTTGGTTCACTGAGGCGCCAACTATCGTTATTTTCCCTGCTGCGCCAAACACAGCTCCGCTTTGAATATCAACTGTGTTCCCATTAGCGTAAATATAGGAGGCCCACCCGCCATCCATGCTGACCTTGCCACCATAAATATAGCGTTCTTCGGAAATATCCTGTGCAGGCTTAAAGCTGCTACCTGCCGCAAAAGTAATTGTATTATTGTTTGCCGAGATGCTATAATTACTTGTGTTCTTATTTACGCTTACCTCGCCGCCTATAACTTCGCTTTGTACATTAACGCCGCTGTTGAACGTGGCACTGTTGTTACTGGCTTTCGTGAGGGCAGATGTCTTAGTTACAATGGCCTGCCCCATTATAACTTTGCTGTACTCATTTTCCCCTGATGCGTCGAAGTCGAATACCTTTGTATTGCCTGAGTCAGTTGCTGGCAGTACGTAGTCACCATAGTTAGCACTACACACATCAGGAACCATAAGAGGAACAGATAAAAACAATATAGGAAAGCATGTAGTATTCTTGAAGACGACCATTATATTCCCCGTAAACAACCGCCTGCGCCCAAAAGAATCATGAGTTAAA
>CAVLCT010000212.1:0-2199 GCA_963661665.1 Bulleidia sp. | reverse complement strand
ATTAAGGAGGCACCCTATATGAGCAGGCCACGCAACCCCAATCCACCCATTCGTACTCACCTCGTGAAGCAGCAAAAATACGGCGGCATATGGTATGTCATGGAGCGCAAAGTCCAGTATAGCAATGAAAAAAAGCAGACTATATGCCTTGATTCAAAGGCTCTTGGTGTTTTACTAAATAAAAGCGATGATGTTAAAGACATGATTCCTATTGATGTATGGAATGAACAGCAAAAACAAAAAAAACAGGAGAAAAAAAGACTAGAAAAGGAAAAAAAGAAAATTGTTACACCTACAATAAATGACACTCGTAACTCAGACAGAATAATCTATAAACCACATCATCTTTTTGTCTTAATGATGCTTGCATGGGGATCTGGTTATACTAACTGCCATGGTGCAGCAGCATTTTTGAATAGACGTATGAATGTACTTAGCAAATTTTTTGAAGATTTTAAGGAGATCGAACTATCCCACGATTGCCTTTATCGGTTTCTGATATTGCTATCAAAGGATTGTAACGAAGGACTTCTGCATGAGTTCAATCAAATGCTGATGGATGAAGAGCGAGATTGTGACGAAGAGGAAAAAGCAAGAAGAGTTCTGGCTGTCGATGGCCAGGCTGTCAGAGCTACGAAAGTTGAAGCTGGAAATCCAAGGCCCAGATATGTCCTGAGCGTCTATGATAATGATTCTGAACTCATATTAGCTCAGGAGATTGTCGGTGATAAAACAAATGAAATCACACACATAGAGGGACTTCTTCAAAAAGTTGATATTCTTGGTGCAATAGTGACTGCTGATGCTTTGCACGCCACAGTAAGGTTCACAAATGCAGTCCTGAATGGAGGTGGCCACTATCTCATCAAAATAAAAAATAACAATCCAGTCTTAAAAGAATGGATAGAAGGTTTGTTTGAGGCAAAACATCTGGAAGCGATGCATCTTGAAGATAAGGAAAGAGATTATGGACACGGTCGCATAGAAAAACGCTCTATACGTGTTCTACCTGGTTCTCTGCTGAGTCCTGAATTAAAGAAAAAATGGAGGTGTACCGAAGAAGGTACTGTAGCTGAGCTGACTTCTGTACGTTATGATAAAACCATAGACAAAACATCGACAGAAGTAAGCTATCTTGTCTCTTCCCTTCCGTATTCAGAAAATAATATAGCTAAGACTTTATTATCAGCTAACAGGTCACGTTGGGGAATTGAAACAACTCATTGGTTGCTTGATCTTGTATATTCTCAAGATAGAATACAATGTAAGAATGAACAATTCTTCAAAGGTATTACTTTATTTAATAAATTAGTAATTAATTTTGTAAGACTTGCTAGGAAGAAAGAGGAACAACGTCTTGGAAAGAAGATCTCTCAAGAGTCCTTCAAGGGAATTATTAGCAATATTGAAGATTTTTTCAGACTATATATGGATATTCTAAAGATTCCCAACATGATAGAAGCGTAGGTGGATGGGATGGAGTAAAACGATAGTATCTCAATATTTTAACATACCTGATTTAGGAGCCTTGTCAAACGCCGTGCGTGCGCCCTAACTTGTTTCAAACTCTCATTGACAAGGATACTGCATCAGTAGAAAAAAGGAGCAAGGTGGATAGTCTTTGACAGACACGCTTTTTCGCACATGGAGAAAATACGGAGGCCGCGCCTTCTCCACGGCACTTGTGCCGGCATTCTGAGCGCGGAAGCAGTCTATGCAGCTTCTTTCCCAAGCAGTCCATGGCTACCTGGCCAATTCATCAATGATCCGCCGCATGTTTGAGGCCGGTATCGAGCTTCGCAAGAAATACGGCCCCGAGAATGTATATGACTTCTCTCTGGGCAACCCGGATCTTCCCGCCCCTGCTGAGGTCGTTGAAGGCCTGAAGGCCTTTGCAAAGACAGCAGACCAGCCCTTTGCCTTCGGATACACGCCCAATGCCGGGGCACCTTTTGCCCGCGAGGCACTGGCCGCATGGCTCAGCAAGGATCAGGGCGTACATCTGGAAGCCAGCGATGTCATTATCAGTGTCGGTGCCGCCAGCGCTCTCAATGCTGTTTTTAAGGCTATATTCAACCCCGGCGAGGAACTTCTGACCTTCGCCCCCTACTTTGTGGAATACGGCTTTTATGTCTCCAACCACGGCGGCGTCCTGAAAACAGTGCCCAGCAAGAAGGACACCTTTGCTCCTGACACAGC
>CAVLCT010000211.1:0-2203 GCA_963661665.1 Bulleidia sp. | reverse complement strand
TAACAACTTGTTTTTACGTTAAAAATTTGCTTTAAAGCTGGTGGGAAGTATGAGTAAGAATTTTGTCTTTTTTCCAGACGGAATAAACAATGGCGGCACCGGTACATGCCTTGATGAAGAGAGAGGCTTTGTCAAACTGCCTGAATATGTCATCAATAAGAGATAGTCCGCGCATAATTTCGCCGTAAGAGCGCGGAAAGAGAGGAAATGTTAAGCCTGCCCAGAAGTTTTGCATCTCTGATATGGAACACATACGCTGAATCCAAGCAAAATAATAGATAGCAAAACTGACAGCGATGATAACGCCTAAAAGCAAAGACCTACAGATCTCCTGCTTGTTTTTATGAGCCAGCGAGAACAGAAATTCACAGAAAAGACACCCGCCTATGATGAAACAACTTGTCTGAGCAACCCAGATAAAAACAGCCCAAATCAGGGCAAGCCAGCGAGAGCGTAGCTTCTGCTTTATCCACAGGCCATAGGCAACCAGTATAAGCAGAGAAACAAAGCCATCAAAAATGTACGGCTTGAAGACATTTGAGTACGTAAGAATAAAAGGAAGATTTGCAAACAGCGCAGCTGCGACAAGTGGTAGCTTAGATTTGTAGAAGTAAGCCAGTATGAAAATCAGAACCGCAATACTTCCTGCAAAACCGATGATGGCGCCAATACGCAGGACGTATTCCGTATTCCCGAAAAGCAGTGTCAGAATTTTTTCAAAATATAGCCAGAGAAGAGGAGCCGTCTGAAGATTTGCAAACTGACCGTCAAGGAACAGATGTACAAAGGACCTTGTACTGAATGATTCAGCAAGCAACGCCTCATCAAGCCATAGCGAACGATTGGGGATACTATTCATCAAAATAGAGGTATAAATGCCTCTTGCGATGATGAAAGCGAAAATAGCATTAGCAATGGTGTATATATTTACATATTTTGTAAGTTTTTTGAGCATACCACCCCCAGGCTGTCCGAAAACTCCATTTGGGACCTTTTTCCGCCTGACTGCAGAAAAAATTTCGATTTATTCTCTTATGAAGTACACAAAAGACTACCCTCTCATGTGGCGATAAATACTAGAGCTCTCTTCTCAGTTTTGAAAAATCACGCAGACATTGCAGGCCAAAGTTCGCAATTTTCTTAATATCATACATGCTGGATCCTGCCATTCTCTGCCTGAATGCTATCTTGCGGAAAGCAACCCTGTCTTTGTAATAAACAAAGAAGATTGTCACCAGGATGTTGGGAAGGTTATGATCGTATGGAATACGGTCTATGTATTTTTGCAGGACATCGCACCTGAGCAGACGGTACGGCGTATTGGCATCTGGAACTCTGATCTGGAAGAAGATATACAGGATGACGCAAAGAGCCTTTTCCACAATGGCACGGAAAAAGCCGTCACCACGCTCTGCCCTGTGCCCTATTATGGCATCATAGTTCTTTCTTTCTGCCCAGAAGCCTGCAAAATCCTTCGGGTCCGTCTGGTCATCGCTGTCTGTCTGAAAGACATATTCCGCTTTTTTCTCTATGGCATACTTATATAAGGATATGACCTTGGGACCGTGGTAGCGGAGAGTATCCGGCAGGATAACAAGTTTGGGACACAATTCCTGCAACTCTTCCAGCAGTGCATGTGTTTTGTCTGTACTGCCGCTGTCTGCGACAACAAGCCTTGACTCCTCTGACGCATTCTCAAGGACTGGGTACCATTTCTTGACAACATCTGTGATGTTGTCTTCTTCATTGTAAGCAGGCATGACAATGTACAATGAGTCTTCAATATACTCTTTCATTTTTCTCTCTCCCAACAAAACAAGCTTACGTCTGCAAAAGCTACCTAGCCCTACCCGCTGCGGCAACGGACAACGGCGTTTAAAAGACAGGGACGCATCCGGCAAGACATGCCCGCAGTTGCCAGTCTCTTTTCAAAAATGGCTCTTCCGCCTGCCTTTAAGACAAAGAAGGCAGGACGCACGAAAGGGGGTTTTGCAGACTTTGGTTTTCTGAATTCTGGATTTCTGGCCTTTTCTTGCTCAGTTTTTTTAAGAGAGGTACAGGCAGAACAGCAGTTTTTTAACGCAAACTCTTCAGCTACAGGGAAAACATGCAAAAAGAGATGCGTCTCTGGCTGTACGTTTTTCGGGTTTTCACTTTTCAGAGGTACTTCTTTCAGATGAACGCTTTTTGCGGCATACAGCAC
>CAVLCT010000210.1:0-2223 GCA_963661665.1 Bulleidia sp. | reverse complement strand
AGCCAGCATATTCTCATATTGGGTGTGCCTCAGCATGCCCAGAGAAAAGATGCCGTGGCAATAGATAAAACAGGCCGTGCCGGCTGCCTTTATGGCAAGCACATCCCAGAACAGAAGACGGTTTACCCAAGCATGGTGGACAACGGCATCAATATGATAGTCGATGATAATGTGCTGAAGTTCTTCGACTCTTTGATGATATGTCTGCGGGGTGATAGTTTGATAATCGGGGATGACAATGCGCTCTATGCCTGAAGGGAGTTCAAAATCTTCTTCACAAGGAGCTTTGTCCGTCAAAAGAATGACTTTATATCCCATAGATAGCCAGATTTTGCATAGCTGGCAGAGTACCCGTTCTACTCCGCCATTGGCAATACGGTGGTAATATGTGGCAATAGTTTTGACGGGGAGCCCGTCGTATTTCAGGGATGTCGAACCTTGCAAATGCTTTGCCAGAACAGCTGTTTCATTGAAACTAACTTCAGCCAGTTTGCCAATGATTTCATCGTGGTTCCAGTAGCGGAGCATCAGGTCAAATCCCTGTGCTTTATCGGACCCTGCCAGCTTGTTAGTCCATGTCCATATTACGTCATTCAAAAGAGCCTGTCTTATACCGTGAATAATGTCCGCATAGGTATCCAGTGTGTCATGTCTTTCCAGAAAAACCTTCATCAGGTCAGAAACCTGAGCCTGCATGCAAAGGTCCTCAAAAAAGGCCAATGTATACTCTTTTCGGCCGAATCCTCCATGACCAAAATAATACTGGTAGTATTTCTTTCCCCGTTTCCCTTTATAGCTTTGGGCTGTGTAGGACAGCATAAAATACAATAGTGCGTCTTCTGCTATTCTGACATGCTTATCCTGAAGACCCGCTGCGGCAATATCAGACAACACTTCTTTGCAGATTTCTGTTCTGAATACTTTTCCGGCCAGATTCCAGGAATGCTTTCTTTGCCGGAAGCAGCTGGTGAAGACATCTTTGCCGTGTAGTACCCCGTTATAAGGAGTGAGCCAGCGTTCACAGTCAGCAATCTCCTTCTCAGGCAGTCCATTGGGATTAAGAACTTCTATCGGGTTTTGCAAGATATCTGTCTGGAGCTCGTCCATAGTCAGGGCGAGTTCTTCGCAGGTTTCGGGAAGAACTGTATCGTCAGCGTCTGCAAACAGAATGTATTGGCCAGTAGCTTTTTCAATTCCGCATAATCTGGCTGCATATATGCCTTTGTTTTCGGACAGAGAACAGATATGAATCCGGTTGTCTGTTCTGGCTTTTTCTTCAAGAATCTGCCACGAATCGTCAGTACTGCCGTCATCAACGAAGATAATTTCAATGTCTTTCAGAGTCTGTGCCGTCCAGCAGGCAATCGTATGGTCTAGGTATTGAGCCATATTGTAGACAGGGATGATGACAGAAATTTTGCAGGCGTCGTCCATTGTGTTTGTTCCTTTGTAGCAGAGCGTGAGGTTTGTATAAAGGGGCTTTTGCGGCAGGGAACTACGTACTGTCCTGCTTCCATGTAACAGTAGCAGTATCAGGCTGAACTGGATGTACGGCGTGGCAAAAGAAAAGACCTGTAGCAGGAGATGCTAAAGGCCTGTGAAGAATAAAAGATGTGCCCTGGACCTTGTTAGCCCAGGAAAGGTCTGCTTTGCTTAAGAAAGTAGAAAGGTTGTGAAAACAACATAACTTGTTGTAATTATGTGATTTTAGTGTGGTGGGGGGGGTAATATTTATTAACATTCTATTTTTATTTTTAATATTTTACTGGTGAGAGAGAATAAAGCAGGTGTGAGTTAAAGCTGGTGAACTATTGTATTAGTCAGCAATCCTTCCCAGTCGGTCCATTTTATAGGTCCCGTCAAGGATAGGCTGCCACCAGTCTTTGTTGTCAAGGTACCAGCGCACAGTCTCAGCCAGGCCCTCTTCAAAGGTATGGGAAGGCTTCCAGCCAAGTTCTTTTTGTATGTGGCTGGCATCAATGGCATAGCGCGTGTCATGGCCGGGTCTGTCTGTGACATGGGTAATAAGCTCGGCAAAGCTCTGCCTGCCATTCAGCTTTTCAGGCACCATGCGGTCAAGCACCTGGCAGATCCCCCTGACGACATCTATGTTGCGGCGTTCGGAAGATCCGCCCACATTGTATGTCGCCCCGGTCTTGCCAAAATCAACAGCCATTTCCAGGGCTCTTGCGTGATCTTCCACATAGAGCCAGTCGCGTATCT
>CAVLCT010000209.1:0-2237 GCA_963661665.1 Bulleidia sp. | reverse complement strand
ATATTCCTGCCACCTTCTTTATGGGTGGCAAGTGGATGCGTACTCATGACAGGCGGGTGCGCGAAGTCCTGCGGGATCCTCTTTTTGAAATCGGCAATCATGCCTGGACTCATGCCAATTTTGCTCTTCTAAGCAGGGAAGCCATGCAGGAGCAGATCCTTGATACGGCAGGACAGTATGAGCTTCTGCGCGATCAGACAGAAAAAGAGGCTTCCAGAAGTGCTCTTGGCGATCTGCCCATACAGCAGAACCTTCGTCTTTTCCGTTTCCCCTACGGCAGATGCAACAAGGATTCCCTGGACCTTCTGGCTGAACTTGGTTTTGAGCCAGTACAGTGGGATGTAGTTGGCGACTCAGGCGGCAACAACGGCACACTTGAGCGTGGCAAGAAAATCGCTGACAAGGTTACGCCAGGATCCATTATACTCTTTCATGGCAACCTGGTTCCCAAGGGGACATTCCAGCTTCTGCGCTATGTGACAGGTATCTTGCAGCGCAGAGGATACCGCTTTGTGACCGTTAGTGAACTGCTTGCTATGGGCAGGCCGGAGCGTAGTAAAGACGGCTACTTTGAAAGGCCTGGTGACAATCATTCCCTGGATACACGTTTCGGACAGGACGGCACGGGGAAATAACCGACATCTGAGTCAGTTCGAGAACGCAACGTAAGACAAAAAGAGTTCAATGGCCTGTCATGCTGGACGGGCATTGAGCTCTTCTCTTTTTCTCCTGAGCCCGGGAAACCTCCGCACAGACTACCTGTCAACAAATCAAAAAAGGGACCTGACATACATCAGGTCCCTTGATTTTATAACCAGCACTCAAAGGATTGCTCCTTTAAGGCCAGATATTTTCTTAGAACTCGTAAGCGAAGTTCACGGACACGTTCCAGGCGTCACGCACGTCGTGGCCGCCGGAAATGCCGCTCAGCTGCTTCTTTACGCCACCGTACTTGTCGTCAGACATCCACATGGCGATGTAGTTGGCATCAAGAGCGATGGTGAAGTTCTCGTACATCTTGTACTCGTTGAGCAGGCCGATTTCGAGAGCAGTGTCGCCCTGGGTCATGTACAGGTTCTCAACACCAACTGCTGCAGTATTCACAGGAACCACGTAAGTTCCCTTCATTCTGTAGAGCTTCTTCAGAATGCCGGGGTCGTTGGTGCCACCGATGAGGTTGACACGCAGGGCGTGCTTCAGATTCTCAACAAAGGATACGTCCTTTATACGCAGGCCGACGCCCCAGGTACCGGCCATAGAGCTGCCGATGGCACCTTCACGGGCGAGGTACTTGCCACCATCAAAGGCATAGTTGGAGAAATCATTATCGCCGTTGCTCACGGAGAGATAAGGCATACGCTCGGAACCATTGCCAAGATCGTCGTCATCACCGGAGGCATACCAGGCAACGAGGCCGGGGATACCGAAGTCAGTCTTGTATTCCATGAGCAGGGCAGCCATCCAGCCGGCGCGGTTCAGACGGCTGTTGTCCCAGCTCACACCACCACCCATGACATCAACGGCGATGCGGAAAGGATCAAAGGCTGTAATGTCAGCGGTTACGCCAGCCCACCAGGCAGTGGCATACTCGTCAATTCTCTGGAAGCTATTAGCACTCTGACCAGCACTTCCTACGACACCCCAAGCGGGAAGAAGACCGGCGCCCAGCTGGGTTTTACTAGCTTTACCCAGTCCGTCCTTCCCGTAAAGACCAAAGTTGTAACCATATTCACTGTCACGCAGAGCATTAGGACCGATGGCAGCAATCATGCCATACGGAGCTACCTTCACGCCGTCAAAGGACAGGGGAATAACCAGGCCGAAGGTGTCAACATTATCCATGTAGTTGGCGTCATTAGCTTTATGGTAGTAGCCATCGTAGTTGTCATTGTAGGGACGGGCCCAGAATACGGTCAGGCCAACATTATCATTGAAGTTGGCAGACACGGTAACAGCGGCCACATCGTCTTCCAGGATCTGGGACTTACCCATGGTGTAGGAAGGAAGACCAAGACCCTGGATACCCATACGGACTTTGACGTCTGTTTCGGGAATCATCCAGTCGATGTAGGCACGACGAACCTTGACGCAGGCATCATCGGCACCCAGAGCACCGCTGGCGCCGCTCTGGCCCCAGGTAGTCTTGCCGATTTCAAAGTAGACCTGGCCGGACAGATTCTCGGAAGCAACAGCGTCCAACCACAAACGGACACGCTGTTTGGCTTCAAACTGGTCTT
>CAVLCT010000208.1:0-2274 GCA_963661665.1 Bulleidia sp. | reverse complement strand
AAGAAAGATATATCACAGGATATTTGTTCATCCATTTTGCACATAGTTCTTTGTCCTGAGAGACAGCAAGACCGTCAAAAATTTCACTGCTGTCCTTTTCCCTGTCAAAAAACTCCCGCATCATATCCAGCAGGAGACTCTTTCCAAAACGTTTTGGTCTTGCAATAAGAGATACCCCAGCGTTTTGGCCTGATAAAAATTCACTGATAAAGGAAGTTTTATCTACATACGTATTATTATTTTCACGTAATTTACGGAATGATTGCCCAAGAAGAATTTCTGTACCAGACATTGCTGTATTTCCTTTTTAAAGAACTGAGGGCTTTTTCTAAAACACATTGCAATAAATCTAATTCACCGGCAAAAAGCTGTCTGCCATACCTGTCTCTTGTACTCTGCCACCTATTGCTCCTTTGTACAATGTGTCTCTTCTTGTACGCAGAAAGCTCCGTACATACAAGGAAGGGGAGGGCCCGCCTGGACCATATCATCTGTCCTGTGCCTGCATTGAAGCACCCGCTCCTCTATTTCATGGAAGAGACTCTTTCCAAAGTGCCGGGCCTTGTGGGCATGTTTCCTTCCAACAATTCACTGATAGTGCCAAAAGGATACGTCTTTTTGACATGTCATTCATCTTTTGATAAAGCCCAGTGGAAATTGAAACTTAGGCAGTCGCTGACTTTGCGACACAGCTTTTATCCTGGCAGGCTATGCCCCAGTGCAGGATAACAGAATAGTCGCCTTGCAGGAGAGCATCATATTTCATATCGACAATCTGCCTGAGGGCACGATCTGCAGAAGACGAAAGCGGCTGCTCAGTATCGCAATGCTTTTTTATCTCAATGACGGCAGCCCGCTTGTTCGCTCTGTCCTTGACGATAATGTCAGCCCTGCCCAGTCCGTTCTCGTAGTTAGACGTGGTATGCTTGTATTTTTGCTTGAAAACTCCCACCAGTAAAGCGTGGTAATAGACTTCATAATAGTCATGGAAGCTCATTGTAGTTAAAAACAAGTCAGAAAGTATTTCAGTAACCTTCTCGTCTTCTCTCTTCCAGAAAGCGTCATAAAGAGGATCAAGACTCTCATTGCCATCTATCCTCCTGCGAAAGACTGATTCTATAGTCTGGGTAAAAATTGTAAAAATTTCCTTGTTGGGGATACGAAGCGAAAGCATTGTGTCTTCTTCATCATGCGTATCTGGTATTTTGGTGAGATAGCCAGTGAGATAGAGAAGAGTCCATAAGTTTTCTTCTGAGTCATAGAGAGTCTTATAGGTCATGTCCTCTTGTATCTCGGCATCAATACAGCCATTGTTCAGCAGTGTGGTAATGTTATCATCAATCTTTTCCATATAATTATCAAAAAAATACTCTACAACATCATTGCTGCTGGTATTCTTCCAGTACGTTTTAGGTCTGGCGTTCGGCGACTTTTTCAGAGCAGAAAGATACTGCATGACATCCCAGGGACAGAATATGGATTGGCTGTTGCCAAAACAGTAGCCGTCATACCATTCACACAGCGTATCCATCTTGTCACTAAATCCCCGCTCAGCAAGAAGCGTATGTACTTCCTCATGGGTAAAACCGAATTTATCGGCAAAGTCATCGTCATTAATCCCGTAACAGGTAAAGTTGTTAAGACCAGTGAATATGCTCTCCTTAGCGATGCGCAGACAGCCTGTCAGAATAGCAAATTCAAAAGAATCATTGCACTTGAGCCCTGTCTCAAAAAGATCTCCAATAAAGGATATCATTTTATTATGGTCTTCATCACATGTTATTTTTGAAAATGGTGCATCGTATTCATCAATAAGAATAATTGGCTTTTTTTCGCAATGTATATAGATAACCTTGCAAAGAAAATTTAGCGAATCATATAAATCGGCATTATTAGCTGTTTTGTTTATAAATGATATTATATCATTTTTGTCAAATGAATTTAATTTATTACTGTCTAGTAAATACAGATGTTTCTTGTACAGTTCTGAAATGATACTATGAAAACGATTATATATGATATCAAAAGAGTCTGCTTTTATATCATTTAAAGAAAGATATATCACAGGATATTTGTTCATCCATTTTGCACATAGTTCTTTGTCATGCGAGACAGCAAGACCGTCAAAAATTTCACTGCTGTCATTTGTCTGGTCAAAGAATTCCCGCAACATATCCAGCATAAGACTTTTCCCAAATCGCCTTGGTCTTGTAATAAGCGATACTTTTGCAGTTTCCCCTGACAAAAATTCACTGATAAAGGTAGTTTTGTCTA
>CAVLCT010000207.1:0-2326 GCA_963661665.1 Bulleidia sp. | reverse complement strand
GCTGTGTATCAGAACCAGGCCCGGTGGAAACCTCTTGCCATGATGTACGCAAGTCCGCCAAATCCTGTCAGCATAGCACTTCCCAAGGCGACAGCGATGCCAGTTTGCCATTTGAGCAGGTTTGTTTTGGACTGTTCGATTTCACGACGGATTCTTTCAGCCTCGACTATCAGGTCTTGTTTTGCAGTGAGTTCCTGCCGAACCTTTTCGTCGCAGACTTCTGTCCAAGCCTTCAGTGCTTTGATTTCTTCCTTGTTGGCAGCGTGCTTCTGTTTGACAAACTCAGTAAGGCCTTCAGCTTGCGCCTGAGTACAGCCGGCTTCAATAAGTTTTTTGCTGTATGCTCGTGTGTCTAAGGCTCGTGTGTCTTAGACGAGTGTAGTCATAGCCCCATCCTTGTTCTCATAAAAGTCGGTAAATCCTTCTTTTTAGAGGTATAACGTCAGTTTTAAGCAATAGTACACATATGTGCGCCAGGGCCGACGGATCACGTTTTGACAGATTTTTCAGATGCTCGTGTACTTCCCAGAAGTGCGCTGCCTGGGGAGTAGTTGACATTCCACTACCTGCACTCATCATGGGTACAACACAGGCAAGGTAGCTGGGATAAACGGTTTTGTCAGGATCACGCGGAGCTCTGACCTCAGGAAGATGGGGTTTCTGCGCTGATTTTGACCTCGGGCTTCTTTTTCCTTCTGGTCCCTGGCTTGGGACCAGGTTTGGGATTTTCATCAGGGATCATATCCTTGATGTCTGTAGAGCCCTCAGGAATATGTCCTAAAGTTTGAGTACTTAACGTCTTGTAATTCTTTATAGTATAGTCATATTGGTATTCAATGCGAACTACTGATGTTGTTCCGTCTTTAAGCTTGCGAAGCCTGATCTTTGTATAGATAGGAAGTTCCTTTGCTCTTGGTCTGGCCATGATGCTCTCCTGATTTTTGATATTATATTGTAAATTATGTAGTAATGTCAAATAAAAATTGAGTTCCTTGACAAATTTCTTTTAAACTCTGTGAAGGACCTCTAAATCAGGGGATATCTGTCTGGCCTGTCCTTTCCCTTGTGCGGCATGGGACAACCATGCAGGGTACAGGGGAAGGGAGGCCTTTTTATGCCATTCATGGCTTATGCCAGCTGTCAGAGAAGGGAGGCTGATACCGTCTGTATCATCCCACAGACCTTTAAGGCTTTACAGCATCTGACAGCCTCTGCCCCGCTGTAGTAACGTTGCAGAGGACAATGAGGGCACCATTAGTTATTTTGCCGGCTGTGGCTGCAGGATCTCCTCGGCCCTGGCTGCACAGAACTTTTCATAAAATGATATGCCCCAGAGCATGACCTTCTGATACTCGCTTACCTCAGCAGTATATATTTTCTCTCTAATCTGGCGCAGGGCATCGTCAGCAGCCTGAGGCATTTCCGCACGAGATTTGGCATGCTTTACTTCAATAATGGCAGCCTGGGTGTACCTCTTTCCCTTTACGGTAACATCCGGTCTCCCCAGCCCGCTTTCGGGATTGGACCGTGCCTTGTAGCCTGAGCCGATAAAAATCCCGGTGAGTATGGCATGGTAGTAATTTTCATGGTAGTCATGATAACTGATGGATCTCAGCAGGATATCGGATAACAGTTCCTGAAAGCCTTTGCTGTCTCCGTTCCAGAAGGCGTCAAAGAGAGGCTTTCTGTCTATGACCTTCATAGAATCATCAAACCATGAATTGATGGTTTTAATGAATATTGTCTTTATTTCCCTGTTTGGAATGATAAGAGGCGTCTCTCCTGAATCAGAAGATATATCTTCTCTTTTCACTTTGTCCGGATCAGCCTTGGTGAGGTAGCCTGACAGATATAGCAGCGTCCAGAAGTTTTCCTCTGACTCATACAGGGAATCATATGTAATCGTCTTGTTAATGGTGCTTGTCACGTATCCGCCAGACAGAAGCTTTTCTATTTCTTCCTCGGCATCGAAGTCAGTCCTTTCGATAAAGCTTCGAATGATATTATTTCCGCTTGTGTTTTCCCAGTATGGTTCCGGTGCTGCATTAGGATTTGTCTTCAAAGTCTTCAGATACTGTAAGATATCCCATGGACAGTAGATTTCCTTGTTGTCACCAAATCTGTATCCGTCATACCATTTTTTTATTTCATCCTTCTTGGACGAACAGCCGGCAGCAGCCAGCAAATCATCGACTTCCTCTGAAGTGAAGCCGAACTTGTCGTCAAAATCAAATTCTGAAATGCCATAGCAGGCAAAATTATTGAGACCGGTGAAGATGCTTTCCTTTGATATCCTGAGACAGCCGGTGAGCACTGCAAACTGGAG
>CAVLCT010000206.1:0-2334 GCA_963661665.1 Bulleidia sp. | reverse complement strand
ACAAGGTAGTGGTTCCCTTGTGGTGACAGGAACAGCAGCTGTCGCCAAAGACGGCACAAGCTATGAGCTGGCCGATGATGCCTGCGTGTATGGAAACCGGGGAAACGGGGACATTACAGGTGCCAGCATCAGTATTGAGGGAAACAATGCCCTTGGCTATGTTGCCGGCGGTTATTCCAACTACGATGCTGCCAGCGGCAGCACTTCCGGCAACACTGTGACTGTGAAAAACAGTACTGCCCTGATAGTGTATGGCGGCTGGAAGGGGGAGGGAGCGGCTGAGGATCCAACAGGTACGTGGAACTGCAGCTCGAATACGGTGACAGTTACCGATAGCGAATTCAGCACAGTCTATGGTGGATTTGTTCCAGCATCAGGAAAAAGCGATAACAATACTGTTACGGTATCTAACTGCACAAGCGAATCGATATTTGGCGGCACCATCTGGGGGGAAGGAACTTCATCAGGCAATACGCTGCACATTCAGGACACTGCAGTCTGGATTACTGCCGGCGGCGCCGTTAATGGCAGTGGAGATGCCAGTGGCAACAGTGTGACCTTTTCCGGCGGCAGTGCTGGCAGAGCGGATATGGATGGCGGCTATATTGCCGGCGGCGCAAGCTGGACGGGCAATGCCGTCAATAATACCGTCACTCTGCTTGGCAGCCCTGACCTGACCTATGCCGTAGTGTATGGCGGCTTCAGCGAGGATGATCCTCTGGAGAACGATCTCAGGTCCGGCAACACGCTGCATGTACAGACAGCGTCTGCCGTAACAGTGAAGGACATACGCAACTTTGAAACGGTCAATGTCACTGTGCCGTCTCTCTCAAAGGAATATAAGAGCAAGGCTTTTCTGACGCTGACCAACGAAACAGGTACGGACTTGTCCTTGTTGTCCGGATACTGCTTGAGCAGCTTCTTGTATATTTTGCGGGCTTCAGCCAGATCGCCCAGCTTTTCGCAGAGAAAAGCCTGCACGGCCATGGCCTCGGCCATGTCTGGCTGCTTTTTGAGCGCGCTTTTGAGATACTCAACGGCTTCCTTGTTGTTGTCTGTGGCCATGAGGGCCTGGGCATGACAGTAGTCCAGGTAGGCTGAGCGGTCTTTTTCCTTGATTGTGGCAAAGATGGTGGCAGCCTCTGCGGGGCGGTTGTCCCTTTGCAGCATAATGCCCAGCTGCTGGATGACATCGGGAATGTCAGGATGGGCGGCCAGGAAGGTGTTGAGGGTGTCGATGGCTTCCTTGTTAAAGTTGTTGCTGCTCAGGGCCTCTGCATAGAGCATGACAAGCTGATGGCTGTCAGGCCAGGCAGAACAGGCCAGCTTGAGGAAGGCGACGGCATTGACGGACTTGCGCTCGATGAACCACATGGCGCATTCCTGCCAGTGATCGGCAGGCATGAGATTGTCGCCCTTTGCCTTTGCCAGAAATACGGCTTCGGCCAGGACGGTGTTTTCATCGCCTTCGGCCATGGCCTCAAGCAGCGTCAGATAGGAAGCAGTGATTTCAGCATCCTCAGTGAGCTTGTTTTCCCTGGGTAGAATCTTGAAGATGTGCTCTTCCTGCATGACCTGTTCTGTCTGCGCAGCCTTTTCCGGCTTGCGTGCAGAACAGCTGCTGCAGGCAGAGAGGAGGCTTATCTGTATTCCGCAGAGCAAAGCCGCTATCAGTACTGTAGATATCTTTTTCACGATTAACTCCGCGGGCAGGCAGTGCGGCTGCTTGGCATACAGGAAGCAGGGCAGGTAACTGACTGGATCATGATACTCATGAATTTATCCATGTCTCCGAGAAGTCCTGAACATCGCCGGAGATATGTTTTTTGATTTTTTCCAGAAGACGTATTTCCAGCTGGCGTATACGTTCCCTTGTAATATGGTAGCGTTCCCCGATTTCGCGCAGGGTCATGGGCGAGTCGGTAAACAGCCTGTGGTCCAGGATATAGAGCTCTTTCTCGTTCAGGGTGGGACGCAGGGTAGTGAGCATCTTCCTGATCATGCCGGAGACTTCCTCGTTGGCGATGCTGTCCTCGACACCGGCATCCAGGGCCGGAAGAAAGTCCATGCGCGAGGCAGTGTCCGAATCGTCTCCTACCGGCGTGTTGAGGGAAACATCGCTGTTGGAGAGGCGCTGCTCCATGTCAAGGACATCGTTTTTGCTGACGCCAAGGCGGCTGGACAGCATTTCGGCATCAGGGTTGTATCCCTGGGCAATGAGCTTCTGGCGTTCCCGGTTGAGGTTAAAGAAGAGCTTGCGCTGCACCTGGGTGGTGCCAATCTTCACCATGCGGAAATTGTCCATGATGAACTTGAGGATATAGGCCTTGATCC
>CAVLCT010000205.1:0-2358 GCA_963661665.1 Bulleidia sp. | reverse complement strand
GGCAGGTTTTCAGCAGCCTGGTCAGCAACGCTGTCCTGCACCTGCTGATCTTCTGCAACAGGCCCAGCAGCAGGCTCAGCCACTGTCTCAGTCACTGTCTCAGGGGCAACCTCAGGAACAGCCAGTGTTGGCACTGCAAGCCTTGAGAGGCCTTTGAGGCAGGACACAAAGGCGCTTATGCGGCGCAGTCCGGATACAGGCTTTTCAGCCACCCCGAGCAGGAGGGAAAGATCCAGGTCTGCAGCCACGCCCGCTGCTTTCAGGGTCTCGGCACATCTCGGGCAGTATACAAGCACCCTGTCTGTCTTGGCTGCCGTCTGCACTGCCTTTTTCAGCCTTGCCGCACATTCAGGCTCAAGCACAGAGGCCTCGCCGCCTGCACCGCAGCAGGGCACGTCTATCTCGCGCACTGTCCCCCTGAAAAGAGGTGCCAGGGCCCGCAAAAAGGCTTTGCTTGCACGGTCAGCGCAGGGCACAAAAAGGCATCTGCCTTCCATGGAAAGTGTGCCAAATCCCAGCATGTCTGAGAGGGCCGCCAGGGGCGAGCAGGTAATCCCGCAGGCTGTCAGCCAGCGCTGATCATGCGGCGATACAGTCACGATTTCGGTCACGCCCAGGCTGTCCATGGCAGCTTTCAGCTTGTCTGCCTGAGCCTTTGCCTTGTCGTGCAGGCCAAGGTCCGCAAGGCCCGCACCAGTATCGGCCACAATGACGCCCAGTTCATGCTGGCGGCACAATTGCCCAAGGGCCATGGCTGTTTTGGGCCACGCTGCGCAGAAGGAGGCAGGGAGAAGGACATTGCTGACGGCTTTTAGGGCACATTTGGTATACAGGGGAGAGAATTTTGCACAGGCCAGCGTCAGGGCATGCCCAGGCCTTGCCATGCGCCCTGCGTGAGCCAGCACATGCTGGCGCCTCAAAAGCCTTGCAAGCGCTACTCCGTCAATACCCTTGTGGCAGGCCTGGGTGCACTCACCGCACATAAAGCAGTGCCATGCAAGAAGCGGATGCTTTGCCAGCTCTGCCAGATCAAGGCTATGCCTGTGCAGCATGGGAGAGACATGGGTACAGCGCCCGCAGTGATCGCACTGGGCTGTCATGTCATCTATCTGTTTTTGCAGCCTGGCCAGGCCCTTCTGCCGCTGCTCGCGTACCCTGGCATCGTCAGACCTTGCAAAGAAGGCGGAGAGGCGTTTTTGTACTTCCCGCACCAGCCAGCCGGCACCCGATACCTTTGCATCGTCACCGGCACCGCACTCCTCAAAGCCTGGCATGGCGTGCAGGAAGCGGACCCTGGCATTGTGGATGACAACTGTTCCGGCTTTTGCCAGTTTTGTTACCAGGGCTGCAACGGCCTTGTCAGGATCTGTGCCCTCAAGTCCGCCAAAATGCAGGAAGTCATCCTTGCGCATAAAGACAGCCTGGGTCATATCCGGGCCGGACAGCCGTCCTGCCTGAACTGCTGAGCCCAGCCAGCGCGCGGTACGGCGCACGCCGGGCACGGCAGAGGATGTGCTGAAGCCACCAGCCATGCACTTTTCCAGGCGCATGCTGTCCCACACGGCCTTGTCAAAGTCCTGCGGCAGCTCAATGCCTTCCCGCATAAGGACCAGATACCGGCCATGGGCAAGATCAGCCGCCTCGTTAAGCGAGGCCACAAGCGACTCCTTTACAGGCAGCACAGACGCTCCCATGGCCTCGGCCTGGCGCATCACAGGATCAGCACTCTCGGACGTTACCACAATGCATTCCGCACAAGGCACATCCAGGGCATGGCGTACTGTCTGAACCAGTGTCGGCTTTGCATTTTCAGCAAGGACTATGACGCTGGCCAGAGGGGAAAGCGCCTCGGCAGGCGGAAGCTCGGGCAGCATCTTGGGATGCATTGCAAAGCCTGCCATGGCAAAGGCTACGTCAGAGGAAAAATCCATGCCCTTGAGCAGGCCGTCCTCATAGGTATTGTGCCCGCAGTGCTGTGATGCGCCTATGAGGTAATATGCTTCTGCACATCGGCCCAGGACAAGGCCGCACCCTTCTTCCAGGGCATACAGCGCTTCCTGCAAAAGATCGGCCCTTAACAGGGCAGAGACAGGCCTTATGCAGAGAACCTTGCCATAGCCCTGCCTGAAGGCCGTAGCAAAGATTACATCCAGATCGGCAGCAGTCCTGACGCCGTCAGGGACGCTGTCCTGCGGCATTGCATCCTGCCTGGCGGCATTTTCCGGCCTGAAAAAGTTAGCAGCCCCTGCCAGGCGGCAGGAATGTGTGCGGATGCCAAGAGCACCGGCCGCCTTCAATATGGCCTCTGAGGCCTTGTCACTGCCTTTTTCAGAAATCAGGACAAGCAGGGCATCGCTG
>CAVLCT010000204.1:0-2424 GCA_963661665.1 Bulleidia sp. | reverse complement strand
CTGCCTGCCATTGAAAAGGACGACATTCAGGATATCCGCAAAAACCTTGTTCTGCGAGATCAGAAACACCAGGGCAACAGCCTTCATAACCTCATCAAAGCCAGCTTCGGGCATTGATTCTGAAGCCGTTACACAATTGTCTTGTGCTGTCATTGTTTTCTCCTTGCATTTATTCATCGGTCACTTTTACAAGGCTTGCATCAGCTATAATTATACGTCTCCATGCAAGCAAGGAAGATACTACTCCCCTTCCCCCATATTTGTCCATCTTTTTTTTGCTCCCTGACATGTTTTTTCTCCACCACAAAAAAGGACGTTTGCCGGCGTACACTGTACCCTGCCGCCCTGCTTGCCCGCTGCCAGGCAGATGCGTATGCTTCCGGACAGCCCGCACAAGCAGAACAGCCGGCTGTCTCTTCCGCCATTCCCGTTACCCATTACCAGGATAAAAGCCATGATCCTTCGCACAGCATCGGACAAAGACTGCAAAAGCATACTGGAAATCTATGCACAGTACATTGCAACGCCCATAACCTTTGAGACGGAGCTGCCATCCTGTGCCGTGTTTGCCGGCCGCATGCGTGCTGTACAGGCCTTGTATCCCTGGCTTGTCCTGGAAGAAGGCGGCAAAATCACAGGATACGCCTATGCGCACTGCCCCTGGGAACGGGCAGCCTATCAGTGGAATGCAGAGCTCTCTGTCTATCTTGACCCAAACCATACAGGCAAAGGCCTTGGCACAAGGCTCTACAAAGCCATGCTTGAGCTTTTGAAAATGCAGAACGTCAGGACGGCACTTGCCTGCGTCACTGTTCCCAATAAAGCCTCTGAAAGCCTGCATGCCTCCCTAGGCTTTACAAGGACTGCCTTTTTTGCCAGTTCCGGCTACAAAAACGGCGCCTGGCACGATGTAGCCTGGTTTTCCCTGCCCCTTGAAGAAGGATCAGGCGCACCTGATCCGCTTGTCCCCTTTCACAAACTGCCCCCTGCCATAGTGCAGGGCATCCTGGACAGGCAGGCACGCTAAAAACCTGATTCCCTTTCAGCGTATCTGCCAGCCCAAAGCACAGCAAAAGGCCCTCCCGTAAAAAAGAGGGACCAGGCTTCCTGTACCCTTTCAAAAAGCCGTCTTCACGTACACCTTAAGACAGCAGGAGCATCTCTTATGCCGGCATCAAAAAACCATCTGTACGGCGTGCATCCTGACCAGGAACACCGCAAGGAAGAATTCCTGCGGGACATACGCCCTCTCCATCAACAGCTTGTCTCTGCCCTGATGCGGCGGGACGGCTATGCAGGCGCCATGATCTTTTTCTCCATGGTGCTTCTCTGGCAGCCTGGCCTCTTTCCCCTGCTTGTGCCCTGCGGCATCATGATCTTTTTCATGCGGCGCGCATCCTGCCGGCACGACGTTCTGCCCATGCGCCTGCCGCGCTCATGGAAGGGAACAGACTATGCGGACAGGACAGCTGCCGGAAAGCCCCGCAAAGCGAGAGGCTGCTTTTTCCTGGGCAACAGCCTGGATACGGACAGCGAGCTCTGGATAAACAAGGACGACGTACTGACGCATATGCTTGTCCTTGGCACTACCGGTGCAGGCAAGACAGAAACGCTTGTCTCCCAGGCATTCAACTATCTGGCCCAGGGATCGGGGATCATGTACCTGGATCCCAAGGCGGCACCAAAGCTGGCCGCCCAGATCTACACCATGTGCCGCATCATGGGCAGGGACGACGACTTTCTTCTTCTCTCCTACATGGCCGACAAAAAAGCCCAGGAAACCATGCGTACCCTGGGACACATGCGCACGCCGCTCAGGCAGTCCAATACCACCAATCCCTTTGCCGCAGGCACTGCCAACCAGCTGACGCAGCTGCTCTTTGCCATGATGCCTGAGGAAGGATCAGGCGGGAATGCCATTTTCTCCAACAATGCCCAGACCCTCATCTCAGGGCTCATGTTTGTTCTGGTGGAACTGCGCGACAGAGGGGAAACGCCGCTTTCCATAGGCATTATCCGCAAGTACCTGATGTCACTGCCGGAAGTGGACAGCCTGGCCAGAAGGACGGACATTTCTGAAAAGTCCATCCTGGCGCTCAGGGCAGGACTTGCAACAGTGGGCTGGGACATCACAAAGCAGCTGCACCAGCAGCCGCGCACCTTTGCAGAGCAGTATGCCTATGCCAGGGCTTACTTTGGCAGGGCGCTCTCACTGCTTGTGGACAACTACGGGCGCATCTTTCTGACAACCCACGGCGAAGTGGACACTGTCGATGTCATAACCAGCAGGCGCATCTACCTGACCCTTATTCCGTCCATGGACAAAGATCCCAGGGAACTGAAAAACCTGGGCCAGATCTGCCTCTCGGCTGTCCGCAATGCCTGTGCCGTAGGCCTCGGGGACACCATACAGGGCAGGCTCTC
>CAVLCT010000203.1:0-2428 GCA_963661665.1 Bulleidia sp. | reverse complement strand
GGCCACGTCCCTGTGCGGAGGTGCCCCGAACTGGCGCTTGTATTCCCTGTTGAACTGGGATGAGCTTTCATAGCCTGTCATAAGCGCCGCTGTGCCGGCATCCTTGCCTTCCTGCAGCATGAGGCGCTTTGCCTCATAGAGGCGCAGGCGCTTCTGGAACTGCAAAGGGCTCAGGCTTGTCACCTGCCTGAAATGGCGGTTGAACGTAGAAGGAGCCATGTTTGTGCGGCGGGCAAGCTCTTCCATGCTGAATGATTCAGCATAGTGCTCCCGGAGCCAGGAAATGGCCTCCGCAATCAGGCCGGCCCTGGTTCCGGCAGTACTGAAGAGCCTGAGGCATCTGCCCTGGCTTGCACAAAGCAGGTAGTAGTGGATCTCCCGCAAAATCATGGGTGCCAGGACAGGGATGCGCTGCGGCGTATCCAGAAGTTCAAGCAGGCGGACAAAGGCCTGCAAAAGATCCTTGCCAGCCTCGTCCACCACAACTGGTGTGCACTCCCCTTCTCCCCGGGCTGCAAGGGATGGATCTTCGGTCATCAGCTGGGCGATGATGCGTCTGTCTAGCTGGACTGAGAGCGACAGGAAGGGGGATTCGGGGGAGGCTTCCTTAATATGGTAGACGCCTGGCATGTCAATGCCGACAGTCACGCAGTGCAGTTCGCCGTAGTTGGCTTCATAATCCCCGATCACTGAATATTTGAAGCCCTGCACGACCAGTGCCACCATAGGCTTATAAAAACAGCGGCTGGCAGAGACTTCCTCATCAAACCTGCTTATGGCCAGCCCGCTGATGGCTGTTTCCAGCCGTGACTGGGACGGGAGCCATTTCAGGAGAGATGATCTCAGCATCTCATGCATGGTATTCTTAAGTTCCTGGTCCGTCATGTCCTGCTCCTGATACCCCTTGCCCTTCCAGCAGCCCCTCTTCGGATGACAAGGAGCATTGTTCCTGCCCTGCGCGGGATTGCATTGCCTGAAGGGTATTTTACCTGCTTGCGGCAACAAGGTATATGCCTGATCCGCTCAGATTATTGTCCGGTTCAGGCAAGGTTTTCCTTTGGTGCCACTGTAAGATGCGGCACTGTGCCAGCAAACGTACCTGTTCCATGAATGCTGATAAGCTAAGGACTCTCTTTCCCTTACCCTTCTGCCGTTTCCCTTAAATAACCACAGAAAATAAGGGAAAGAGAACACAACTTAAGGGAAATCAGTTCAGCCTGTAGTAACAGGTTCTCTTCCCCTTGCCCTCTCTTTTCAGTTCTCCCTCTGCTACCAGGGTACGCAGGGCCCCCTCAACAGAACTGACACTGGCAGCCGGACAAAGATCGCGGATGTCCTGCTTGGTGAAGCGTCCGATCCTGCTTTTGCTTGCCATGCGCACCATTTCAAGTGCGGAAAGCTTTGGTTCCACAAGAGACATGCGTTCTTCAAAGTCCTTGCAGGCTGCGAGAATCGTTCCCAGAAGGTACTTGATAAAGGGAACGGCATCCTCTGTCCCTTCGTGCCATCCAGCCTGGGACTGTGCAAGAGCATCGTAGTATAAGTCCTTGTTCGGGGCTATCTTTGCTTCAAGGGAGATGTATCTGCCGACATAAAAGCCATTCCGGTACAGAAGCAGGGTTGTGAGCAGCCGGCTCATCCTGCCGTTGCCGTCGTTGAACGGGTGAATGCACAAAAAGTCATGGATAAAAACAGGGACAGCAATCAGCGGCTCAAGCTCCATATTACCTATCACCCTGTTGTATTCCTCGCAGATCCTGTCCAGGGCTTCCGGCGTTTCATGCGGAGCAGGCGGTGTAAACAGCGTTTCCGTATGGCCGTCCGGATATGTGGCGCTGATATAGTTCTGTACGGTCTTGGTACGGCCCGCAACAGGGTTGTTCATATGGCTGTACAGTATTTTGTGCAGCTGCAGGATATAATTCCGCGTAATCGGGATTGCATCAAAGTTCTCATGAATGAGGCCCAGAACGTCACGGTATCCGGCAATCTCCTGCTCATTGCGGTTTTTCGGCGTGGTTTTCTCTTCGACAAGCTGCCGGAGGCGTGTGTTAGTAGTAGCAATTCCCTCGATGGCATTCGAGGCCCCGGTACTCTGAATCCTGGCAATTTCCACAAGTTTTTCAAGTTTCTCAGGACGTTGCTTCAGATACAGTTCCTGCCTGCCTGCTTCTCTGTATATGGCTGCAATCAGGCCAAGTGTTTCAGAGTCCCACTTGCTGTCCCTGATGGCTGAATAATTGAAGCTTCTCATTCCCGCACCTCCTTTCCCTTAAATACCATCATAAAATAAGGGAATATTCAAGAGGCTGTGGGAGTACTCTCCTGAGTCTGAGAGGGAATCCAGGAACTGCGCCGCTGCAGACAGGCAGGATGCTAGAGTCAGGCAGCATATGACCGAATGACAAAAAGTCGGCACCATCCCACT
>CAVLCT010000202.1:0-2437 GCA_963661665.1 Bulleidia sp. | reverse complement strand
ACGTACAAATGATACAGCTTCCAGTACCCTCTCGGCGGTAGTAAATAATAATAAAGGCGTACTGGGTTCCGGTCTGAATGCAAAGAGCGTGTATGGAGGATGTATTAAATTTAAGACGAGCTTAGATGGAGGCACATGCAACTTTGAGGTAAAGGATAACGAACTTGTCTTTGAAAGCGGCAGCAAAGCATCCTTTGTAAGCGGCGGGTTTGTATGGATTACCTCAGAACAAATTTCCAATACGGACGAGACAAAGTCTGTTCCGCATGCTGAAGGCATAGTCAGCGGAAATAAAGTGACAGTTGAGGATGGTGCTAGTGTCGGTATACTCGCAGGCGCTTATGTTTACCCCGGCTATCGTAATGTAGATGGTATTTTTTCTGTGCATGATAACACACTGACAGTTACAGGCGGTACTGTTGGGCGTGCATCGGGCGCCGAAGCATCCACTCTGAAATCGCATATCAGCAACAATACGGTAATTCTGAACGATGCTGTTGCTAAAGACGGTCAAACGTCGGTATCTGAGCTTAGCTTGTATTTTATATATAGAATTACTGGAGGATGGGCTGGTATAGTGACACCGGCATCCGTTGTGCTGGATGAGGTGTGGAATTCATCAGAAAAAAAAGGCGAGCATATTGCATCAGAAAATACCGTTATTATAAACAACAGCAAGGTAGAGAGTTCAGTTTATGGCGGATGTGCTATCGGGACACAACAACAGCTTAAAATAGAGCAGGATACAATAGCGGCTTCTGGCAATACAGTGACGCTGACAGACACAGAATTTACGGGCGGTGGCATTTATGCCGGTTGTGCCGAGAACACTAGCGCTTACCAGGCAAGCAATACAACCGCCACGGCCAGTGGCAATACGATTGTCTTAAATGGCGGAAACTTTTATTCGGAAGACGGCGTATCAATTTATGGCGGCTATGCAAGTATTAGTGCACACAATGACAGCACTACAGACGGTGTTTATACTACCGAGGCATGTAATAACAGAATAGAACTGAGAAACGGCTCCAACGGAGCACCGGTTTTTTCTAACAGTACCCTTATTTTTGGCGGTTGTGCCCGTTCCACAGATGTTGATAACAAAACTACAGCTGGCACAAATACCGGCAACAGCCTGAATTTTTATGATGTCAAGGGGATGACGGCCGGCAATGTCGGCGAGTTCCAGATTCTGAACTATGAGTATTCAGAAATGCATGCCGGTGACGTCATTATGGAACTGACAGGAGCTGGTTATCAGTTATACGACCAAGATGGCTATGATGACTTATCCAAACTGGACATTCATTCCAAAGTTGTCCCCGATGCCAAACAGCCGACTTTCCTCACCAATGCAGCAGTATCAGTTAAAGTTGCCAACCTTGTCGGCAGTGATGGCGGAGAATTTAAGGAAGGGGACAAGGTAGTCCTTTTTAGAAACCCCTATGGGATAGATGCGGAAGGCATCAGCTTAAGCCTCGATGCTCCCAGAGGTGCCACGCTTGTGTATGAGGCAGGCAGTGAGACCAGCGAAGACAAGACCGAGATCTTTCTGATAGGCAGGGGTGCAAAGGTCACTCCCGGCACCAAGGCCATTGCCGAAGGTTCAGCATCAGCGGCAGCGCTGGCCGGCGAGGCAGCCAATGCTGCGATTGGCGTCCTGAATGACCTAACCCTTATCAAGGGTGCAGTGACGCCCTTTGTGCATGTCCAGGGCTCTTCCATCCGTCATGAAACTGGCTCAAGCATCAACATGAGCACCGTTTCCCTGGTGGCAGGCTTAGGCTACGGCATTGAGACCGGTGCTGGCGACCTGGGCATCGGCGCCTTCTTTGAGTACGGCAAGGGGGCCTATACAACCAGCAACTCCTTTGACACTCGTTCCGATATCAATGGTGACGGCAGTTCCTGGTACATGGGCGGCGGCATCCTGGCCAAGATGGAATTCCTTGAGACTGGGCCTGGCCACTTCTACCTGGAAGGCTCTGCCCACATGGGCACATTGCACAACGAATACGACAGCAACGATCTGACAGACGTCTACGGCAACGCTGCCAAGTTCGACATGGACAGTCCCTACTACAGCCTGCACGGCGGCTTAGGCTATGTCTGGAACATGGCGGAAGGCCATGACCTTGATATCTATGGCAAGTACATCTGGACCAGGGTGCAGGGAACGGACGACACCCTGACCACTGGCGACCAGTATGAATTTGACGACCTTGACTCCAACAGGCTACGCTTCGGCGTGCGGTATACCTACGATGGCTCCGAGCGCTTCAGCCCCTATGTGGGTGCAGCCTTTGAGCATGAGTTCTCCGGATCCTGCGATTCAAGGGTCTACGGGCATTCAGTGGCAGCCCCGAGCTTTGAGGGCAGCTCAGGCATAGGCGAGCTGGGCCTTATGATGAAGCCTACCGAAGATGTGCCGCTTTCC
>CAVLCT010000201.1:1718-2437 GCA_963661665.1 Bulleidia sp. | reverse complement strand
ACAATGACGTGCCCTTGGTGCATGAGTTCTATGACGGCTTTAGCATCTCATCCATTGGCGTCAGGCGGGCCATCAACAGGGATGCCTCTGCCCGCAGGGGCCGTGAAGTCATAGTCACCAACTATTAGGGCACGGCATGGAAGCGGCATATACCAAAAGCACTGGGCTGTATTACCAGGCAGAAGGGCTTGCCCTGATCAAAGGGGATGCCACAGAGGTTCTCGGCAGCATCTCTTCCGGCATTGCCGACATGGTTTTCGCAGACCCGCCCTATTTCTTAAGCAACGGCGGCATTACCTGCAACTCAGGCAAAATGGTGTCCGTGGACAAGGGCGACTGGGACAAGGAGCCGTCAAGGGAAAGGCGGCATGCCTTTGCCAGGGCCTGGATCGGGCAGTGCAAAAGGATACTCTCCGACACCGGGACCATCTGGATCAGCGGCACCCTGCACAATATCTATGATATCGGCACAGCTTTGGAGGAAGAAGGCTTCAAGATACTCAACAACATAACCTGGCAGAAGACCAATCCCCCTCCGAACCTTTCCTGCCGCTACTTTACGCACAGCACGGAAACCATACTGTGGGCCAGAAAGGACGGCAAAAACGTGCGGCACTACTTCGACTATGCAGCCATGAAGGAGGCAAACGGCGGAAAGCAGATGAAGGACGTCTGGTCAGACATCAAAATGTTCCGCACAGAAAAGGCCTTTGGGAAGC
>CAVLCT010000201.1:0-1697 GCA_963661665.1 Bulleidia sp. | reverse complement strand
GGCATAGACAACTCTGAAGAGTACCTTGCCCTTTCCAGGCGCAGGCTGGAAGCAGAGGCAGGAGCAGGGAACGAGGAAGAGGCAGGAATAGAGAATTAAGAGGAGGCTTAGGCAATGAGGCAGGACACAGACTTCAAAACATGGCTTGCAGGCATGCGCCCCAGCATCAACGGCTACGGCTATTATGCGGATTTTCAGAAAATATACGCCAATGTCGAGGCCGTAAAAGTAGAGCTCTGCATCATGAACTCCCTTATCGGCTCTAAGGACATTGAGGACGACTTCAGGAAGCTGCTTGCGCGCTTTCCTGATATTTTGCGCTGCATCCCCATACTTCTGGCAGTCAGGACATCGGAAATATATGCGCAGGACGAGGACGGCGCCTTTGAATACGACTTTGGCAGCAAAAAATTCTCAGATGAGCAGTATGCCGCCTTCATGCGCAAGACCGGCCTCTTCGATCTTATCTCCGGCCATATTGTAAACAACCTCATCGACTACTGCCTGGGCATAGAGACTGGCCTGGACAGCAACGGCCGCAAAAACAGGGGCGGGCATCAGATGGAAGACCTGGTGGAAGGCTTCCTGGCCAGGGCAGGCGCCTCATACCACAAGGAGATGTACCTCCAGGAAATAGAGGAACAATGGGGCGTTGACATGTCGGCCATATCAGCCGACGGCAAGTCCACCAAGCGCTGGGACTTTGTCGTCAGGGCAGAAGATGCCATCTACGTCATCGAGACAAACTTTTACGCCAGCAGCGGCTCAAAGCTGAATGAGACTGCAAGAAGCTACAAGATGATAGCCGAGGAGATGAAAACGGTGCAGGGCGTTGAATTTGTCTGGGTGACAGACGGAGGCGGCTGGAAAAACGCCAGGGGCAACCTGGAAGAAACCTTCGGCGTCATGGATCACATCTATAATATCAGAGACCTTGAAAATGGCGTCTTTGACAGGCTCTTCAGGGCATAACGGCTGTCTGCTTCCCTTTGTGTTCCGGACTGAAAAAAAACTTAAAAAATAATTTGACATTCTGAAATGTATTACAGTATTGTCATGCTGTCAGTTCGGCGCACTGCCTTTTCAGGCAGCTAAGACAGGCAAAGCAGCCGGCAAACCTGAAAAAGAACAGCGAGGAAGAAAATGCCGCCCCAGATAATCTTGCCAGAAGAAATGGACACACCCCGGTTCATACCGATGGTACAGCTCTTCTCTGCAGGATTTCCGCCAACAAGCAGTGCAGATGAAGACGGATTTCTCTGCCACGGAGGAACTCTTGCCGTCCCTGCCCTGCTGGCTGCGTATTCCAAGGGCATCTTCCCATGGTTTTCCCAGGGAGAGCCGATTCTCTGGTGGACGCTGGCACCGCGCTGCGTTCTTCTGCCGGAACAGTACCACCTCCCCAGACGTGCCGCCAGAAAACAGGCTTCCATGCCATTTGTCATTACCCTGGATACGGCCTTTGACCAGGTTCTGGATGGCTGTGCAAACCGCAATGAGACGTGGCTCACAAAGGATATACACACAGCCTACAGCCGCATGTTCAGACTAGGCTTTGCCCACTCCGTCGAAGCCTGGCTTGACGGGGAGCTGGTAGGAGGCCTCTACGGCATCGCCATAGGCAGGGCCTTTTTCGGCGAATCCATGTTCCATACAGTGCCAGAAGCTTCCCGTGCCTGCCTTAAGGCCCTGACAGA
>CAVLCT010000200.1:0-2438 GCA_963661665.1 Bulleidia sp. | reverse complement strand
CAGATGCCTTTTTTGCAGGAGATGCAGTGAAAGTAATCATATTACTTACTTTGAGACTAAAAAGGTTTGTCTCTATACGCGATATGGCAGTCAAGGCACCTCCTGAAAATTACTACCATGGTTTTCTGAACGGAGTATTTTCTTCAAGCTCAATGGAGTTTTTCACATTCAATTCAAATGCCGAGGCAGGTGACGGCTATGCAGATATTGTCTTCAGCTCTAAGGATAATACTGTGGGCGTTGTCATTGAGCTTAAGGCTGTAAAGGATGAAAAGCTCATGCATGAAAGGGCTGCGGATGCGCTCAGGCAAGTACAATCCAGGAAGTACGATGAAGCTTTTGGACCGGGTATAAAAAAGGTTTACAGCTACGGCATAGCTTTCTGCCGCAAGTCATGCTTTGCACAATGCGAGGCCAAGGAATTGTAAAGAGGCTGGGAACTGCCTTTGGGCTATGGATGGCATCTGGTCATACTGCCGTTGCAGAAAAGGAGGCAATAGAAATGTCTGTTTTGCAGGTCGGTAATGTAACTTTTCGTGAGATTCGGGAAAATGACTACTGTTATGTGGATAAAACAGCCTTTATAGAGGAATTTTTTTCTTCGGCGATCAAGAGTTCCCTCTTCACACGTCCGCGCCGGTTCGGCAAGACGCTGATGATGAACATGCTCAAGGACTTCTTTGATATTACCCAGGACAGTAAAGCTTTATTTGAAGGTCTTGTTATATCAAAAAACAAGCCTCTCTGTGACAAATGGATGAACCAGTATCCGACTGTGCTACTTTCTCTCAAAGAAATGGAAGGAGACAACTTTTATGAAGCAATGGTTGAATTTTCTCATATTATAGAACGGATGTGTGGAGATCTCAGCTATCTTCAGGAAAGCCATCTTGTCGGACAGCAGGAAAAAGATACACTGGCCATCCTTGGCAAAGTTTCAAAAGAAAAGGATGTGCTGACCAACTCCTTAGTGACTCTTTGCCGTGCCCTTTATGCGCACTGGGACAGGCCTCTCATCCTGCTTATCGACGAATATGATGTTCCATTGGCCAGGGCTCAGGAAAACGGCTATTACCCTGAAATGGTGAAATTTATTCGCAAATTGCTGGGATCAGTCCTGAAGGACAGCAGCATTCTTAAATTTGCCATACTGACCGGCTGTCTCAGGATATCAAAGGAAAGCTCCTATACAGGGCTTAACAACCTCAGGTGCTATGACTTTTCCAATGTACGCTTCGCCGATAAATTTGGCTTCACCTCAAAGGAAGTCGATGACCTTCTGGCTGCATCCGGTTGTTCTGCCAAGAAGGATGAAATAAGGGAGTGGTATGACGGATATCGCTTCGGTGTCGATACCGAGATCTACTGCCCGTGGGATATCCTGCAATATATAGAAGACTTGCAGGCAAACCCTGCGGCAAAACCCAAAGCGTACTGGCAAAACACCAGCGGAAACGATATCGTTCGCACCTTTGTCGATTATTGCAATGTAAGGGACATCAGGCGAAAACTGGATACCCTGATGACTGGCTCATGCATAGCAACCCGGATCATCGAGTATCTAACCTATGACCGCCTGTATGATGATGCAGAAAACATGTGGAGCGTTCTCTACCTTACCGGTTATCTCACCAAGGCAAGTCAGGAACAGATAAAAAAATGCGGCATGAAGCCTGAGCCAGACCAAACAGTCCTTGCCATCCCCAACAAGGAAGTCCTGGAAATTTTTGCCGATGTCATTTCCAAATGGTTCAAGAAGGAGGTCCAGAACATAGACAGATCTGAGCTTTTCAAGGCATTCTGGGCTGATGACGCCGATGCACTGGCAAAGCTTTTGTGCGACCAGATGGACGACACCTTAAGCTATTACGATGCCCGTGAAGATTTTTATCATGCCTTCGTCCTGGGACTCTTCACCTTCACAGGGTGGGATGTTGAGTCAAACAAGGAGTATGGCGACGGAAGGCCGGACATTGTAGTCAGTGACACAAAGAACAAGCGTGCCGCCATAATTGAAATCAAGCGGGGCAGATCTCAAAGGGGTCTGCCTGGCCTGGCTGCAAAAGGCATACGCCAGATCAGGAAAAACAGGTATGCAGCTCCGTTATTGAAGAAGGAAGACTGGACGGTTTCCCTCTGGGGCATGGCCTTTTTTAAAAAGACCTGTGTAGTTAAGGTAGAAGAGGTGGTAACGCATCCTTAATTTCAGCTTTGTATGCAGGACAGAGGTCTGCTTTGTACAGCGCGAGGTCAAACAACAAAGTATTCTGCTTTGTAGAGAAGGCTTTTTCCAGGAAGCAGATTGCATGATTCAGGTAAAAAGCCCCTTGTGACCCCAGTTTGCAACGTCACAAGGGGCTTTTGTACAATTGGCAGGCCGGCTTAGTTTACTGCAACCTTTTTGGCCGTAATGGCGGCCACAAGTATTTCATCAAGTG
>CAVLCT010000199.1:0-2462 GCA_963661665.1 Bulleidia sp. | reverse complement strand
GACAGATAGTGAAAAGAAAGTTTTGTACTTCCTGTTGCATTTATTTGTAGTCTGGAATAAAAGATAGGTAATGGATGCAAAAAAAACATTGCAGACCATGATAATCCTTTGATTTGATGGGATATGTTTGACTCCTATTGTCTTTTCCGCCGTTGAGAACATGGCGGTATAAAAGGTAAAATTGACATGTCAATAATCACCCCCCCCATTTTTATGTCGTGATTACAAGGAGTTAGGTGTACCAAAACATGCCTCCTCCCTGTCTGTTACAAACGACAGCAGCAAGTCCCAGAAAGAGAAAACGTGTCATAAACCCTGTTTGTTAGGTCGTACCATTTTACTTGGTACGCTTATGTGCTCCCTGCCTTTTGCTACAGCAACATCGTATGCTGCTGATTTTATTGGTAGCGGTGATTTCAGTTCGACTGAACAAACTTCAGGATCTGATTTTTCAGGGACTGTAGAAGCTGGTACGTATGACAACATCTACGGCGGTTTTATAGACAGAAGTACAAAGACCCCTGATGTCAGAAACAATACGCTGACCCTGACCAAGGAACACTCCGCTAGTAAAATATGGGGTGGATACGCCGAGGGCCAGGGCAGTGCTACCGTTAGGAATAACACCGTCACTTTTGAGGGCGGTTCATGTACTGACACTTTGGGTGGCGGTTATGCTCTTGACTATAAGGGGAACAGTACATCAGCTGATGAAAACAGCGTAACACTTAACAACGTTACATTTTCAGGCGATGAGTCGGAAATCTATGGCGGCTATGCCTATGCTAAAGTTGGTGGCAACGCAACAGCTGACAGTAACAGTGTAACCCTTACCGATGTTATATTTTTAGGAAAATCTACTGTTTACGGCGGTTGTGTCTTTTCTCCTCAAGCAACACCGGCAGGTGCTTCCACATCTGGTAACGTGCTGTCTATAACTAATGGCACGTACAACAATATTTATGGCGGCTATGCTTATCTGAATGAAGGAACGGCTAAGGCCAACTACAATGGACAGGGTGTAAATAAAGATAAGACCAGCATTTTGAGCAATGTGACAGCAGACTATTTTTGCGGAGCTGTCGCAGCTGTAGATACTGGCAGCGCAGAAGCTGCAGGAAACAAGTTCTCCATCAAGGGGGGCAAATATGGTGAAATTGTAGGCGGAAATACTTGTATCGTGGCAGGTCAGGAAGCTGATACAGCCACTACATCAGATAACGTACTTTCCTTGTACGGTGTTGAGGCCACAGGGAGAGTCTTTGGTGGCGATGCCACAGGGTACGTATCTGGCCAGGCAACAAGTACAGGCAACAGGCTTGACATTTATGGCGGTACATTCAAGGACGTAATCTACGCAGGCCGAAGCATAATTCTTGGAGATGAAGGTACAGCTTCCTCTTCTGGCAATACAGTGGCTCTTTACTCGTATGAAGGTGAAGGACCGCAGTTTGATACGACAAATACCATTATTTATGGCGGTTATGCCAGATTAAACGGTACAGAACAGGCATCAAGCGGCAATACCCTTGAATTCCATGAAGTACAGGGGCTTTCTGCTGCCAATATCAAAAACTTTGACAGCCTCACATTTGAACTGCCAGATATCAAGGCTGATGCGACAGTGCTTACACTGACAGGCAATGATGCCGAAGATGGCACGGGTACGACAGACCTTTCCGGAGCAACTGTAAACGTAGAGACAATCAGTGCGCTGGCAGGTGCTGACGGCGGAGAGTTCAAGGTTGGCGACAAGGTCTACCTGCTGAAAAACAGCAACGGCATTGAGACAAAAGACAGCAGCCTCAATACGGTAAACTACCTGGTCGGTAGCACCATTGAGTATATCCTTAAAGTAGAAACTGACGGAGACGATGCCACCAACGCAACATCAGTGTACCTTACCCGTACCGGAACCAGGGTACAGCCAGGCGCCAAGGCTCTTGCCGAGGGCAGTGCCGCCGGCCTTGCCCTTGTGAATGAGGCTGCCAATGCCGGCATTGAACTTGCCAGGACATTTGCTCCCCAGACTGGTATTATCGCACCCTTTGCCCATGTGCAGGGTTCCTCTGTAACGCATGAGACCGGCTCCCATGTCAGTCTGAACAGCCTCTCCCTTGTGGCCGGCTTAGGAACTGGTATTGATACGGGTGCCGGCAAGTTGAGCGCCGGAGCCTTCTTTGAGTACGGCACAGGCTCCTATACAACGAGCAACACTTTTGACAATGCCCCTGACGTCGATGGCGACGGCAACTCCTGGTACATGGGCGGCGGCATCCTGGCCAAGATGGAATTTGTTCCCACTGGTCCCGGCCACTTCTATGTGGAAGGCTCAGCTCACATGGGCTCTTTGCACAACGAATACGATACCAGCGATCTTCGTGACAGGTATGGCCGCTCCGCCGGCTTTGACATGGACAGCCCCTACTACAGCCTGCATGGCGGCATAGGCTATGTCTGGA
>CAVLCT010000198.1:0-2489 GCA_963661665.1 Bulleidia sp. | reverse complement strand
GCACAAGACAGCAGGTCTTTAGTGTATGTGGCAGGCAGTTCCCTGACACGGGATCCGGAAGTCCTGGCAGGCCTTGAAGCAGAAAATACTGACAGGCTTGTCCCCTGCCTGACCAGAAGGCCCTCTGTAGACGGCCTGATAATGCTCAGCCGTGATGCGGAATTTGTAGAAAAGGATGTGGAGCCTGTTTATGTCAGGCCATGTGATGCCATAGAAAACCTGCCATCCCTTTCCGAACGCATGGGAAGAAATGCCGAGCAGTCTGTCAGGGAACTGGACAGGCTGCTTTCCAGAACGCCTGATGACCAGGTAGGGCTGTAGGCTCACCCGCCTGCACGCACATTCTGCAAAACGTAAAAAGGGGGAGCACCTGACAGATGCTCCCCCTTGCTTTTTTGCTGGTTTTTTAGCGGACTTGCCGGCTATTTGCCGTCTGCCTGGCCATCGGGATCCTTGCCCTCAGGCTTGTGCAGAAGCGAGGCAATGATGCCTGTTGCCAGCACGCCAAGGACGATAATCAGGGACACGTTGGGGCTGATCTCAAAGCCCACATGGAAAATATGGTTGATGCCTGAAAGCATCAGCTTGAAGGCAATGAAGAAGAGCAGGACAATAACGGCCTTTTCCAGGTAGACAAGCCTGCCGCTCATGGACTCAAGCACAAAGTAGAGGCTTCGCAGCCCGAGTATGGCAAAAATCATTGCCGAATAAATAATGAAAGGCTCGCGGCTCACGGCAATAACGGCCGGCACTGAATCAAAGGCAAACATGACATCGCTGACTTCTATGACAGCAAGGCACAAAAAAAGCGGGGTCACCACCAGGGAACTGGCACGACCCATGCCTTCAATGGGAATATTGTCTCTTTTGGATTCCTCCATGGCCTTTTCCCTTGAGAGGAAAAAGGTATGCCCGCAAAGCCTTGGCCAGACCGGGAAGAACCTGCGCACCATCCTGAAGGCAAGATGATTGGAATAATCCTTGATTTCTTCCTCATCATCCTTCTTTTTCAGCACCATGACGGCCGTGTAGCCGACGATTACGGCAAAAAGCAGCTCGACATAGGGTCCTAACGACATCAGTTCGGCACCTATGGCCACAAATATGGCACGGAAGACAATAGCGCCCAGCACGCCCCAGTACAAAACCCTGTGCCTGTACTGGCCTGGTATGGAAAACCAGGAAAAAATGGCCATCATCACAAAGAGATTGTCAACGCTCAGTACCTTTTCCAGGGCATAGCCTGTAAAGAAGAGGCTGGCCATTTCAGGACTGTGGTGCACATAGAGGTACACGCCGAAGGCCAGGGCCAGCGCAACCCAGAAAACAGACCATAAGCAGGCGCTTTTAAAGGATATTACCTCGTCCCGCCTGTGTACAAACAGATCGAGAAACAAGGACAGCGTCACAACAGCTGCGAAAAGAATGACAGTTTCTAACGGAAACCCGAGATGCTCCATGTCGGTCTACGCTCCTCATGATGGCAAAAAAACTGCAAGGTGGGGATATATGCTTGAGACACTATAAATGCCGCTGTAGCCGCGTCAAGCATGGAGCGGTTTTTCTCATGGCTTCATATAGTCTGTCTGAAAAACTGCAATAAAAAACCTCCTGTTCCATAGAGCAGGAGGTTTCTTATAAGGAGGCTACAAGGAGTTTATTATGACTTAAGGAGGAATTATGGAAGGAGGGAATTGGAGGTTAAAAGGAACTAACTAACTAAACTAAGGAGGTACTTATGGAAGGGGTAACAAGTGTTGTTTATAAGGAGGGAATTATGGAAGGAGGGAGAATGTATGAGTACAAGGAGAATGTCGGACACCGCTGCAAAGGCCTGCTGTTTCCCTGAGCGGTACTGCACTTTTCAGCATGGCCTTGCGGCCGGGCTAGTGCAGTTCGTCCTTCTGACGCTTTTTCTTATTGCAGGAAGCGTGCCATTATCAGAAAATTCTTCATAAATAGTTACTAACATATTGTTTTTCTTGTTTATTTTTATCATACAGCATTTTTAAACGACAACTTTTCTCCTCCCTCTGCCTGCATACCTTGTATACATGCCATGATCTGCCACTGTCTTTTTATTGAACACATGACCAATCTTTGCACACCTTTCTGCCCCAAAAAGAAACAGTTTGGCAGAATCCTTGAGAGTATACCCTTGGTGCCAGCCATCCCTCTTCAGCGGCAACTCCGTTCATAATGCTGACAAACAATGAAATCATCATTATCTTCAAAGGCACACAAACTGTATTCTTCTTAAAGGAGTTTTCATGAATCCTGCCTTTACACTCATCTGCGAAAGCAAGCTCAAGGAAGTCGGCGGCACTGCCAGGCTCTACAGGCATGCAGAAACAGGTGCCCAGGTTATCTCCGTTGTCAATGACGATGAAAACAAGGTGTTCGGTGTCACCTTCCGCACGCCTTCACCCAATGCCACGGGCGTTGCCCACATCATGGAGCACTCAGTGCTCTGCGGCTCAGACAAATAC
>CAVLCT010000197.1:0-2517 GCA_963661665.1 Bulleidia sp. | reverse complement strand
GCGCAGGAAGCGCTTGAAGCGCTTGCTGACGATGTGGCCGCCTATGGTTATGACGAGATCCGGGGCAAGGCTTCTGCTCTCTTCTTCAGAAAGTACAGCCAGGGCAAGATCTGCCAGGGTGACGGCTCCTGTGTCTGCAGGCAGGTTTGCCAGATGCTCTGCTATGGTGACAACGCCGTACCTGCCAAGCCTTGCAATGGCTGCCTGCGTGTCCGGATCAGCAGGCATCTGTCCTGCTGCAATGAGAATGCGGCGTGCAGACATAATCTCTGCACGGGCATCGGGGCTTACGTCGTATCCTGAAGGACGCTCTGCATGCAGCACCCTGGGGGCAGGCAGTTCTGGTGTGGTGCAGGAGAAGAATGGCTCGTCTATGGGAACATTGATATGCACAGGTCCTGGCACCGGCCCCCTGGCTGCAAGATAGGCCATGTTGATGAGGCGGTTGGCGTGGCTGATATTGCCTGATTCAGGCAGCTGCACAGAGCAGCGCACAAATTCTTTCAGGGCATAGGGCTGATGCATGGTCTGCCCGTCCCTCTGGTCAATCCAGCAGGAAGGCCTGTCAGCAGAAACCAGGATCAGCGGTATTTCCTGATAGAAGGCCTCTGCTATGGCAGGGGCGGCATCCAGCATGGCAGAACCGGAGGTGACGCAGACGATGACAGGCTCCTGCAATACTTCTGCCATGCCCAGCGCCTCAAAGGCAGCCGAGCGTTCGTCAACGCACTGTATGGCCTCTATGTCAGGGCAGGCTGCAAAGCTGTGCGCCAGGGGGGCATTCCTGGAGCCGGCACAGATGATGGCATGCCTGATGTTATGGGCACGAGCCAGGGCAACAACTTCGCGTACAAGGGCATTATCTGAATACATGGCTAGTCCTCCGGCATTTCCCCGAGCAGGGCCAGCATGGTGCACATCTTGCCGCATGTTTCCAGCCATTCCGAATCGGGATCCGACTGCGGCAGGATGCCGCCGCCTGCGTACAGGCGAACGCCCTGCTGCGACAGCTTGAGGCAGCGCAGGTTTACATAGAGGCTGCAGGCCTGGCCGTTGTCCCAGAAGCCCAGAAAGCCGGAGTAATAGCGCCTGTCCTGCGTTTCCGTGGTCAGGATGCATTGTTGCGCCCTTTCCTTGGGCAGGCCGCAGACAGCAGGTGTGGGATGCAGGCTATGTACCACGTCCTGTATGCGCATGCTTTCCTTTGTGCTGAAAGCAAAATCAGTGCGCAGATGCTCCACGCCGCCTGCCTGGAAGGTATAGGCTTCTGATTCTGTGAGATCTGCTGCAGCCGGGGTAAGAACCTGTCGTATATAGTCGGCGACTATGGCCTGCTCGTGACGGTTTTTGTCGTCCCATGCCCCTTCTGTGCCGCTCTTTCTTGTGCCTGCCAGGGCCATGGTCTGCCAGCCGCCTGCAAGGCTGCCCTGCATGAGAATTTCCGGGCTGGCCCCGATCCAGGTACCGCATGATCCGTGCACAAGGGAGACCATGGCATGGGGGCAGCTGGCGCAGGCATTGAGAAAGATCCTGGCAGCCGAAAAGCGGCCCGCTATGTCCTGGGACCTTGAGAGGACAAGCTTCTGGAAGTGCCCGCCGGAGAGCTCTTTGAGGAAGCATTGCAGGGCCTTTGTATAGCCCGTGTCCCTGGGTGCCTTGTAGAGCCTCTCCTTGAGCCCGGCAAAGTCGCAGGACACAGTCTCGGGGACTGTCATGTGCTCCAGGTTGTCCCTGCGGATGATCCCGGCAAGCCCTGCAGCTATATTGTCCCAGCCCGTGTATTTTTCATCGTCGCGGATAAGGACAACAGGATGACCCTGTCCTTCGGCAAAGGGACAGAGCACAAAGCCTGTGCCTTCAACTCCGCCAAAAGAAGGATACAGATGTTCCTTTCTGTCTTTTTGCAGCAAAAGCACCGGCTCCTTTCCGGGCAGCCGGAAAAGGGCAAAGGACTTGTCGGCAAAAAGCAGGGTCTCGCAAGAGCGGACAATGTCAAGAGACTGCGGGGGAAGGGGGATACAAGGCTCCAAGACAGCGTCATCCTTTATGTGCGCCCCTCATAAGCCTCAGGGCCTGCGGGCGCATGAGCGTAAAAAAACAATAATCAGTGCATGGGGATAATGTGGTTGAGTATGCGGCCTGTGGAAAGAAGCCTGCCTGTTTCCATGTCAAAGACATCCACGTTCCACAGATGCGTTGACCTGCCCTCATGGATGAGGGTGGCCCTGCCCCTGACCTGTCCGCCTTTTGCCTTGGCTGCCACATGGTTTGCCATGACGGATCCGCCGACAGGCTTCATGCTTTCAGGCAGGCGCAGCACGGAGCCGTAGCCTGCCAGTGTTTCCTCAAGGGCCAGCATGGCGCCGCCGCTTATAAAGCCAAAGGGCTGGCAGGTCCTCTCGTCGCAGGGCATGAGCGCCTCCACTGTTCCTGCGGTCTTGGCGGCATCATCCTGGGGGAGAAAGGTGATGCCAAGCTGGGTTATCAGGGACGGGGCGGAAAACATGGAGCTCACGG
>CAVLCT010000196.1:1379-2603 GCA_963661665.1 Bulleidia sp. | reverse complement strand
GCCCATACCGGTCCAGTATCGTGTCCTGTACAAAAACAGAAGAGTTTGGGGGAGAATCAAATCTATCCCAGGGCATAAGCCATTCACCTGAGCGTTGACCTCATAAAAGCTCGGCAAGCAAGTATAATAAGGATCAGCAAGAACTGATTGAGGGAACGCTATGTCTATTACACGATCGGCAGGTATTGCCTGCCTGCTTCTTTTAACTCCGTCATTCTGTCTCCATGCATTCGCAGAAGAAGATGATGAGCCTTGTAAAAGTTCAGAAAATGCAGAATACGATCACTCTGGTGTCTATAAAAATTCAAATATTACTGATACATGCACTATAAATGGAGACTATGAAAGTGTATATGGTGCATATGCTGAACATGGTGACAAAGATATTCATACTGCTGAAGCAAGCAGCAACACAATACAATTCCTTGGTTCTTTTAAGACAGATGGACTACATGGAGCCTATGCAGAAGGACGCATACCAAGTAGTGACAACAAGATATCATCCGTAACAAACAATAACATTATACAGGTTGGTTCAGCTGATGCTTCCGCTGCTACTCAGGTTACACAGCTGGCAGACGGTGGTTACGCAACCTTAGACTCAACAAGGCATGATCATAGTGGCAATATTACAGTTACTGTAACTGCTGACAACAACACTTTAGATTTGTACGGCGGCAGTTATGAAGCCGTTGCATGCGGTATTGTAGGTATAGAAGTCAAGTCTAGCGAATACACTGTCGATGGAGCCAACAGTGTTTTGTCTGCCAGTAACAATACGCTTACACTTCATGGCGGCACGTATGGTGCTTTTGAAGATACTGTCTTTTCAACATTAGGTGTGACTGGTGGTTCAGTTTTACCTTTTGATTCCCAGGACTACCAGAACGTTTCCTGTACAAACAATACCCTTGTTCTTACATATGGCCCTGACGGCACAAAACCTACGTTTGCAACCGGACTTGTTCTCTCAGGCGGTTCCATCGGGACCCTGGTGCAGGAGGGTGAGGATGAGGACAATGTACGCCTAAGCCTTAAATACACTTCCGGAAATACTCTTAAAATCATTGATACCAAGGACATGACAGCCGGCAATATCAAGGGCTTTGACAACTTTGAATTCCAGCTGCCTGAGCTGGTGACCGCCAATGAAACGCTTCTGACCCTGACAGACTCAGCCGGCACATCAATTGACAATGCCACTGTAGCCGTCAAGGTAGGCAA
>CAVLCT010000196.1:0-1369 GCA_963661665.1 Bulleidia sp. | reverse complement strand
AGCGGCGGCGAATTCCTAAGTGGCGAAAAGGTCTACCTTCTGAAAAACGAAGTAGGCGGCCTTAATGCAACGAACCTCACCAAGCAAGAAGTAACCGCCAAGACCGGCGTCTCCCTTAACTATACCTTAAGCATTGAGGAAGACGGGACCTCCCTGTACCTTATCCGTCCAGGCGACAGCGACAGCGGCAGTATTGATGAAGGCACAAAGTCCATTGCCGAAGGTGCTGCCGCAGGCAGTGCCCTCATCAATGCCGGTACAGACGCCGTTATTGCCGCTGTCGGCAACCTGGGCAACTTTATGAACGGGTCGCATACTGCGTCCTCTTCTTTCTCAGCAGCTGGCAGTGGCTCTTCTTCTGGGAAAAGCGGCCGTGCCAGTGATGACAGCAAGACATACGGCAATATCTTTGCCTTTGGCTATGCACAGGGCTCTTCTGTGCGCCATGAGACTGGCTCCTCTGTCAATGTGAGCTCTGTCTCCCTTCTGGCAGGCTTAGGATCCGGCTTTGAGACAGGGGCAGGCAACCTGGCCGTCGGCGCCTTCTTTGAATACGGCAAGGGCTCCTATACAACGAACAATTCCTTTGACAGCAGGGCCGATATCGACGGTGACGGCAATGCCTGGTACATGGGCGGCGGCATCATGGCCAAAATGGACTTTTTACCCACAGGCCCTGGTCACTTCTATGTGGAAGGCTCAGCCCACATGGGATCATTGCACAACGAATACGACAGCAACGATCTGACTGATGCCAACGGCAACGTTGCCAAGTTCGACATGGACAGCCCCTACTACAGTCTGCATGGCGGCTTAGGGTACGTCTGGAACTTTGCCGAAGGCCACGATCTCGACATCTTTGGCAAGTACATCTGGTCCAGGGTGCAGGGAACGGACGATACCCTGACCACCTCGGACAAGTTTGAATACGACGACATGGATTCAAACAGGATCCGCCTGGGAGCCAGGTACACCTATACCGGCTCCGAACGCTTTATCCCTTACGTTGGTGCAGCCTTTGAGCATGAATTTTCCGGATCCTGTGACTCAAGGGCCTACGGCCATCCTGTGGCATCTCCCAGCTTTGAGGGCAGTTCCGGCATGGGCGAGCTTGGTCTTATAATGAAGCCATCAGCTGATCTGCCTCTTTCCATCAATCTTGGCGTACAGGGCTATGTGGGCCAGAAGCAGGGCATTTCAGGCAACTGCCTTATATCCTATGAATTCTAAAGAGAAAACGGCAGGACTTGTTTCTCATTTGCGTAGACTCTGAAAACTGAAAGACTTTTTCGGATGGACTTTCCTTGTGCAGCCTGTCTTCAGGGCAGGCCGCTCACAAGGAAAGTCCTTTTTTGTCCCCCCAAAAACG
>CAVLCT010000195.1:0-2615 GCA_963661665.1 Bulleidia sp. | reverse complement strand
CCCTGATGAGCGGGAACTTGAGGGAGAGCCTTTTCTGATCCTCGCAGATATGGGAACCCAGTTCCACCAGCCAGGCAAGGGCTGTCCTGTCAAAGGGAGGAAGGTTGTCGCAGTGGACAATGCGGCAGATGGCGTTGAGGTACTGCCTCACCCCGGCTGCATTGCGGGGCATGGCATCAGTGAGCTCTGCCTTGATGCGGAAGAGCTTGCCAAAGCGCTCGTCAGAGTCAAGCAGGCCCTCATAGAGAAATTCATCGCCAATAAGGATGACCTTCACGTCCAGCGGCACAGGATCAGGGCACAGCCCCTTGGAACGCATGGCATTTTCCGGCATGTCCGATGACTCGTCCATGCGCAGGAAGCCGGTGCGCAGGGAGCGCAGCAGGCCTTCCCAGGCCGTGGCATAGTGGATGAGATCCTCCATGCGCAGGACAAGGAAGCCGCCGTTGGCACGGTGCAGGCTTCCGGCCTTGACCAGGGTAAAGTCCGTGACCATGGCACCCATTTCGCTCTGGCGCTCCACGCAGCCCAGCAGGTTGGGGGCAGTGGGGTGATCCTCCATGATTACCGGCGCACCCTTGAGGCTGTCATTGTCCACAAAGAGGTTGATGCGGTAGTGGCTCAGCACTTCCTCGCGGCTCCAGGCCATCTGCTGCCCTGTGGCCGGGTCTGTCTTGGGCTTGGGGGCAAGCAGGGACTCTGTGTTTTCAATCATGTCCTGGCGCAGGTCCTTGAAGAACTTGTCCAGTTTTTCTGCAGAGGTGGTGAGGCCTGCCTGGGAAAGCGCCTTTACTGTTCTTGCCTGTATGGGAGCCAGCTTGGCATCCAGGATCTGGGCTATGACATTTTTTTTCAGATCCTTTTCCTTGTCCAGGAAGTCCTCTTCCATGCGGTAGAGTTCCTGCACATAGCCGGACATGGGCCTGTGCTGTATCAGGTCAGCGCCCTTGTTCTTGAGCAGGACCTGCATCTCAATGTCCAGGCTGTTAAATTCCTCGTCTGTGACCCTGCGTCCCTTGACCAGGGGAAAGACGGTAATGCTGCCGCTGTCGTCGTAGTCCAGCGTAAAGCCCTTGGGAACGGCAATGGCATTCATGCTGTCCAGAAGCCTGGTGCGCTCGTTCCTGTATTTCTCCATGAGCGAGGCACTCTGCTTGAGGAATCCCTGGCCGCGTATGCGCGCTTCCATGGTGGCGCAGATGTTTTTCAGGAGTGACTGCATGGTCTGGCGCAGCTTGCGGCCATGTCCTGAAGGCATCCTGATGAGGACGGGCTGCTCTGTATCGGCAAAATTGTGCACATAGACCATGTCCGGCGGCGTGGGCGCCTTTTTGGCCAGGGGCGCCAGATAGTTCTGCACAATAAAGGATCTGCCCAGGTTTGCCGAACCGGCAAGATAGACGTTGAATCCGCTGACTTTGATGTTGACGGCAAGATCCAGGGCCTTCATGGCCCTGTCCTGATAAGGAACTCGCTGGACGGCCTGCCCTTTAAGCTCATTGCTGCTTTCAACGGGAATAAGGGCAGGGTCGTAGGTGGCGTGCAGTCTTGATGCCGGAAGCGGAGTTATTGTCATAGAAAACAGTCCGTGCTTTAGGTGTGTGTATGGAAAAATGGACAGCAATGCGCAGGCATTGCCATGTCTGGCATGTTGTTCGGTTTACGTATTGTTTTTTGCTATCGTATGGTGCCGTCGCCGTAGAGGCGGGCCAGGATAGCGTCTGCTCCAAGTCCCAGCAGTTCCTTTGCCAGGGAGACGCCTAGATCATGGGCCTGAGATGCTGGAGCCGTGGCCTGCCTGCGCAAAATTTTGCTTCCGTCCGTATCGGCCACAAGTCCGTCCAGCGTGACCATGCCGTTGTCTGCCAGGGCAGCGTGGGCGCCGATGGGAACCTGGCAGCCGCCGTCAAGGCCCAGCAAAAAGGCTCGTTCTGCCTCGACGCAGGTGCGGGTAGCGCTGTCATTGAGCCTGGCAAGGAGCTCAAGCGTGCCGGCATCATTGCTGCGGCACTCAATGCCAAGGGCACCCTGGCCCACGGCAGGGACAAAGTCCTTGGGATCAAGCTCTGTCATATGGGTGGCTGAAAGGCCAAGGCGCCTTAAGCCTGCAGTAGCCAGGACAATGGCAGCAAACTGGCCTTCTTTCAGCTTGCGAAGCCTTGTATCCACATTGCCGCGCAGGGAAACGATATTGAGATCGGGCCTGAGCGCCAGAAGCTGTGCCTGGCGGCGCAGGCTGCTGGTGCCGACCGTGGCACCGGCAGGGACCTCGTCAAGGCTGGCGTACTTTTCAGAGCACAGGCAGTCGGTATAAGGGGCGCGTTCCGGGATGGCTCCCAGGGTCAGGCCTTCGGGCAGGACCATGGGCACGTCCTTGATGCTGTGCACGGCCAGATCTGCTTCCCCTGAAAGCAGGGCCTCTTCTATTTCCTTGACAAAGAGCCCCTTGCCCCCGACCTGGGAGAGAGGCACGTCAAGAATTTTGTCTCCCTTTGTATGGATAACGGAGAGCTCAATGGTGAGGTCCTTGTTCTGGGCCAGAAGGCAGTCACGGATGTGGTTGGCCTGCCAAAGGGCAAGCTGGCTGCCCCTGGTCGCAATGGTGAGTCTTGGCA
>CAVLCT010000194.1:0-2621 GCA_963661665.1 Bulleidia sp. | reverse complement strand
TGTTCCAGCTGAAAAAGGCGACAGCGAAGGCATTAAGGAAGCGCTCTGCGCCTTTATCCTGAAAAAAGGCCTGGACTGCCTTCCTTTTACCGAGACTCTTGCAGGATGGCTTGCCAGGGTCACGTTTGCAGCCAGGCAGTGCGGTTCTCCCTGGCCTCTCCTTGACAGGGCCTCCCTTCTGGCCGGCTGGGAAAAATGGCTCCCCGAACTTCTGGACGGATGCAGTGATACAGGTGCCTTGTCGTCTGATGCCCTGTCCGCCGTATTGCACAATCTTGTTCCCTGGCAAAGCCAGGCAAAGCTGAACAGCCTTGCGCCATCATGCTGGACAGCCCCGAGCGGCAGGTCCTGCCCCATACATTATGAAGAAGAGACGCCTTTTGCAGAGGCAAAGCTGCAGGAGTGCTTTGGCCTTGCAAAGACGCCGCTTCTGGCAGGCAACATTCCTCTTGCCCTGCATCTGCTCTCTCCTTCCGGCCGCATCCTGGCTGTCACAAGCGATCCGGGCACTTTCTGGCGTGAAGTCTATCCCTCTGTCCGCTCCGAAATGCGCGGCCGCTACCCGCGCCATCCCTGGCCGGAAGATCCTCTGGCAGCTCTCCCCACAGCCCTCAGCAACAAGGCACTGCGCAACAAAGGACTCCTCTAGACAGCGCTTCTCCGGGCCGCCTGACGCAAACAGCTATATAGCTATATTGTCTTGTTTGGCCAAACATGCCATATTTGCAGGTAACGGAAAATAGCCGGAAGAGCCGGTAACATCAAACACTTTTGATGCTTACCTGATGTGGATGTAAGAGATTTGGCTCAACACTCCATACATAAGAAATCAGGGTGCTGTTTCTGTATAAGGAGGGACACAAAAATGTCTGAAAAGGGCTTCTTAACAGGTGAAGAAAATTTTCGTGAATTAATTGAAAACAACTGTTATTATGTCGATAAGACACCTATTATTAAAGATCTTGTAACCAAAAAGATAGCAAAGGTTTTTCTGGTTACTCGTCCCAGGCGCTTTGGAAAAAGCCTGACGATGTTTATGCTCAGCGAGTTTTTCGACATTACAAAGAAAAGCGATGACATTTTTGCAAATCTTGCCATTACTAAAGACAGGGAACTCTGCGATCAGTGGATGAACCAATATCCTGTCATTTTCTTTTCTCTGAAAGATATCAAGGCCGACACTTTTGACGAATCTTTAAAAAAAATGCGTACTCTTGTTGCTATTGTCTGCATGGAACATGCATACCTTATGGACAGCCCTAAAGTTGCGGATCTGCTGAAGGATAGTCTTAAGGCCCTCTATAAGCGTGTTGCCGAACACTCAGACATGGAGCTTGCTTTGCAGACACTATGCATGGCCCTCCAACAGCATTGGGGGAAGCCAGTTATCGTGCTTATTGACGAATACGATGCGCCACTGGCCAAAATAAAAAAAGGCCACGATTATGACAAACTGGTATCCTTCATTGGCAATTTTCTGGAATCCGGCCTTAAATCAAACAAAGCACTGAAATTTGCCATGATGACCGGCTGCCTGCGTGTTGCCAAAGAAAGTGTGTACACAGGCCTGAACCACGTCGGGTGTTACGGTGTTGACGATGATCTTTTTGCCGATAAATTCGGCTTTACGCCAGAAGAAGTGCACGATCTTCTTTGCGAGATGGATCTTACCCGCAAAGAAGAAGAAATCCGCACCTGGTATGATGGCTACTGTTTTGGTACACACCAGGAAATATACTGTCCCTGGGATGTTATGAAGTATCTTTCAGACCTTCATGCCAATCCGGCCCGCAAACCGCAGGCGTACTGGATCAACAGCAGCAACAACGATGTCGTCCGTGAATTTATCGGACGCAATGACTTAAATATTGACGAAGAGATCACCACGCTGATCCGGGGAGGCTCAGTAAGAACAAAAATTAACGATTCACTGACATATGATAACTTGAGCTCGTCTGAGGAAAATATCTGGACGCTCTTCTATATGACTGGTTATCTGACTAAGGAAACAGATTCCCTGTCAGATAATGACTGTTCCATTGCCCTCCGTATTCCCAACAAAGAAATAAAGGAAGTCTTTGTCAGCAGCATACACTCATGGCTTTCTGATACATTCAAAAAAATGGATCTTAGTCAGTTTTTTGCATCTTTCTGGAATGGAGATGAAAAAACACTGACAGATTCTCTCTCAAAAATTATTCTTTCAAACACAAGCTGTTTTGATGCATGCAAAGAAGACTTTTATCACGGTTATCTTGACTGCCTGTTTACTGCCTATTCGTATAAAACAAATTCAAATATAGAAAGTGGTCACGGATTTGCTGATATTATAGTTAAAGACAAAAAGAAACATCGTGCTGCCATAATTGAAATAAAACGAACAAAGGACATTCATGAACTTGCCAGTCTGCCTGATCTTGCCCTTAAACAAATAGATAGTAACAAATATGACACACTGCTGACAGATGAATACGGCGAATACAGCACAATTCTCCACTGGGGCATTGCATTCTGCAGGAAGCACTGCCTGGCAAAAAGTTATGTCGCCAGGCAGGAACCTGACGCTGTCTGCCTGTCGTAACCTATTAAAAAGACTTGCTTTTAAGGTCATTTCATAGCCC
>CAVLCT010000193.1:0-2657 GCA_963661665.1 Bulleidia sp. | reverse complement strand
CGCTTTTTGACAGGCTCTGCGTGGCAGAGCGCATGTCTGACGACATGTTTACAGTCGTGCCTGTCACAGCGCCAGGACAGCGCAGGGCCTGCCGCATACATGCTGACAAATGGCCTCTGCCAGTATCGGTGACAGCGAAGGTGCGTGAAAGAATCGGAGAAGGGAAAGTCTCAGACTCCGCATACGAGCTTAATATGGGGCTTGGGCAGCACTTTGTTGTGGAGTCCTGGAAATTCAAAAGAGCTTTGTCATCATAGTGCGGTATGCAGCACACTAAAAGGCGGCTCATCCTTCTCAAAAAAAGCGCAGGCAGGCTCCATTACGGGGCTTCAGAGAAAAGCCGGACTATCTGCATTCCCTGGATAGGATCTTCCCTTTTTCATTGAGTCCGTATAAGATAGCTGTGTATAGGTAGAGATCGCCCTTGTTCCCTGTTTTTTCGGGATCTCTGACAGACTCAGACAGGGTCGGGGTGTGTTTTTGTTTTGTTCACGTCAACGACGGGAGTATATCATGGCAAACCCTCTCGATATGCAGCGTTCGTATGCCATCGTTGGTACGGGCGGCTGCGGCAAGACATCCCTTGCAGAAATGCTGCTTTTTAACACCGGTGCCATCAGCAGGATGGGAACCGTTGAAGACGGCACAACCTGCCTCGACTACGAACCTGAAGAAATCAAGCGCCGCGGCTCTATCCAGCCTGGCGTTGCCACCTATCTTTGGGAGAAAAACCGTCACTTCATGATTGATATTCCTGGTGACGGCAATTTTACCGGTGATTTTGAATATCTTCTCAAGGGTGCAGACGGAGTCCTGTTTGTCATTGACGCCGTTGACGGTGTTCGTCCCCTCACCAAACGCTTCTGGAAGCACAGCCGTGAGGCCAACCTGCCGACCATCATCGTTATCAGCAAGCTCGACCGCGACCGCGCTGATTTCTCCATGGCCATCGACAGCTTAAGCAGCCTTGATGTGCGCCCTGTTGTCCTGCAGCTGCCCATCATGGAAAACGGTGTTTTTGCAGGCTTTGTCGAGACACTGACAGGCAAGGCCTACCGCTTTGACGACAAGGGCGGAGTCTCTGAGTGCGCCATTCCGGACAGTCTGAAAGACGAGGTTTCCCTCATCCACGACGTGGCTGTTGAAAACATCGCAGAAAGCGATGAAAACCTGCTTGAAAAGTATCTTGATGAAGGCACACTGCCGCAGGAAGACCTTGTTACCGGCCTGCGCAAAGGCGTGCTCAGCGAAACCATCTTCCCTGTCGTCTGCACGGCAGCTCTTGAAAACAAGGGCGGAACCTTCCTGCTGAACCGCATTGCAGACCTTCTGCCCTCTCCTCTTGAGACACCGGGCATACAAGACGTAGCCGGTGGCACCCATCCTGTATCAGAAGATGGCGACCTGACCTGCTTTGTCTTCAAGTCTGTAGCTGATCCCGTCTCAGGACAGCTCTATTCCCTGCTCCGTGTCCTGACAGGCACCATATCCTCAGACTCCACCCTGACCAATATGACCAGCGGCGAAACAGAGCGCATGGGCGGCCTGCTCTTCATCACAGGCAAAACAACCACTGCCTGCAAGGAGTCCATGGGCCCCGGCTCAATAGTGGCTGTCTCCAAGCTTAAGAGCACAAAGACCGGTGATACGCTGACCAACAGCAAGACACCGTACAAGATTGCCCTTCCCGAACTTCCTCCGCAGCTCATGACCTTTGCTATCGCTCCCAAAAAACGTGGCGAGGAAGACAAGGTTTTTGCAGCAGTGCAGAAGCTGCTTGACGATGACATTACCTTGAAGCTGGAGCACGGGGAAGAAACCGGCGACATTCTGCTCTCAGGCATGGGCCAGCTCCATATCGAGCTGGCAGTTGAACGTGCAAAACGCCGCTTCAAGGTGGACATTGACCTCAAGACGCCCAAGGTTCCCTACAGGGAAACAGTCCGCGGCAAGGTACAGGTCCAGGGACGCCACAAGAAGCAGTCAGGCGGCCGCGGCCAGTTTGGTGACTGCTGGATTGAAATGGAAGGACTGCCCCGTGGTGCAGGCTATGTCTTTGAGGATGCCATCGTTGGCGGTGCCATACCCAAGCAGTACATTCCCGCGGTTGACAAGGGCATTCAGGAAACAGCCGCCAGGGGCTACATTGCCGGCTACCCTGTGGTAGACTTCAAGGTCAAGCTGTACGACGGCAGCTACCATTCCGTGGACTCCTCGGAAATGGCCTTCAAGATTGCAGGCTCACTGGCCTTCAAGAATGCCATGGACAAGCTCAAGCCCATTTTGCTTGAACCCATTGTCCAGCTTGACATCAGCATTCCCGATGAAAGCATGGGCGACTGCATAGGCGACCTTTCCTCCCGTCGCGGCAAGGTCATCGGATCTGACTCCCAGGGCGGCGTCACCGAAATCAGGGCTCATGTGCCCATGAGCGAAATCCTGCGCTACGCCTCTGACCTGCGTTCCATGACAGGCGGCCAGGGCTTCTTCACCATGGAATTTGACCACTATGAAGAAGCACCGCAGCCAGTTGTAGACAAGGTCGTTGCCGACTACCAGGCAAGCAAGGCTGAGTAAGCGTACCTCCCTGTTTATGACCACTTTCTGAATACAACAGTCCGGCCTGAAAGAGATCTTCTCCCAGGGCCGGACTTTTA
>CAVLCT010000192.1:0-2700 GCA_963661665.1 Bulleidia sp. | reverse complement strand
TGCATTTGCAGCCAGTTTTTTTCTTTCAGGCTCAAGATCAGGCAGAAAATCAAGAAGCTTTAGACAGGCAGAGGCATGGGCAGGAGGCAGTGCTGTAGAGTGCATGACAGCCGAGGCAAGGTTTTGCAGGGCAGAAGCAAACCCCTTGGGGAGCAGGGCAAAGGCGCCAAAAAAACCACAGCCCTTGCCAAGAGTGCAGAGCACCACATCAGCTGTCCCTTTAGCCTCGCTGAAAACACCGCGCCCGCCGCTGCCAAGACATCCTGCGGCATGAGCCTCATCGGCTATCAGAAAGAAGCCGTATTGTTTTTTTAAGGCGGCAAGGGCACTGGCATTTGTCAGAGTCCCGTCCATGCTGAAGAGCGACTCAGTCACAACAACAGGCTGCCAGTCTGACTGCAGCGCTTTCAGCCTGCGCTCAAGATGGTCCATATCGTTGTGGGCATAGGGGGACAGGCTGCAGCCGCTTGCCACAAGGGCATGGGCAGCACTGGCATGGATGCGCCTGTCCGCAAGAACAGGCTGTCCTTTCCGTATAAGCCCTGTCATCAGGGAAAGATTGCCCTGGTAGCCGCTGGGAAAAAAGAGGCAGTCTTCATAGCCGAAATAGGCTGCATATGCGGCTTCTGCCTGGGCTGAAAGCCTGTCCCAGCCTCCTGCCAGCCGTGATGCCGAAGAAGACGGCCGGTACGCTGCAAAGGATTCTGCGACCATTTTCTGCCATCTTGCATCCTGCGACAGGCCAAGATAGTCATTGGAGCAAAAAGAGAGATAGCGTCTGCCGTTTTCCTCAACAAAGGGACCGTCAGCCATATCAGTGCAAAAGACATGGTCTCTCTGCAGTCCAAGGCGCTCCCTTTCGTGCAAAAGCGCATCTATTGCAGATCGCACCGTCCTTCTGTAAGCCATTTCCAATACCCCTTGTAGTGCTCTGACAAACGATCCCGGCTTAATTCCAAGCTGTATGCCTTGTGCCCGACAGTAAGCTGAATATCAACTCCGCAATCTTCCCTGCCATGTTCACAAATATCTTGCATTGTGATATGGAGATCATAAGAGGCTGTATATCTGGTCTGGCCCGATAAGGCTGCCCTGATGCCAATCTCTCCTGACGGTGCTTTTCCTGAAAAAAGCGCATGCTCTACTGAAAGCAGAAAAACATGGTCCCTGTACGAGGTGAGCCAGCGCTGGTGCAGGCAGCATGCCTGGGCGGCAGCCTCAGTTGCTTCCCACCAGGATCCATGCACAACAGCTTTTGCGCTAAGCCCATGTTCATCAAAGGATGACACTTCTTCCAAAACCATAAACGGGTCCGGTGTCATCTCCCGGTCCGGCAGTCCGGACCTGATCTTTTTGCTTCCTGCTTCCATCTTTCCTTCCAGGGACATGCGTGAGCCTGCCTGCTGTCTGACCGCCAGTTCCTGCTGCTACGCGTCCATAGGGCTGGCAGCACACATTCATGCCGGCATACCGGAAAACAGGCAAATTGCAGAAGCTCAAATGTTCTGTTCTGCATGAAGGGAAACATTCCATGTACAGCCAGACAGAACAACAGGCATCTGTTTCAGGCTTGCTGAGCGCTGAAACTGCAAGGCTGATCAGCATTCAGGCTTGTTGAGCACTGAAACTGCATGACTGATCAGCATACAGTCTTGCCGGCAGCAAGAGTACCGCAAGCTTTTTTTCTTGCAATCAACGTGAATCGAAAAAAAAGCACTTGCACATTTTGGAGAAATTCATTTATTATTAAATCATAGTACTTTGATATTCAACAGTGTTTTCAACATCCTTTTTTTGGGAGGAGATCCTATGATCAGTCAAAATCTGGTTAAAGACCTGACTGCCCTGCTTGGAGCGGAAAATGTGTTTTCCAGCGAGGCAGACCGCCAATGCTATGCCTACGACAGCGCAGTCCTGCCGCAGTGCATCCCCTCACTGGTGCTTCGCCCGACAAAGCCCGAACAGATCGGGGAGTGTGTCCGCCAGTGCTATGAGGCAGGGCTGGCCATCACCGTAAGGGGTGCCGGTTCCAACCTCTCCGGCGGAACCGTACCCGACAATACGGACAGTGTGGTCATCCTTACCAACGGCCTGCAGAAGATCCTGGAAATCAATTCCGAGGATCTTTATGCTGTTGTAGAGCCTGGCGTGGTCACTGCCCAGTTCGCTGCCGCTGTTGCCCAGAAAAACCTGTTCTATCCGCCTGACCCGGGCTCAATGGCCGTATCCACACTTGCCGGCAATATCGCTGAAAACGCAGGCGGCCTGCGCGGCCTGAAATACGGCGTTACCAAAGACTATGTGATGGGCCTGGAATTCTTCGATTACGAGGGCAACCTCGTCAAGACCGGCTCCCGTACCGTCAAGTGCGTCACAGGCTTCAACCTGGCAGGCCTCATGGTAGCCTCAGAAGGCACCATGGGCATCATCAGCAAGGCCATCCTCAAGCTCGTTCCCCCGCCGCGCGCCTCCCGTGCCATCACAGCCGAATTCTCCGACATACAGCACGCCTCCGAGGCAGTTGCGGCCATGATTGCCGCCCACGTGGTTCCCTGTACACTGGAACTGCTGGACCAGGCCACATTGAAATATGTGGAAGACGACCAGCATATCGGCCTGCCGGTAAATGCCGCAGCCATGCTGCTCATTGAAGTGGACGGCCATCCCGGACAGGTTGCCGATGAAGCAGCCATCGTTGAG
>CAVLCT010000191.1:0-2709 GCA_963661665.1 Bulleidia sp. | reverse complement strand
AGAGCTGAACGGCTTCAATGGCCGTCCTGTGGGGTTGTCAGATGGGTTGTCAGATGATTACCCCCAAAGAGCTCAGCATGGCTTCAAAAGCCGGTCACAGGGGGTTACAAATGGGTTTACAAAAACATTGGTTCTGATGGGCTGGCAAGCGTTCCCTGACAGCAGACAGCAAAGAAGCTCCCCTTCACGCTGCCAGCATCTCCCGAATGTGCTCACTTATGAGACCAGTCGTTTGCGGAGGAGCAGTCCGGCATTGAACTTCGCCAGGGGTAAACCGGCCGGCATCTTCGACATGTCCCGAAGCAGGAAACTTGCCTGATTCTCTCATATCATGCCACCTGTCCGTGAGATCTCCGTTGCTGACAGTCGGCACACCATACAGCCAGAAAAGGGCAGGGCAGGATGTCGTGCCGTGCCTTTGTCTTTTGCAGTGACTGGCGACCTGCTCAAAGAGTCCATTCTCACCACGCTCCATGGGACGGTCTGCCAGTCCTGAATCAGTCCTTCTAGCCCTGAGCTGACGCCAGAAAATTAATCAAAATATATTCGTGTAAAATAATGCTATAAAAATAGCCTTATAAGTCTAATAATGTTGTGTATAACTATAAGAAACAAGAGCTTAACTATCTATAATCTAAAGAAAAATCTACTTAAAATTGTACGGACTGCTCCACAGACAGTCTCCGGAGTACTTCTCTAAAGTACAACTTTAAGAAAGGTGCCAATTTTGCACAAAATACAGTCCTTTGTGCCGCCTTATCCTCCTTAAGACAGGTCTCCGGCCGCTGCCTCTTCCCCCGGCCTTGCCGTTGTCCCTGTCCTGTCCTTCCCTTATGCCTTTTATGCGTATCTGTCATGGGGAAAGCCCTCTTCCGTCCTTCCAATTCCCGTGTTTTCCGCACGCAGCACCGCTTCTTTCTGTCCGGGCAGATCTGCCTTATTGTCTCATGGTCATCATGCAAGCCCCTTGCGGCAGCCAGCTTCCATCCGGGCCTGCTCCCCTCTCCTGTATCACTCTGCACAGGGCTCTTTGCCATCCTTGCTGGTGCCTTCTTATGGTTATTGACTTGAGTAGAGTGTAGGCTATGTTCACAAATGCTTAAGGCACAATGCTTCAGGCTGTGCATGGCCTGCCCCCCGTTTCCCCCGTTGCTGCCTGAGATGCGCACCCTTGCATGAACGCCCTTCTGTGTCATCGTATATGGGCGTCACGTTTTTCCAGGATGCCTGTGTCCCGCCTTACAGGGAACAGGACGGAGTTGCCCCTTGCTAACGGTCTTTTTCAATGCATTGCAGAGCATGCTCAGCATCACCATCATTACCTTTCTGGGCTATTATCTTGCCTCAAGAAAGCTGATGACTGCCGAAGTTGAGCGCTTTATTCCCTGGCTGACGCTCAATATCGTCATCCCTGTCTACCTTATGGATGCCGTCATTGAGCACTTTACGCGCGATCAGTTTCTCACGCTCATCAAGGCCTCCATAGTGCCTTTTGTAAGCATTATTGCGGTCTTTGCCGGCTTTTATCTCTTAGGGATCATTCTGCGCATTGACAAGAAGCATCTCGGGCTTGCCGCAGTGGCCGCTGCCACTTCCAATACCATGTTTATCGGCCTGCCCGTCAATACGGCCCTGTTTGGCGACAAGGGCGTAACCCCGCTGCTGCTCTACTTTTTCAGCAACACCCTCTTTTTCTGGACCATTGGCTGCTGGGCCATAGCCAGGGAAGGCACTGTAAAGGAAGAACACCGCCCTGGCTTTAAGGAGCATCTGGCACATATCTTTGCGCCGCCCTTAAGGGGCACACTGGCCGGTGTTGCCATCGTCCTTCTGGACATACCGGTTCCAGGCCTTATCCGGAATACCTGTTCCATGCTGGGCGGCATTGCCACGCCCCTGGCGCTTATCTTTGTGGGCACTATCCTGCATCACGTGGACTGGAAGACGGCGCATATGGGCAAGGATATTACCCTGACCGTCCTGGGGCGCTTTGTGCTGTCGCCGCTGGTTATCATAGCCATGGTTCACTATCTGCCTCTGGATCTCAACGATATCACAAGGGATGTGTACATTATCCAGTCAGGGCTTCCTGCCATGACCAATATAGCCATTATCAGCGCCTACTACGGGGCAGACAGGGAGTTTGGCAGCATCTTTGTGGCTGTATCTACTCTTGTCGGCATACTGTCCGTTCCCTGCTGGATGACGGTGCTGACACTGTATCTTGCGTAAGGACGAGTTTAGCTTGGGGACATGCCGGCCGGGGAAGGCCCGGACAATTCCATTCAGACAAGAGGGAAGGGAGCCTTTTATGCCTTCAGGGCTTATTCCAGCTGTCACAGCAGGATGACTGACCGTCGTATCAGACATCCCGCAGAGCTTTATGGCGTTACAGCATCGGACAGCCCCGCTGTAGTAGCGTTGCAGAGGACCATGATGGCACCATCAGCTATTGTAGGGCTGTGGCTTCCGAAATTCCTCTGCCCTGGCTGCACAGAATTTTTTGTAAAACGATATGCCCCAGAGCATGACTTTCTGATACTCGCTTACCCCGGCAGTATATATTTTTCCTTTAATCTGGCGCAGGGCATCGTCTGCAGCCTGAGGCATGTTCTCACGTGACTTGGCATGCTTGACTTCAATAATGGCAGCCCGGGTGTACCTCTTTCCCTTTACGGTAACATCCGGTCTCCCCAGCCCGCTTTCGGG
>CAVLCT010000190.1:0-2718 GCA_963661665.1 Bulleidia sp. | reverse complement strand
CTGCCCACACGCAGATGAAGATGTTTGAGGCCTTAGGCTTTACGCCCGAGAGGGCCGAGGAACAGTTCGGCTTCCTCTTCCATGCCCTGGAATTCGGCGCTCCGCCGCATGGCGGACTCGCCTTTGGCCTGGACCGTCTGGTGATGCTGCTGGCAGGATGCCAGAGCATCCGCGACGTTATTGCCTTCCCCAAGACCCAGAAGGCGACCTGCCTGATGACCCAGGCACCCAACAGGGTATCAGGCGCCCAGCTGCGCGAGCTTGGCCTTAAGCTGCGCGAGCCGGCAGAAAAGCCGGCAAAGGCACCTGAACAGACAAAGGAACAGTAGTCATTTTAGTGTAATCCAGATATGAAAGCCGGGAGGGACGCATATGTCCTTTCCGGCTTGAAAAATTTTTTGCTCTTTGCGCTGTGCCTGCATGGCCTTCAGTCTTCCCTGGACCGGCCCTGAGGTTTGCTGCAGATAGTACGGAGTAGAAATGGCAAACAGACGAGAAATAGTTTTGTATCCTGACCCCAGCCTGGGAGAAGTTTCCCAGCCTGTGGGCGAGATTACCGACGATATCCGTACCCTTGTCGATGACATGTTTTTTACCATGTACGAGGCACCAGGCGTCGGGCTGGCTGCGCCCCAGGTAGGCGTTCATCTCAATATCGTCGTCTATGATCCTTCTGGAAAGGATGAAGAGAAAAAGCCGCATGTGCTGATCAATCCCGAAGTCACCCTGACAGGCGAGAGCATTGTCAGCAAGGGCGAGGGCTGCCTCTCTGTCCCGCTGGAATACAGGGCTGATGTGCAGCGTTCTTCCAGCATACACCTCAAGGCCATGGATCTGGACGGCAAGGTCTTTGAACGGGATATTGACGGCTATGAGGCCATCATCGTGCAGCATGAGACAGATCATTTGAAGGGGACACTGTTCATTGACAAAATAGGCCGTCTGCGCCGTGCCCTCTACGATACCAGGGTGAAAAAGTGGCTCAAGAGAAAGGAAAAACAAGCGTAGTCTTCATGGGAACGCCGGAGTTTGCGGCGGATATCCTTGATGGGCTGCTTGCTTTTGACAATGTGTCCGTATCCTGCGTCTACACGCAGCCTGACAGGCCTGCAGGAAGGGGAAAGAAGCTGCAGCCCTCGCCTGTAAAGGTGCTGGCTGAAAAGCACAATCTTCCTGTGCGCCAGCCCGCCACGCTGAAGGGAGAAGAAGAGCTGGCAGTGCTTGCAGGGCTCAAGCCTGACTTTTTAATCGTGGCAGCCTACGGCATGATTTTGCCTGAGAGCATACTGGCAGTCCCGCATTTTGCCCCTATCAATATCCATACCTCCCTTTTGCCCAAATACAGGGGCTGCGCTCCTGTGCAGAGGGCCATCATGGACGGCGAGCCTGAGACCGGCGTCAGCATTATGCGCATGGAAGCAGGCTTAGACACAGGCCCTGTCTACGCAAGCACTGCTGTCGCAACAGCAGGGGAAACATCGGGCTCCCTGTTAAAAAAGATGGCGCAATTGTCGCTGCCTCTTTTGAAAACAGTACTGGCAGAAGTATGTGCCGGGACACTTAATCCTGTGCCGCAGCAGGGTGAGAGTACCTATGCTGCCAAGATTTTGAAGGCTGACGGCCTGATAGACGTCTATTGCCCCTGCGCTGTGGCAGACTGCCATATCAGGGCCGTAACGCCTGATCCTGGTGCCCATGTCACCCTTGACCTTGCCGCAGGCGAAGTGACGCTGGTGCTTGAAGAGGCAGTTCCTGTTCCCTGTGAAGGGAAGATGGCTGCAGGAGAGGTCTACGCCAGAAAAGGGAAGCTGCTTTTAGCATGCGAGGACGGATGCCTTGATGTGAAGAGGGTGCGTCCGCAGGGAAAAAAATCCATGGATGTGGCTTCCTTTCTCAACGGACAGAGGCTGTGCACCCCGGAGCTTGTTCTTGCCGGCAAGGTTAAGCCTCTGATGGGAAAATAAAGATGTCTTTTTCAGCCAGACTGGATGCACTGCGCCCCTCTGCCAGGAAGGCAGCCCTGCTTGTCCTTATGGAGACGGAAAAAGGGGCACCCCTGCAGGCGGCCATATCTAATGTCCTGGATACTATGCCTCTTTCCAAGGATGCCAGGCGCCAGGCTACGGATCTGGCCTACTGCTGCCTCAGGGCGTACACCCGCTGCCTTTTTGTCTTGAAGGGCGTGTATCCCAAGTTTGACCGTTTTCCAAAGCCGGTACAGCATCTTCTGCTCACGGCCTGCACGGCTCTGCTCTTTCAGGACGGCGCACCTGCCTATGCCGTTGTCAACGAGACTGTGTCTGATATCCGCTTCCTGGCCGGAAAGGGTGTGGCCGGCGCTGCCAACGGCGGCCTGCGCTCCCTGCTTCGCCTGGGCGATGCGGTTTTGTCCCAGGATTTTTACCGCAGGGAAGGGGATGGGGAATTTGAGGCCTTCTGCCGCTACACCTCTTTCCCTGCTGCCTTAGGCAAGCTTTTGCTGAAGGAATGTGGTGAAGAAAAGGCCAGAACTGTCATGCAGGCAAGCTTTGCCAGGCCTTGTACCTGCATCCGCTTAAATCCCAAGAAGGAAGGCTGCAGTGAGCTTAAGGAAAAGCTTGTCGACATGAGTGCCGAGCCTCTTCCCGGTGCTGCAGGAAAGTTTGGGCTGTATTTTCCCCATGGTGTTCCGGCTGATATTTCTTTGTCTGAACTGGCCGCTGATGGCAGGATATCCCT
>CAVLCT010000189.1:0-2720 GCA_963661665.1 Bulleidia sp. | reverse complement strand
CATCAGAGGCGGAACATATAATGTGAGTACTATATCGACCTGTATTTTTTCTTCTACTCACACTGAAGCAAGTGTGATGCCATCATCAGAATCTTCGTATCCGTTCAGGGGGTGGCGCTGGCAACCAGTATTTAAGCCAGCCCCATCTCCCGACGCAACCATCTAGCCTTGCGCTTTAGTCTGTTGAATTGAAATAGCCTTTGTGGCGTACCTTTGAGAACATGGTTGACGCCATCGCGAAGGATATTGAAGAAAGACCATCCGTGCAAACTACAGGTCATCAGAACTGAGGTAGATCTCTCTATCCAGCGCTGTCCCTTTTCTGATGTGCTGCCAAACGATATTTTGCGTCTCGTAACAGGAGTGCGCAGACTCCTCTCAGCACGGTTATTCGTCGGTTCCACACCCCGAATACGAAGAAATGTACTGAGTGACGTAAAGGTAGCTTGCAGACGTGCAACCAGAGTGCCGAGCACATTGCCTTGCTCCGCATAATTCTTGATGATTTTTCGCACTCTCATTACCCAGGGGCGCCATTCCCCCTCGGTAAGAGTATCTGGTTGCATTTTGTCGAGGCGGCATAGTTCCTTGTAAAGCTGTTCTCCGCCTCGGGCTATGTCTTTGTCGGGGTCCTCCTTCCACTTTTTGGCATGTCTGAGCAGGTGTGCAAGGCAACTCTGCCTGAACTCCACTGGCCATGACCAATACACTCTTAAGCCATCAGAGATCAGGTAACCAAACCATTCTCCTTTGAGTTCGTTGAAGGCTTCCTTGCTTCGATTCCTATGGATATTGAAGTAAACGACAAAGGCTGATGACATTGTCCACAGCCAGTGATTGGCCGCTCCCAGAGGACCAAACATAGGCCAGCTGGTTTCGTCTATGTAGTTAATCGGAGCTATATGAGCAATTTCCCTGATTTTTTCCAAGGGTTGCTCCAATGCCTTGCTGCAACGGTCGATCAGTTTAGTCAGAGAGCCAAGAGAAAGCGGAATAGGCTCCCCTTTTTCCGTCTTAAAAAAGCCGGATTTTACTAATAAACCAAGAAGTGGCCGCCTTGTACATCCTAAACCAGCTACAATAGATCCGACAAAGGCTGTGAAGTTCGGTCCGTACCCCGTTTGATGTTCCAAGGGGATAGATGAGGCAGATGCCTTAACTGTATTGCCACAATTAGCGCAGGTTCCCTCCATCACCTCATAGCGAGTAACATGGGCTAGGAACTCAGGCAGTTCGATATGCTGATGTGTCTGTATCCGCTTAAGATTTATGAATTTGCCACAACCGCAAGGGCAACGCTCAGGAGATATTGTCCTTATGTCATCCGTTTCGCAAAGCTTCTGGCGATGGCCTTTATGTCCTTTTTGACCGCCTTGCTTGCGCCTGGCTGGCTTTGCATTATCTGACTGCTCAGACTCGCTCTCTTGTCCCTGTTTTGCCTCCGCATTGCCAGACTTGCTGTCTTCCTTGCCATCAGTCGCTGGCTCGGCATCATCTTTGTCCTCCTTGTCGCCACTCCCTTTTGCCCTGAAAGGATCTTGTGACGGAGGAATACCTGAATTTTGGCTGTTTGTGTTTAGCTTACGTTGGAGGGCATAGACTATCTCTCTGAGTTCATTGAGCTGCTTCTCATAATAAGCAGCCTGCTCAGCAATCTTCCTATCTTGCTCTTCCCTCAGAGCTACGACCAACATCCTTTTTTCTAACTCGTGCCTCAAGACACAATCCTTTAGAACCTCTATGGCATTAACTGCCTCTGGAGGGCACTGAGCCAGTATCTCCTTGCTAGGAAGATTGGCTAATATGTCTTGAACATTCTTTTCCATGGGTAATTTATATCAGGACTTTATCCTTGTAGGCTAGCAAAAAAACACGGCTGAAACCGGGAGGTGCCTACCACCCCCTGAACGGATACAATACTTTTGATCAATGCCGAAGTTTATACACCCGCCAGCCAGGATATCTTCCAGTACAGAACCAGTCAGTTTGTCCACAGCTTCCTGGATGACCTCCCTTTCTCCTGGATAGCTGAGGAACTGGTCAGGCTTTGCCTCGGGATTGTCCTGCAAGGCGGCGATATAGGCCATGATGTCACGGGGACAGAAGACTTCCGTGTCCCTCCCCATAAGGTACCCCTTGTACCACTCCTGCATCTCGTCCTTTTTGGCAGAAAATCCGGCTGCTGCCAGAAGCTTGTCTGCCTCTTCTGAGGTAAAGCCGAACTTGTCTGCCAGCACTACATCTGACATCCCGTCCTCTACAAAGTTGTTAAACCCGCTGATGATGCTGTGGTTGGTATAGGGCAGGCAGCCTGTGAGCACGCCAAACGTAAGATGCTCATTGCCCTTCATAGTTTCGCCGTACAGGCTGCTTAAAAACTCCGCCATCTCTTCGTAGTACCCGTTCCTTTGCGCATGGAGCAGAGGGACGTCATAGTCGTCAATGAGTACAATGGCCTGTTTCCCAAAATGATCATGAAGAGCCCAGCACAAAGTCTTAAGAGAAAGGGATAGGCATCTCCCATCCTTCAGTCTTTTCTCAATTCTGGCCAGAAGGTCTGCACTAAGCCCGGTCTGGCTCTGCCTGAGATAATCATATTCGTCACACAAATGTCCTATGACATCCGTAAATTTGTCCCGGGCCTGCTCATAATTGTCACCCTTAACATCCTTCAGGGAGACCAGGACAACAGGATACTGGTTCATCCACTTGTCGCAGAC
>CAVLCT010000188.1:0-2727 GCA_963661665.1 Bulleidia sp. | reverse complement strand
CCAGGCATAGTGCAGACAATGACAATGGAAAGCATGGAAAAATCTATCATGTACAGGTACTCGAAACTCTTGAGCAGTGCCCATATGGCAACGGGCAGACACAGCAGCCACAACCAGCTGCAGACACTCTTCACAAATGAGGACAGCCTCATGATATTCCCGAAATTTCAGCAGGGACAGGGGTATATTATGACAGGTAATGCCAGCCGCGCACAATCACGGTCCAGGTCGGGCCGGCCATGAGCGAGGCAAAGAACAAAAGCATGCCGTAAAAAAAGCAGGGGAAGCGCTCAAACCAGTAGAAGCACAGGCCCAGGCTGAACAGGGCTCCGCAGCAGTACGCCGGAGAATAGGCGAAAAACTCAGGCACGGACACCGTCCAGAGCATGGCCGTTGCCACAGGATTCCAGCCGGCCGCCGGATTTCCTGTCAGAAGCCCTGCGCAGAACGAGGGCAGGAAGAGCATGCAAAGCGGGACGACAATACGGCAGATGAGAGGTGTTAAGGACTTTTTCATAGTGGCCAAAATATACAGTGTGCATCCTTAATCTGGCAAGCGCCAGGAACTTTGTGCATAGGCAGGACGATTCTGGGAAAGGCGCAGCCTTTGCCTGCTCCTGCATCAGCTGTCCTTTCTGCTGGTCTTCCTGCCGGCCTTCCCTGTTTTGCTGTTTTCTTCAGGCTCAGCAGATGCGGCCGGAAGATTTGCCTCCGTTTCCGGATCTGCCGCAGCCTTTCTGGTACGGCCGCGCTTCTTTTTGGGCTGGTCAGCATTCCCGGAAGCAGCGTTTCCGGCAACAGCAGCACTGCCTGCTGTTTTGTCTTCCGCAGTATCGTCAGCTGCGGCAGCGGCAGCCTTTCTTTTTTTAGGCGCCTTTGCCGGCTTGCTGGAACTGGCAAGGCCTAAGGCCACCATCTTGCGCATGACTCCGGGAATGACATTTCCCCAGTGCTCGTCTTTTTCAGCTGCATCAAGGGCATGTTCTGCATCCCTGGTAACCGAAAACAGGTCATCCATCACATTCCGGTATGATTCCTGCTTCAAAAGGCCGGCTTTTCTCATCCTTTCGATGATTCTGCACGTAATGATGGACGCTATCAGGCTAACAAACTCTGCCCCGATGACGGCAAAATCCCTGTCATCACCATATTTGTTCATGCCGGCCCTGTTGCCGTACCCTTCAAGGACAATCCCCAGCATCCGGCGTTCTTCATAGCTGCAAAAGACATCTTTTGCATCAAGGTCCCTGTCAGTCTCCAATACGATGAATCTGCCATTTCTCTCGATGTCCAGACAGGCCTGGATATCAGTAGAGCCGTTTTTCCGGCTTTCCTGCTTAAAAGCGTGGTATGCGGCCAGGCCCTTATGCGGATCCTGGAAGGAATAGAGGAAATGCCCGTCAGGCAGCTGCTGTTTTTTGCCCAGCAGGCTTTTTTCAAAGGCGTCAAAGGCAAATTCAGGCGTCAGCATATCGTACAGGGCGATGCGTTCGTCATCCAGGCTGACAGGAGTAACGAAGCTGAATGCCTTGTCCTGACTGATTTTGTCCTCAAGTTTTTTTGTTGCAAAATCCCTGTCTGCAACAACAATCCCTCCGGTTATGTCGTTCTCACGGACAAAGTGTGCGACAACTTCAGCATTGAGGGGATTTCCCGGATAGGCCTCCGAAAAAAGAGGTTCCCTGGTCCTGATGTTGTATGCGTACACTACCGGTATGGTATAGCACTCAGGGTCGTACTTTTTGAATGATATATCTGACAGGCTGGAATAAAACATTGTACGCTGCCTGACAATGGCATCAATTCCTACGGCATCTGCATCGGCAAGCCTGGAAAGGCGCCTGTGCAAAAAATTCTGACGCATGAAAGAATCCAGGCCCACAGTTATCAGCAAAGCCTCCATGGTACTCGCAGGCATCGACAGGTCTGGATAATAGACGCTCAGAAACGTCCTGTTGTAGAAATCGGCATAATGGCGCACCTCCAGTTCCGGATTCATGACGCGGATGCAGGCTGCGATAACAATGCGCATAGCCGTAGCAGCCTGAGTTACACTAAGCAGGTCAGCAAGGATGTCTGACAGCACATCGTGGATAAGTGCAGACGATCCGTATGACAGCATTTTCTGCTTTCCGCTTTCTTTATCGCCTTCCAGAGGCACAAACTTGTCGTCTGCAATATAGCCGACAAGCTTCCCGCTTACGGGCAAAGGCATGCCGTCAAAGTAGTGCACGGTGGCTATACTCCTGACAGGGTATTGTTTCGGCCCGGGATGGCCGGTATTGCTGACAACTGTATTCTCGGGCCTTGGGACAGCTAATATCTCAGCAGGTACTTTCATATCGGTTTGCTCTTATTTTCCGGCAGCAAATGCCGTTCACAGGGAAAAGGCAAGTCTGCCTGCAATGACTGCGTCTTTTCAGCGGACCAGGCAGGGAAACGTTCACATCAGCTGTTTGCTGCACCTGTAGAGGAAGAACATTGCACAACAGCCGTCAGGCCTTGTACACTACAGGCAGACAGCATATAGTTCAACAGACATACAGCATTAGTACGCACTGTGAAACAATTCACAATCGGCGCTTGACAGTCATTTTTTTAGCATACCCTCCTTGACAAAACACAAGTACAATCGTACAAAAACGGATCAACTTCCATTCCATTAACTATTTACCAAGTGAGGATTCCATGCTGGCAAATCGTGGTAAAGCACTAACATTTGACGAT
>CAVLCT010000187.1:0-2792 GCA_963661665.1 Bulleidia sp. | reverse complement strand
ATGGAGCCAGGCCAGGCCGGAGGCAGGTTCAGGATGTCGCGGGCATTGTCGTCAAGACGGCACAGGATGTCCGATGGTACATGAATGGCACTGCCGTCAGAGGAGGCCTCGCCGGATTCTGCCAGCAGCTGCAGGAGAAGGCGCTGATAGGCGGCAAGGCATTCTGAGAGAAACAGATCCTCAGAGCCGGCAGGTAGCACGAAGGAGAGGCCGTCGCCGGTATTGCGCCATTCACAGACGGGGACACTGTCCTGGGTATCTGTCCTTTGGGCGTCATTATGAAGCAGGCGAGAAATAAATCTGAGCATCAATAAAATTCTGTACTATCGGGCATAGTCATAAAAAGATATCGCCATATGTTGCTGCAATTCCGTATCTTCTAAGGGTATGTACCAGCCACCACTTCCAGGGATCACCTATATGGCTACGGGAGAAGTCCCTTACATTAAACTCCCTTTCATACGCCTTTTCCAGCTCCGTCCTCAGCAGACTATCCGAAATGGTAACATTCGCGAAGTTCTCATAATTCAGCACAGTATTCAGCACATATCTCTGTGGAATCCTCTCCATGATTTTCAATTTAAAACTGAATGTACCCTCTACTATATGCAACTTGCCGGATGGCGCATTACTGGCCATGATTTCCAGATAAAAGACGGCAAGATGTTTATCTCCTGACATTTTAATAAAATTAAATTTTTTCTCTGCATAAGAACGTCTGACATATCTTCTGACTTCCTCTCCCAGGAAGAGATGGGTCTGAATGATTAAATCCTTCTTGAACAGCCAGCGAAGATATTTCTCACGGTCAGGATACATGCGCGCCAGGTCTTCATGCCTGGATTCGCCGACATAGCCTCTGCATATCTGCAGAAAGAGCTCAAGATCCACCTTTGTCAGCCATTTGAGCATACATTGTATGTAAGCTTCTCCCAGTGGCTGCCACCACATTGCGAACGAGCGCGCACTCCTGGCCACGCGGGGATCACCGCCAATGGCCAGTATGGTATCCATCCAGAAATCTTCCGGCTCTGCTCCGGCCTTCTTCAGCTTGTCGATAAGAGTGGTTATGACCTTATGTCCGAGCCTGTAGTGTTCATCAAAATACTCTCTGGCCACCTCTTCCTGCCTGACCAGCATAAGCAAATCATCCTGCTGGTTCGGAACAAGGTTTTCAAGTCTCTGAAGATAGTAGGCCTGCTGGGCTTTCTGAAAAAAGCGCGAATCAGCCGGAATACTGTATTCTTCAGCCACATGTGAAGGCTGGGTGTTTTGCCATTCTGCCTCTTTCACTAAAAAAATATGACCGTTATTATCAAAGAACATGTCGCGCCTGGAAATCAGGTTTTGCATGCCAAACATAAATTCCCCGGCTTCATACTTACCCAGCTGACGGCGCAAAAGCTGTCCCAGTTCCCTATACTCCTCCAATTTGTCATAATACTTAAAAAAAAGCAGGCACAGTTCCCTCAATGGCAGGCGGCTCAACCTCCTGCGTCCGGATTCAGTAGCAAGTCGCTCTATATGCTCAAAAAGAACCCTGCACGGAGGGACATCCTTGAAAAATTCTTCACTGTTCCAGAGAGCAATGAGCGGACGAATGTAGGAAGGCTTTACCATAACATCTATGATGTCGTTATAGGACTTTCTGATGCTCCATGCGTCCAATATTTCTTGCTTTCTTTTCTCAAAACTACCGCCATTACTCACTCGGCTGACCTTATCTTTGAGCCGTAAAACAAGTTTGTGATAGAAACGCTGTGACTTATCAGAAACAAGATGCGGCAACTTAACAGCAAGAGAAGGAAAAAGCTTCAGCATTGTCTATTCCCCTGAAGAATCTGCCAAATTTTTCTCGTCAATTATAGGTTGCGTCGTAAAACGGATGTCTATGCGCCTGTTTTTTCGATAGTCATCTTCATTGTTCTCAAATTGAACGATGCGTCTTGTATCGGCATACCCGCTGACTGAAAAAAGAGGATTGTCAGTCCTGTTGACAATTTTTTCCAGACCGATCCCTTCATTAGCCCAGAATTCCCAGAGCGAAATGGCGCGTCTTGCAGACAGCCCCCAGTTGCCTCCGGGAAAACTCGTATGTCGGCTGTCTGTATGCCCTTCCACGAACACTGTATCCAGATACTCCTTGCGTCCTGGCTTCTCTATATATTTAAAAAGAGAAATACCAATTTGTCTTGCAGTTTTTTTAAACTCTTGCTTAATTTCAAATTTATTATCATCAAAATTCAATGTATCTGTAGAAATATGAATAATGCCATTGTTCTTATCAAAGTCAACGGCTATATTTTGCTTTTGTAGATCCGAAACTATTTCAGTCACAATATCGTTACGGACTATTCGCGCTTTCTCAATAGAGGCAGTAACTTTTGAAAAACTCCGCTCTTCAGAAGCCAGTTTGTCTGCCTTCTGTGAAATCAAAAGCTTTTCTGCAACAAGACTGTCTCTCTCCTGGGTAAGCCTTTTAATGCCCAAAGTCAGCTTAGCTTCTCTCTCCGAAAGGCTTTGTTCCATCTGAGCAAGCTGCTGCACTTTCTCTGCAATTGCTTTTTCCGCCGGAGAAATCTTAAGCAGAAGAGCAAAACACATAAGTATGAAGATGATAAGCATGCCGGACATCATATCAGAAAACGACATCCAGTACGGATTATCAACTTCTGGTGCTTTCGATCTTTTATGGTGAAAAAACGATGCCATGCTGATGCTCCGCTTAACTGCTAACTACTTTTCTTTAATTTTATCAACAACATCCGAGATAGCTTCCACAGCTTCCGCAT
>CAVLCT010000186.1:0-2804 GCA_963661665.1 Bulleidia sp. | reverse complement strand
CCGTCAAGCTTGTCCTGCACAAGATGCACGACGTCGTTCATGGAGAGGCATTGCTTGTCCATGTCCATCTTTACTTCGTCTAAGACCTTCATAAGACGCAGGACATCGTTGCCGGAATATTTCCTTCTCTTTGCGGGAGAGGCCTTTGCCTGTGCGGCCTGGGTGGCATCCTGAACTTCCTTCAGGGCTGTATCCTGGATTGCAGCCTCCACGGCTGTAGCGTCGATCATTGTCGTCATACATATTCTCCTTATGGGCTTAAAGGTGAGGTATAAAGGTATATTGAGACTGCCTGTGCTCAACACGGTTTCAGGATGTGCATTCAGGACAGGCAGATTGTGTCTGGACAGGGGTGTATCTGTTTTATTTTTGGCTGTCAATAATATTTTAGCTTAAAATGCTTTTTTTATCGAAAAATCTGTCAAACATGTCAGATTTCTGTGATTTTACGACTAAAAGCCATATAGCAGGCTAAAAATACCAGGTTGTCCTGTCAGCTGTATGGCAGGTGCCAGGTTCTGAGTACCTGCCAAAGTCACTATGTGCTTTATATATAATCTATCTTTTTATTTGGTGTCAATATAGTTTTGTGAAGATATTTTTTTTGATGCTAAACAGGGAAGGTGTCCGGCGTCATCGGTTTCTTCCGGCCGGCTTCTTCAGCCCCTGCGTGACCGGGAAAACTCCTGAAAAAAGTTCAGCCTGACTTCACCCATATTTGGGCATGGCACAAAAAAAGGGGGCTTAAAGCCCCCTGTACGATATTTTGCAACAGCAAAAGCCTACTTTTTAATGGCGTTCCATTCTGTGCCGGAGAATTCGGCCAGTGCCTTTATGAGCGCCTGGGTGCCCTTCTTCCCGTAGCCGTTTGCCTGCATATGGCGGTAGAACCTGTCAGCCAGCTCTGCTCCTGGCAGGACAATTTTCATGAAGCGGCACTGATCCAGGACAAGACCCAGATCCTTGACAAAATGATTGATGAAAAAGCCAGGCTCATCATCGCCGTCCATCATGCGGCTGCCCAGCGTGCCCATGGCCGTGGATCCTGCCGCTCCCTTGACTACCAGGGAATGCCACTGGCGCACATCAAGGCCTGCCTTTGCGGCAAAGAGCAGGGATTCGCAGACGCTGAACATAACGCCGGCAATGGCCACCTGGTTGGCCAGCTTGGCCTTCTGTCCCATGCCGGCTGATCCGCAGTACATCATGCTCTTGCCCATGCAGTTCAGAATGGGCAGGATGGTCTCATAGGCATTTTTGTCGCCGCCTGCAAAAATGGACAGCGTGGCATTGCGGGCGCCTACATCGCCGCCTGTGACGGGGGCGTCCAGAACGAAAATGCCTTTTTCCTGTCCCTTCTCGGCAAAGCTGGCAGCAAGGAAGGGACTTGAGGTGGTCATGTCGCAGACGATGCCGCCTTCTTTCATATGGGGAATAACGCCGTTGTCCTTGTCTGTAAGGACAGACCAGACATCGGACGGCATCCCGACAATGGTAAAGACAACATCGGAATTTTCTGCCACCTCACGTATGGAGGAAGCCATCTTTGCCCCTTTTTCACACAAGGGCTCGGCCTTGCTGGCTGTCCTGTTGTAGACTGTCAGAGCATAGCCGGCATCAATCAGGTGGCCTGCCATGGCAACACCCATGACGCCTGTGCCAATCCATCCTATTTTTGGCAGGGAGGATTTTGCATTCTCTGTCATTGTATTCTCCTTCTCTGCTCAGGCAGAGTGCCGCTGACTCCCTCTTAGGCGCGGGAGTCTTTTGTCATATTGTACGTTATTTTTCTGCACCCAGCTCTTTCAGCAGGGCCTCCTGGCTGAGAGTCCTGCCGCCTGCCAGGGCGTCATAATGCTTTCTGACAAGCTTCAGCATGCGGCTCATGCGCGTGTTGTAGCGGTCGTTGCCGCGGTAGAGCGCTTCTAAGACCTGGAAGCTGGCTGCAACATCGTTGCTGTCAAGCCGGCTTATGTCCTTCATCTCGCTGATATAGGAGTCTGTCGTTTCCTTCAGCAGGGCATTATTGGCAGCCAGTTCCTGCTCCTTGGCTTTTTTCTTCTTCTGCCATTCCTTTTGCTTGCCGGGGAGGGCCTTTTGCAGGCCAGTATTGATGGCCCTAAGTTCCAGAACTTCTATAATATAGGACTTGTGATTGATATTGCGTATGACTTCCAGAAGCATGGCGCACTGCTGTATCTGGTTGCAGGCCCTGTTCGCCCGTTCCTGGTTCTGGACAATGTTGCTTTTCGCAAGCTCGGAGCGCAGGTAGACAAGGTGGCTTAAGAGAACGGGATCCGTTGTCTTTCTGATTAAACGGTTCAGTTCTCCCATGGGCGTTGAGGCGGCTGCCTCATTGCTTGTGTCATGAGCCTCGGTCTGGCCGCTCATCCTGTTGTATTCTTCTTCAAGGCGCAGCATGCGATCGCCTTCTGGCGTATTGATGCCTGATATGACCGGCCTGAAGCCAAGGTCTGCGGCCTTTGTGGATCCTTTTTTGGTAAACAGGGCAAATTCCTCGCGGCTGCCGGGGTAGAGTTCCTGTTCCTTTTCAGCAAAGGATCCGCCCTTGCGCACAAAGCCTCCTGCCGATCCCTGCAGTTTGCCGCCTGAAGTGAAGCGGAAGGCATCCAGGGTCATTTCGGCAACATTGCCGGCAGTATCGTACAGCCCTAAGGGATTGGGCTCCTTTGAGCCTGCCGGGGCCGGCGCTGTTGTCCCGAAGACTGCGTAGTCAGACATGCTTTTTCCTTCATCCATATGGAAGAAGGGCTGCTGGCGGTAGTTTGTTGACTCAAACTGTC
>CAVLCT010000185.1:0-2873 GCA_963661665.1 Bulleidia sp. | reverse complement strand
GCGGCTTAGTCAGCCTCTTTCGCTTGGCGCAAGTGGAGCTTTTACGCTGACACACCCTACCTGTCAACAACTTTTTTTATTTTTCTTCAAAAAGTTTTCAAACCTTCCGGCATAAACTTATGTAACTATTTGTAATTTATGCAATTTTATCACAGGACACGGACAGAGCCTAATTCTGTCTTTCCGCTGATATTGAGCTTGCGGTAGATGGTTTTCAGCATGGTATTCACTGTATGCACACTGATGCCAAGCCTTGCAGCGATTTCTTTTGCCGTCAGGCGGTCCCTTGCTAGGACAAATATTTCCCGTTCGCGCACAGTCAGGCTTGAGGCTCCTTCCTGCTGTTTTCTTATGCGCTGAACGCCCCTTTCCCGGCGTGAGCAGAGATCCCGCAGTCCCTTGGCCTCCTTAGGTAGCGGCATTATGGCCAGTACGGGCTTAAGTTCTGAGGCCAGCCTGGCAAAGGGCAGGTACATTTTGTCCGGCAGGGCAAGCTGCAGTGCTTCTTCCATACGGGATGAGGCTTCCTGCATATGCCCTTCCCTGGCTTCGGCTGCGGCCAGGTAGAGGGCATGGTACAATTGGGGAAGGATATAGTTCATGGTATGCGCCTGCTGCGTAATCAGATCCTCGCAGCGGCGCAGTTCAGCATGGCGTCCGGACAGCAGCAGGTAGTGTTCATGCAGGATAAGGGCATAGGGCATGCTGTGGGTATAAACGACTCTCTGGATGTCAGAGATGTCACACAGCCACGGAGGAATGTCTGCTGTCTGCCCCAGGCCCAGATCCAGTGCTGCCTGGCACAGCTCCCCAAGGCGCAGCACTGAGCGCTGCCCTGACTCCCTGATATTGTGCACTATGCTTGCGCGGGTAACTTCATAGCTTTCAGCATCCCCGCGCAAGATTGCTATTTCTGCCAGGACAAGGTCTGCGCTGAGGACAACGCCGTACTGTCCTTCCCCGCGAGCCCTGTATGTGGCCCTGTACGCCATAAGCTCAGCTGTCCTGTCGTCACCGCAGGCCAGGGCAGCCTCGGCCCTGAAAATATGCTCGGCCCCGGCCCCGTGTCCTGAGGCCAGCTCAGAATACACGGGCAGATAGGTGTCCATAAGGTCTGTCAGTTTGCTTAGGGCACCGGCTTTATTCCAGTACAGGCAGAGCACAGAGACAGTCCCGAAAGGCATGGTGCCGCGAAAGACCTCGGATCTTGGCCTGTCAGAGGCAGCGCTGAGATGCTGCATGGCCCTGCGGTGGAACTCGCCCATTCTGGCTATATCATTATACTCGGTGAAGGACATGAGCATGGCATATTCACCGCAGGCCCTCTCCCATTGCGGGTCCTGGCTGCCCCTGCTTTTTTCAAGCAGCCTGCTCAAGACTTCGGTGGCATGCCTGAAATAGGCCTGGGCACCGCTTCTGAAGAAGTTATAGGCCATGAGCACCAGGAAAACTGGGTGTTTTTGCAATATGTCCTGCGGGCATCTGTCCATCACATTCTCAAAAAGGGCTGTGATATCCCGCTCCTGGTTGTTGTAGACATACTGGGTAGTCATAGGGAGGGCCAGAACAGACTGATAGTCCTCCACCTTCATAAAGAAGAGCGCTGCCTGCAAAAGGTCGCCGGCCTCAAGGCTGGCAAGGGCAGCCCTGCGGTACATTGCCTTTTTGAATTCCAAAGGCTGCATGGCAAAACGCCCTAGCAGATAGTCCTGCAATATGCTGTGCAGCACGTAGCCATGCCTGTCAGCTGCATAGCGGATAAAAAAATCCAGGGACAAAAGCTCGGCAACAGTATCAGGCAGCGCCAGGCCGTCGTTCATGATGGCCGCCTGGCTCATGGTGAAGGACTCAAGCAGGGAAAGCGCCATCAAAAGGTTTCTTTCATCATGGGACATCCTGTTCCAGATGGCCGTTTCCACCAGGGGACTGATATCGCTGAAACCGGCAAAACGGCCTGTGTACTTGTAGGCTTGCAGCTGCAGGCGGATGGCTGCCACCCAGCCTCCTGAGGCTTGCTGCAGCAAGCCGGCCTCGCTTTGGGAAAGCGCTATGCCCTCAAGCCGGCAGTACCCTGCAATGCACTCCGTATCAAAAAAAAGATCGCGCACGCCGATGCCAAGATATGGCTGTATATGGGCGGTGGGCCCGCTTTCTTCATCCTTAAGCGGCTGTGTCACCAGCACAATATGCAGGTTTTCATGCCTGCAGGCTGAAAAGGCGGCAATGCAGCGCTTCCGTACCGGGCTGTCGAAAAGCTGGTAGTTGTCTATGACCAGAAAGGAAGGATCTTGGGGGCGGCAGCCTGAGATGAGGAAGGCAATGTCTGCCATGTTTTCGCAGGAGGGCTCGCCAAGTTCCTGCAAATCGTCTGCTATGCTGCCCTCGCTGCTGCCTTCAAGGCCGGCAAACAGCCTGCAGATGCCGGCCCATGATCTGCCTGCAGGCTCGCCAAGGCAGGTATACCAGCGCACAGTGGCAGCCTTTTGTTCGCGCATAAGGTATTCGCGCAGGGCAGTTGTCTTGCCAAAGCCTGACGGCGCCTCAATGACTGTCAGTCCATAGGAAGGAATACCAGAGAGAACTTCCCTGAGATGAGGGGAGAAATAATACTGGCTGTTATTTTGCGGACTGTGCCCCATGAGACTGCATTCTCCTCAAGTATCCTGTTTACCCTTCCCGTATACCTAAAATATAGTGATAGCGACAATAGCATGTTTGGGCTAAAATAGGGCTGAATTCGGTATGCCGCCATGTACAGGCATATGTATAAGGAGATGCTATGAAACGGATGTCCTTCGCATACCTTCTGCTGTTTTTGCTCCTTCTGGCACCGCTTCCGGTCAGAGCGGAGATAACCGTAACTGTTGCCAACG
>CAVLCT010000184.1:0-2923 GCA_963661665.1 Bulleidia sp. | reverse complement strand
AAGCCCTGGATGGTGATGGAATCGCCGCTGATAAGGCAGTCAGAGACGGCAGAAATAATGGCATTCAATGCCCTGGCTGCATCGGCCTGGGACATGCCGGTTTCGGCTGCAACCTTCTTTACAAGTTCTGATTTTTTCAAGGTAGATACTCCCTGTGCTGGCATTACAGGACACCCGGCGGCAGAAGCCATGGTGCTGCCTTCTGGAAAGCAGATTTGTCCTGCCTGGAAATTGCCCTGCGAATGCTTAGCGGGTATAGTGTGCAAGTCACCAAGTGGTGCCGGCTTCATTGCAGCATGAAGCTGTGCGCTTCAAGCTCATTGCCAAAGGAAGCCTGTTATGGATCTGACACTGCGTATTGCCGGTATTGAAGAGGACAGCATTGTGGACGGGCCTGGCCTGCGCATGACTGTCTTTACACAGGGGTGCCTGCGCAACTGCAAGGGATGCCATAATCCGCAGACGCATGCCCTGGATAAGGGCACCCTGACCTCAGCAAAGGACCTGCTTTGCCAGTTTTGCTCAGACCCCCTGCTTTCAGGCATCACCTTTTCAGGCGGGGAGCCGTTTTTGCAGCCAGAGCCGCTTTTGTGGCTGGCAAAAGAAGTGCACAGGCTTGGCAAAAACGTGATGGCCTTTTCCGGCTATACGCTGGAAGAGCTGCTGGATCAGGGCCTTGCCAAGCCTGCCATAACGGATCTGGTCAGTGAGGTCGATTACCTGGTAGACGGTCCGTACATAGAAGAGCTGCGCAATCTTGAGCTCGAATACCGCGGCAGCAGCAACCAGCGCTATCTCAGCAGGGAAGAAATCGCAAAGCTCATCCGCCTCTGGAAAGAAAAGCACTAGCAGCTTAGGCAAGGCACCTGCCTGCAAAAAGAAGCCTTCCCATACGCTTTCTCCTTTGCCGGATGGGAACGAACGGGGAAGAGAAGGGCAGCAATGGGAAGGCCTGGGCTGTTGCAGGGCTGTCTTAAGGAAGTTGAGACAACATCCCTTGCAGGGCAGAAAAAACGTCCCTGCCGTGAGCTTCTAGAGGGAAGCTGCAACGGCGCTTGCAAATTCCTCAATTTCAGAAGGGGCTTGTGAGGCATCGCCCTCTACTTTCAGGCCGCCTGCAATAATGGTGGCGCCGGCATCCTTGGCAGCTTCTTCAATAACTTCCACAGAGCCGCAGAAATGGGTGTAGGAAGAGTCGCCGGAGGCAAAGGCGGCCACTTTCTTGCCGGAAAGGCCCATGTCGCCGATGGCCTCGAAGACAGGCTGGAAGTCGTCCTGCAACTCAACGTCTTCATCCCCCCAGCAGCTGCATCCCATAAGGACGGCATCGTAGTCCTTGGCCAGCCCGGCGCAGTCGGAGACAGAGGCGGCATTGGTCACGGTGCAGTCAGCGCCCTTGTCAGTCAGAAGGGAGCCGATTTTTTCTGCAATGCTTTCGGTGTTGCCGGTGGTGGAACCAAAGAGAATAAGAACTTTGCTCATGGATACTGCTCCTTATGATGGATGTATGAAAGAGGAACCTCATAGAAGTACGAAAATCGGTAGATCAGTGAGGCAGGATACACAATACAATACGGGGAAAATGTGGGGCCTAATGCTTCGAGCTGCAGCAGGGACCGCCCGTCACCTTGCAGCACTTGTCGCCGCACTTGCCATGGCAGGAACACTTGTGGGTACGGCGCACAAAGCGCTTTCTGGCAGCCTCGTTTTCAGGGGATGCAGCCTTGGCACCCTTGTTGACAATAAGGACGCGGTTGCCTGTTCCTGCCAGGGTAAAGCCGGCAGGTCCTTTGAAGTAGACGCTGTTGGCAGGCAGGCCGCTCTTTTTTAAGACATACTGCATGGAATGCGCAGTCCCGTGCGACACGGTGTCAGAGAGCTGCCTTACGTCCAAAAAAAGCCTGCCTGTGTCATCAGCATAGTCGCGCAGGACCATGGACATGGAGCGAAAGGCCTGCTGGTCAGGTTCCTTCTGGAAGCTGATATACAGATTCCGGCCGTTGCGGTGGAATGAAAGAGCTTGTTCCGTAGCCTTCATGTTTTTCCTCCATACTGATGAAAGTTATCCGGGCACAGTGCACAATTGGTGAACGTGAAAAGAAGATAATGAAATTGGATTTCAAAGTCAATACATAGATCGCAAAAATCCCCTCTGGAAGGAGAAAATGATGGCAAGGACAGCTAGAAGAGGGAGGATATTGCAGATGACGAAGCAGACAAGGCTGACAATGATGCCTGGTAACACAAAGATTGCCAGATCACCGCCAATAACTTATATTCAGGCCATCAGGAACAAACGGAGCAGAGACAGGCAGCTGTACCTGCCATCCGCAAAAGAGGACAATGTCAGGTTGCACAAAGCGGAAGTTCTTTAAGGAGGTTAAAATGTCTGATGTACGTATCAAGATTGGCGGGGAAAAATTTCGTGTACTTCGCGAAAACTCGTGCTATTACGCAGACAAAACAGCCTTTATCGAAGAGTTTTTTACTTCTGCAACCAAGTGTGCCCTCATCACCCGTCCGCGAAGATTCGGCAAGACGCTGATGATGAACATGATCAACGACTTTTTTGATATATCCCAGGACAGCAGGTCTATATTTGAGGGACTTGCCATATCGAAAAACAAGCCTCTCTGTGACAAGTGGATGAACCAGTATCCTACGCTGTTTGTCTCTTTTAAGGAAATTGAAGGTAAGACTTTTGCACAGGCTCTGAACAAAATCCGCTTGTATGTGAACAGCATCTGCAAGAATTATGCTTTCTTGTTAAAAAGCGAGGCCGTTGACATATCGGACAGAGAGGATATCGAAACACTCAAAGCAAAACGGGGTGATGAAGATCTGCTTGCAAACTCCTTAAAGATTCTTTGCAGTGCTCTTCACGCACACTACGGCAAACCAGTCATTCTGCTCATTGATGAAT
>CAVLCT010000183.1:0-2966 GCA_963661665.1 Bulleidia sp. | reverse complement strand
GCTTTTCTGCATACGCCTGTTCATACCTGTCCTTGTCCAGGGCATACCAGTAATACGGCAGGCTCACTTTTGCCATGGTATGCAGGCCGCCCAGGAAAAAGCCGATACAGACAGCCGTACAAAACAAGCGGCAAAGCCCTTTATGTTGCAGCTTTTCCTCTGCGGCAAGGCGCCAGAGCAGGTTGCAGCCAAGGAAAATCAGAAACATCCACAAAAATGGAAGGAAACGGTGCACACGCACCAGATCAAATTCCAGATGAACCCGTCCCATGGCAGTACTGACAATCTGATCCGCCAGGAACAGGGCTATCACGATATAGACACCGGCAATCCACAGCCAGATATGCCGGCACAAAAGCTTTTCCTTTTCAGATCCTCTCTTCAGCAATAGCCAGGTTGCGCCAAGGGCCAGGGGCAGGACAGGCAAAAAGGTATACTGCCTGTAAAATTTGAGCATGCCCTGCCAGTACTCTGCATATTCGGCATCAAAGCGTGTCCGCAGTATTTCCTGCATGTAAGACACTTCATCCGCAGACAGCACCATGCCTGACGAATGCAGGTATGTGGCCGCATATGGAAGAATGCCGATGACAAAACACAGGCCTGCAAAGAAAATCCAGAGGCAGTGCTTAAGCAGCGAACAGCCCTGCTGCCTGCTGAACGCCAGGCTGAGCCATATTCCGGCCGCAGCCGGCAGGGCGCTGACAGGATGTATATATACAGTCCCTGCCAGCAGGAACAAAAGCAGTGGCCACCATCCAGGCCTCTGCAAAACGCAGAGAAGTGCGCATAAAAAAAGGCCGTAGAAGCCGTTGAAAATCACGCGCGGAGTGTAGTCCTGATAGCCGGCTCCCCAGTATGTTCCCCAGGGCGTCCAGTAGCACATGCTGACAAGCACGGAAAAAAGCAGGGCCTTCCATGGCGTGCCAAAGACAAAACGTCCCAAAAGATAAAAGGCAAAGTAGTGCAGAAAGACGACAAAGCCTGTCAGGGAGAGATAGGCAAGCCCGCAGTTGCCGTCTGTCACATGAGAGGACAGCCATTGCACAAGCCGCACCAGGGGTGTCACATGGGTGGCAAAATTGGACACATCCCCAAAAGAAAAATCCTGGGCAAAATACTCAGGATTTCCTATAGATGCCGCAATAGAGCAGTACATGGCCGGATCTGTCGCCAGATCTGCACCATTAATGGATGATCCGATACGCCCGAAGTGCAAAAGAAGAGCAAAGCAAAAGATGCCCAGCGTAATAAGCACGTCCTGCCGGTTCAGTCTGTAAGACATAAGCCTGTCCAATTTTTCTGTATGCGTGCAGTTTTGAAGTTATCGTTCCGTTTTATCCAGCAGTGCAGCGGTATCAGGCACGACTGTTGCCCTGGCAAATATGCGCCAGCCAAACAGGCCTGGCCAGCATTTTGCCAGAGGACTGCTGGCAGATGTCAGCAGACGGGCAAAAGCTCCTTCCCCAAGAGATCTTTCGTAAGGAGCAGGCGATCCCTTTTTCTCAGTCACGCAAAAACCTGTCGTGGTTAAAAGCTTTGTCAGGGAACGGCAGGTAAAGAGGCGTTTTGCATCGGCTGACGGCCTGTCATGCCCGCAACGGCTGAAACGTCCCAAAAGCAGTGACAGTCTGGTCGTCAGAAAGGCCACATTGGCGCTTGAGACAAGAAGGGAAACATGATTATTGCCGGCAAGACGGGCGTGAAGGTCAAGGAGAAACTGTTTTGGCCTGGGCTCGCTCTCAAGATTGTCTGCAAGCACAACCATATCAAGGCTCTGCCAGGGAATATCATCTGCCTCTTCAAAAGAGCCGGACAACGTATATACATGGCAGCGCTTTTGCTCGCGCAAAAGCCTGCTCACTGTTCCGTTCCCGTTTTCCGCGACAAGCACTCTGCCTGAATCAGGGACAGAAGCCATTATTGTCTCAAGAGCCGGTTTATCGGCATTCAGTCCTGTCGGCGCTGACTCATCATCCTCTTCAGTTTCAAACCTGGCGTCATGCAAAAGTCCCATCCTGATAAGACGTGCCTTGAGCGAAGTCCTCAATATAAGCATGGCATACTGCACGCCATTGACACGGCAGATCTCGTCTCCATAGAAAGTGGGGATGGGAAGCTCAACAATTTCTCCCCCGCTGAACACGATCTGGATGATGATTTCCGTGTCAAAATCAAAGCCGTCGCTGTTGAGAGGCAGAGGCAGCCTGCGCAGGCTGTCCACACGGTAGAGGCGGTAGCCGCTGTGGAATTCAGATAAATGCGTTCCCAGAAGCCGGTTCTGCACTTTTGTCAGGAATTTGTTGGCAAGGATCTTGTATACAGGCATGCCGCCCTTACGGGCATCATGAACTGACATCATGCGCGATCCGTAGACAGCATCAGGAATCTTTCCGGCACTGGCAAAGGGACGCAGAAGATCAGGCAGGCACTCCGGCGCATACTGTCCGTCACCATGCACCATGGCTACTACGTCAAAGCCATTATCCATGGCATACTGATAGCCCAGTTTCTGATTGCCGCCGTAGCCGTGGTTTTCGGGAGAACGGAGTACTACACAGGGGCACCAGAAGTTTTCACTCCGTCTCTTGGCTGTTTCAAATGTTTTGTCCTTGCTACCATCATCAATGACAAGGACACTAACATCATATGACAAAGCCAGCGTGTCAGGTATCCGATCAAGTACACTGACGATAGTTTGTTCAGCCTCATAAGCGGGAATAAAGATAAGAACACGAAGCATGCAGCAACCTTCTGAACAGAGTGAAAAAAGCCAGGCAAAAGACACAAGCTCCTGGCAAAAGGAAAAAACGGCCCACAAAGCAAAGCGCAGCTATGCACTGCCTCCTGGCCGCTCCGTCCATCCTTTTGCCGTCCTCTGACAAAAGGATACAGCAATGCCAGTCTTACGGACTGCCTGTTCACAGTTCCTGTGCCGCACGGGCATCTTTTGCACTTGACAAAGA
>CAVLCT010000182.1:0-2978 GCA_963661665.1 Bulleidia sp. | reverse complement strand
CAGTCCGTCAAGCCTTTTTTTATCTTTTTTCAAATTTCTTTGAAAAACCTTCAAAAACGGCCTGGCAATCACGAACCAGCTGCGCTTCCGTTTAAGCGGCTTCGTGAGCCCCTTTCGCTTGGCGCAAGTGGAGCTTCTACGCTCCCGTAACCTCACTGTCAACAAATTTTTTCTTTTTCTTCAAAAAAGTTTTATGTGGGCAGACGTAACTATTTGTAATTCAAACATATTCATCATAAGGCACGGATGGTGCTCAATTCCGTCTTTCCGCTGATATTGAGCTTCCTGTAGATGTTTTTCAACATGGTATTCACTGTATGCACACTGATACTGAGCCTTACCGCAATTTCTTTCGCTGTCAGGCGCTCCCTTGCCAGAACAAAGACTTCCCTTTCGCGGACAGTCAGAAGAGATGCCCCGTCCTGCTGCTTTCTTATGCGTTGTACCCCTCGTTCCCTGCGCAGGCATAGCTCACGTAATCCTGACGCCTCTTCTGGCAGGTCCACATAAGCAAATATGGGCTTAAGTTCGGAGAACAGCCTGGCAAAGGGCAGATACATTTTGTCCGGCAAGGCAAGGTCCAGCGCCTCCTTCATACGCTTGCAGGCCTCCTGCATGGCGCCCTCCTTTGCCTCTGCTGCGGCCAGGTAGAGGGTATGGTACAGTTTGGGAAGGATATAGTTCATGGTTCGGGCCTGCTCAGTAATCAGTTCTTCGCAACGGCGCAGTTCTCCAAGGCCCCCAGTCAGCAGAAGATAGTGCTCATACAGAATAAGCGCATAGGGAATGCTGTGGGTGTAGACGACCCTCTTGATTCCTGTAATGTCGCGCAGCCACAAAGGGATATCTGTTGCCCCAAGCCCGAGATCCAGCGCTGCCTGGCATAATTCTCCAAGGCGCAGCACTGAACGCTGCCCCGACTCCCTGATATTGTGGACAATGCTTTCACGGGCCGTCTCATAGGCTTCAGCATCCCCGCGCAGTATTGCGACTTCGGCCAGGACAAGGTCAGCGCTCAGGATAACGCCGTACTGCCCTTCCTTGCGTGCCCTGTAGGTCGCCCTGTAGGCCATGAGCTCGGCAGCCCTGTCGTCACCGGCCGCAAGAGCAGCCTCAGCACGGAAAATATGCTCTGCTCCGGCTCCATGTCCCGAGGCAAGCTCAGAATACACCGGCAGATAGGTATCCATAAGATCTGTCAGATGGCTGAGCCCGCCCAGCCTGTTCCAGTACAGGCAGAGAACCGAGACCGTCCCGAAAGGCATGTTGCCCCGAAAAACCTCTGACCTTGGGATGCCGGAGACAGCCCGCAGATGCTGCATGGCCTTGCGGTGGAACTCGCCCATTCTGGCAATGTCATTATACTCGGTGAAGGACATGAGCATGGCATACTCGCCGCACGCCCTCTCCCATTCCGGACTGCGGTTCCCGCTGTATTTTTCAAGCAGCCTGCTCAAGGCTTCCGTGGCGTGGTTAAAATAGGTACGGGCACCGCTCCTGAAAAAGTTGTAGGCCATGAGCACCAGAAAGACCGGATGCTGTCCTAATATGTCCTGCGGACACCTGTCCATCACGTTCTCAAAGAGTGACGTGATGTTCCTCTCCTGGTTGTTGTAGACATACTGGGTAGTCATAGGGAGGGCGAGAACGGACTGGTAGTCATCCACCTTCATAAAGAAGAGTGCTGCCTGCAAAAGATCGCCTGCCGCAAGGCTGGCATGGGCAGCCCTGCGGTACATGGCCTTTTTGAACTCGCAAGACTGCATGGCAAAACGCTCACGCAGATAGTCCTGCAATATGCTGTGCAGTACATACCCCTGTCTGTCAGATGCGTAGCGGATGAAGAAGTCAAGTGACAGAAGCTCGGCAACAGTATCCGGCAGTGCCAGGCCGTCATTCATTATGGCGGCCTGGCTGGTGGTGAAGGACTCAAAGAGGGAGAGCGCCATCAGAAGATTTCTTTCATTCTGGGACATCCGGTTCCAGATGGCTGTTTCCACCAGGGGGCTTATATCGCTGAAATCGGCAAAACTGCCTGTATGCCTGTAGTTTTGCAGCTGCAGGCGGATAGCGGCCACCCAGCCGCCTGAAGAGGCCTGCAATTGTTCTGTCTTTTCTTTGGAAAGTCCTATTCCTGCCTGGCTACAGTATGAGCTGATGCATTGCACATCAAAAAGAAGATCCCGCATCCGGATGCGATGATACGGCTGTGCATGAAAGGTAGGTCCAGCTCCTTCATCCTTAAGCGGCTGCGTTACCAGTATGATATGCAGATTCTCATGCCTGCACGCAGAAAAGGCGGCAATGCACCGCTTCCGCACCGGACTGTCAAAAAGCTGGTAGTTGTCGATGACGACAAACGTCGGCCCTGCAGGACTACATCCGGAAATAAGGCAGGCAATGTCAGCCATGTTTTCAGGAGACGGCTCTCCAAGGTCCAAGAGTTCGTCAGATATACCGTCTTCTATATCGCCTTCTGTACCGCCCTTACGGCTTTTCCGGCTACCGAACAGATTACAGATGCCAGCCCAGGATCTGCCTGCTGATTCGCCAAGGCAGGTATACCAGCGTACATCGGCTCCTTTTTGCTCGCGTGCCAGGTATTCACGCAAGGCAGTTGTCTTTCCAAAGCCGGATGGTGCTTCAATGACCGTCAGTCCATAGGAAGGAATGTCTGCAAGGACATCCCGCAGGTGCCGTGAAAAATAGTACTGGCTGTTCTTTTGCGGACCGTGCCCCATGAGACTGTATTCTCCTCAAGTATCCTGTTTGCCCTTCCTGTATACCTAATTTATAGTGATAGCGACAGTATCCTGTTTGGGCTAAAATACGGCTGAATTCCGTATGCCGCCTCTGCCGGCACAAATTACAAGGAGATGCTGTTATGAAACGGATGTCTTTCGGATACCTTGTGATGTTTTTTCTCCTTCTGGCACCGCTTCCGGTCAGAGCGGAGATAACCGTAACTGTTGCCAACG
>CAVLCT010000181.1:0-3026 GCA_963661665.1 Bulleidia sp. | reverse complement strand
CCGGAAATCAGGGCTTGCCAGCGTCGCGCCTGAACGGATGCGCTCAGGAAGGGTGTTTGCAGGCTCATGCCTTGTCCTTGGTTTTATTTATAGGGCAGTGATATTCCGTTATAAGGAATCTTCTTAAAAAACTTGAGAAAATCTGACGGTGTAGCTCAGATTTGACGCTTTTTAGTTTTTTGGTTTTTCTGCATGCCGCAAAATACCTGCCTTAGGAGGATAGTGCAGGACATCTGCAGGGGGAGAATGCAGGCTGTGCGAAAGGCACAGCATCTCTTTTGCAATAAAGGCGGGGCACAGCCTTTAAGCTATGCCCCTTTTCTAATGGGTGAAAGTCCCTAGGCCGGGTAGACAGACCAAGGCCATAGCCAATCGCAAGGTGGATACCGTGAGGTATTAGCTGGAAGAAGAGGGAGGCGAAACTCGTAGCGTTGACGAACAGAAATTGCATCAGGCCGGTTGCCTGGGTGAGCCTGCAATAGAAGGCAGAGCCCCAAGCTGTCACGTAAAGGCGTCAGGTAAATGCGGCAGCGTTACGGTAAAGAAAATGCTGCTTACCCGCGGAGGTCTGACGGACTGAGAGCCAGTCGGCTTGATGTAGGAAAAACAATATTTTTCATTGTTCATTGTTCTTCTTATGCAGAAATTGTGCCATTTTTTATAAGCCTGTTACGTTCAAGCATCATTTCATTATAACTTGTTATAAAATTAGTATATCTTGTTTGTACGTCTGCATCGTCTATATTTTTTATTACATCTCTCAATTTTAACATGTCACACATGATAAGACGATTCATAATTTCAGTAAATTTATTATAAGAGTCTCCAATTTCCTTAAATATTTCTGCCATCTTTTGGGCTTCTTCTGAATTTGCTTCTTTTAAGTACTGACAATAGTATTTTTTACTATTTTCCATATGACTTTTTTTCTGTCTTTGTTTGTTTGTGTCAGTGTCATTTATGCATAAAAATTGCACTGTCTCACCTATATAACGCCACATAAAGCACATTTTTTCATATGGTTCAATAAGGTGTGATCTTATTTTGCTAAATATATTTACTCTATATTTATGCACATAATACGACAATGGATATATTTTATTATCCTTTTTAATGATAGCCATGTCTTTATTTGAGTCATCAATTACATGTTCTATATTAGGGATAGCCTCATGCTTAAAAATATTCAAAAAGTTATCTCTTCCATATGTAAGATCTAATGTTATAGCAAGCTTAGTAGCAGCTATACTAGCCTCACTAGTTTTTTGTTTAAGTTTTTTCTTTGGATCAAAAAAATTATCAAATATAGATCCTGCTACCTTTGATATAGCTACACCTGCAGCAACAACAAGAGCACCTATACCAAGAGTTTCAATAATATCAGTTAAATCATCACCACTTAAAGCCTCAAAGGCATTATTCATAACGCTACTAAAAGATGTTCCGCCAACAGCAAGTATGGAACCTACCCCAACTGCCGCAGCTGTTCCAGTAAAACCAGTTCGTGCAACATCATATGTTATATTTTTTACTATAGCCTCTTTGGGAATTTCACCACTTTGATATCTTCTATAGTTTGAGACACATGAAATTGCACCACGCATCATCATGCCAATTATGGGAAGATTGTGTAAGCCTATGTTTAAATGTGTCTCAAGTACACCATTTGCATCCATTGTATGACTGATAACCGATGTGCGGGCAGAGTCAACAGCGTCAGAAAACTGCGATGAATCCAAGCCATATGCAACGCCATTCAGACTTGATAGAATATCTGGAGAACAATACGTAAGCTGTTCATACTGGGCATATGCCATTGACTCTAATGTGTTATCGTTCAAACCAATACTTTCAAAACTTGCTACTCTGTCCGCATAAGCTGGTCCGAGCTGGTCAGCAATTTTTGTACTGCACAGGACTGGAATATCCGGATTAACTTCAAGATGGTGCAGCGTATTCGCCACGTAATTATTAGTTGGTATTATATCGGATGTCGATTTTATTTGAAGCATTCCATATCCAGGATAATCTGGAGATTCTACATAGTTGAGTTCATGATCTACAAAATATTTATGGTCAACAAGCAAATCAGCATTCTTATAATTTCGTGCTGCAGGCATCAATACATCATATCCTGAATCAATTAATTTGTTCTTAACAGCAAATTCTGAAACTTGACCAAATGTGCTGTTCCATATCTCGCCATTACTACTTAATATATCAGCCATTTTCTCTACATGCTCTATTGGCAGTAATGGAAATTCTTTCGTTACAAGGTCTATAGGACCTGACTGGTCAAGACCAGCTATTATCTTTTCTCCAGCTTCATTAGTAATGGTGTATTGATAATCTTTTCCATGATACAACATATACTGCAGTACATTATTGCTTGAGCCGTCTACTGCATCACTGGGGAAATCAATCCCATAGCTTTTTGCTACATCAAGGATATGATCCTCTGTAATTGCACCTGCTATCAATAGATCTCCCATCGTACAGGTTGTTGTGGGATCAAATGGGTTTTGTACCTTTATTGCCAATATTTTATTAGCAACTTTTTCGCCTTTAAAATTATTATAGCCACCAAAACATCTCTTCCATAGCATGGCAAAACTCATAATATGCTCCTATACAGAAATATACAGATAGAGTTAGTACAAACTCATGATTTTACCCGCCGTTTTGGTTTCATGAGCAGGTATGTTCAAAAGGCGAATTCACGGCTACCTATTTATATATCTGATCTGCAAGATTGTGTCCACCGTCATAAACTTCTGGGCACGTCTTCTTATCGTTTTGGGGGCCTGTTTAGGCAGGGTGATTACAGGTGTATGCCCTGTCCATGGTTTTATCTACAGGGCTTGATATTCCGATAGGGAGTCTTCAAAAAAAATTTTTGAAAAAATCTGTCGGTGCACGAGGAGTTTGTGTAGTTGTTGTTACCCACACCGCACAGATTTTTTTGTGAAGATCGGGGCAGGCGCTCATTTGGGTTTTGACAAAACCTGCACATAACCTTCACATTA
>CAVLCT010000180.1:1050-3033 GCA_963661665.1 Bulleidia sp. | reverse complement strand
CTTCAGGAAATTCCTGGCCTTGCGCAGGTTGCCTGACACAGTGACAACCATGTACAGGCGGTCGCTGACAGTTACGTATCCTGTGCTGTCCATGCCGTCGTAGCTTTTAAAGATAAACATGCCCTGCCCGTCTTTTCTGACAAAGCTTTCCTCTGCCTTGTACTGCTGGGCAAAGCTTTTGAGTATGGTGGCAACATCAGCCCTGCCGTTAGAGCCAACAACGGTCGTCACAATAGAGTCCCTGTTCTTTGTGGCATAGACTGACAAGGCTATGGCATTGTCGTTGTCATCCTGCAAAAGCTGCCAGTCACTGGGGACATCCACGGAAAAATAGTCGTTCTTCACCGTGTCTGCCGACACAGCGGCAGCCGGACCGAAGACAAAAAACAAAAGAAGAAGCAGTATTTTCACAAAAGCCTTCCTGCTGACACAAGCATCTCTGCAAGCATCTCTGGACATAGCGGCAAATATATGGGGCAGTTACCTGCAAGGCTGCTCATAAGGCAGTTGCTCTAAGGGATCTGCCGTCTTTGCCGGCATGAGGGATACAATTTTGCTGAGAAGTACTATACCCGCACGTGTTCCTTCCCTGCAAGCCTTTCACGGCATCTTGCTGCACTGTCCTGTACGCCCTGCCGTCCTTGAAAGCCTGCGTCCGGCCAGGCTGCGTCTGTCATGGCATAGTTTTTCCCGTCGCTGGCAGCGCCACGCGCATCATGGACACTGTGAGCTATACCGGCAGGGCCGGCATCAAGGCCGAAATAGGCAATTTAGCCATTGGCCTGAACTATGGCATCCAGACTGCAAGGCATGAGACCAACCACAGCCTCAATGCAGGCTTTACCTGGAAGTTCTAAATACTTCTGATATCTTGTACCCTGAGGGCAGATACGGCGTGCCAAAAGGCCGTAGCCGCCCTTTTCTTGCAGTTATCCGCCAACCGCAATACGATTTTGACGCCATGGCATTGCCTGCAAACTGTCTGTCTTTCTGTTGTCTGTTCTTCTTCTATCTGATACTGAATATCATTAGCGGCCAGTATGGCAAGGCGCTAAAGCCCGCATACAGCAGCATGCTTTTTTTTTGGACGACACGTTTTTGCCTGCCAGCTGATACACAGGCAATGCGATACAAGAGGAGATACATGCGTATTATAGACTGCCAGCCCCAGGCCAGACTCATGCAGCTCAAGCGAACAAAGGTATTCGATGGCGTCGATGACAGCACGCTGCTTCACCTTGTCTCCACGGCAGACCTTGGGGAAATCCAGCCCCAGGAACTGCTTGCCCAGGAAGGAGACGAGGCTTCATTCTTCTTTGTCATCATCAGGGGCCTGGTCAAGGTTATACACAGGCAGAGCAACGGCAAGGAACATATCATCCACATCGTCTCAGACGGCAGCACTATCGGCGAGTCATGCATGTTCAGGCAAAAGCACTGGCCTGCCACAGCCCAGGCCCTGGAACAGTGCCTTGTCCTGCGCATACAGAGAAAAAACCTGCATGAAGCCGTACAGGGCGATGCCGGTCTTGGGGTCTGCCTTTTGGGCATACTGGCTCTCAGAAACCGCATGTGCATCAAAAAGCTCAGCATGCAGGGCGTTACTGCCTCCCAGCGCATCAGCCGCTATATACTGCACAGGGTTTTCATTGAAGACAGCACGTCAGTCATTCTCAAGGTCTCCCGTGCAGAAATGGCAAACATGCTGGGCGTAACCAGGGAGACATTGTCCAGGGTTCTGTCACGCTTTGTCAGCGACCAGCTGATTACCCTGCATGGCAGGCAGGTAACGGTACTGGACACGGAAAAGCTGCAGATAATAGCCGGGCAAAAGTAAAGACGCCGTACCCCCATGATGGGCACAGCGCCTTTTGATAAGCATTTTTGATACTCGTTTATGACGGGCAGGAAGGATGCAAAGAAGAAGCCTCCCTCCCCTGTGTCAGAAGTCAGAAAAAACTAGTCTCCGCCGGTGGCGGCATC
>CAVLCT010000180.1:0-1040 GCA_963661665.1 Bulleidia sp. | reverse complement strand
TTTGATACTTGTTTATGACGGGCAGAAAGGATGCAGAGAAGACGCATCCTTCCCCGTATTATAAGGCAGAAAAAACTACTCTCCGCCGGTGGCGGCATCCTCGTCCACAACCCAGATAAGATCGCCTACGGCAGGACGTACCAGCTGCGCAGGCAGTTCGGGCTTGTCCAGCAGGTTAAGGGCCTTCTGCAACACAGCGTGCTTTTCCTTGCCGGTCACAAGGAACATGCAGCAGCGTGCATTGTTCAGCACCGGCAGGGTCATGGTCAGGCGGTCAGCCTTTCTCTCGGGCACATACTGGTCGATGACAAGACGGTCACCGGCATACAGCCCGGGGGAATTGGGAAAGAGGGACGCAGTATGGCCATCGTCGCCCATGCCCAGCAATATCATGTCAAAGCGGGGGATTTCCCCTTCCTTGAGCATAAACTCCTTCATCAGGATTTCTTCATAGTCCAGGGCAGCCTTTTCAGGATCGAGATCCCCGCGCATGCGGTAAAACTGCGTACAGGGCACATAGCTCAGCAGTTCCTTGTGCGCCATGCCGTAGTTGCTGTCAGGATGGTCAGGGGATACGCAGCGTTCATCGGCCCAGAAAACAGAAATTTTGTCCCACGGCAGGGCGGCGGTCCAGTCCCTGCGGGTCAGCAGGCGGAAAAGAGGAATGGGGGTCTTTCCGCCAGAAATGGCAATCCTGAAGCATCCGCGCTCGGAAATAGCCTCATCGCAGGCAGCGGCCAGGATGTGGGCTGCGCGCTCGGCCATGGCATCAGGATCCTTATGGATATGAACGGAAAGATGGATGGAGCGACTTAGTTGTTTCATGCAAATCCTCCTTGGCAGTAAGGCAGAACATGCCACCAATGCGCCGTCATGGGAAGAGAATATCTTTTGTCGAGAGGGAATTGTAACCAAAAATATATTTCAGTCAAAGAGATATTTCACTCTTTTCAGGTCTGCTGCCAGCCTTTGTAGTTCCGCATGCCGGCTTGCCGCTCGGAGCATCCTTATACGGGAAAAGGGGCTGGCTTTGCCTGGAC
>CAVLCT010000179.1:0-3113 GCA_963661665.1 Bulleidia sp. | reverse complement strand
AGTACTGCCTGTATTGCAATCTTTCCACGACAAGCCCAGGGGCCTTGCCGCTGTCTTTCTGTCTCTCCTCCGCAAAACGGAGCAGGCAGCTGACAGGGGCAGGGCCTTTTTTTTTGTGTGCATAGTCTGAACGTTTGCTAACGTGTTTTTAGTTTGCGTATTTGCTAAAAAGTCAGCAAATAGTGTTGATAAATTAGCTTATGTATACTATTTTCTCTTCATTCATCAAAGATGAGGTGGTGGAAAATGTTACTTGAATTCGCGTGCTCTAATCATAAGTCTATCAGGGAGGAAGTATTGTTTTCTGCCTTGGCTAGCAAAGATACTACTTTTGAAGAGAAGACTAAAGAAATATCAGGTGCAAGAGTATTAAAGTCAGCAGTTATTTATGGCGCTAATGGTTCAGGAAAAAGTAATTTTGTTGACGCAATATCTTTTGTAAAGAATATGGTAACAAACAGTATTAACAATCAGCCTGGTCAGGGCATACTCCAAACTCCTCATAAATTAGATGGTGTCAATAAGGAAAGCACATATAGAATTCAGTTTATCGTACATGATATACGGTATGTTTTTGCATTCTCTATTAAAAACATGCTTATATCAGAAGAATATCTCTACTATTTCCCTAATAACAGACAAACAAAAATTTTTGAACGTACTGGTGAAAATTTTGTTGCTGGTAATAAATTTAGAGGAAAATTTAACACTTGTAAAAATGTTCTTAAACTTAACCGCCTTATGTTATCTTGTGCAGCAAATTTCAGCTCTGTAAAAGAAGTTATAGATGCATATAATTTCTTTAATAACGATCTTGTCTTGTATAGTTCTGTCAATCAGAACAATTGGATGAACTATTCTCTTTATCAGATGAAACAAAATCCAAAAATGAAACAGGCAGTTCTGAAGTTCTTGGCTGAGCTTGGAACCGGCATCAAAGATATAAAGGTGATTATTGAGAAGAAAAAACTTGAAAAATCAGCGATGCCACCCTTTTTATCAGATGAATTCAAAGCAATTCTTTTGAAATCTGATGTGGATGCTATTACTGCCCGTGTCAGTTATGGCAATTTTGATATTGATTTAATGCAAGAGGAGTCTGCTGGAATTCAGAAATTGTTTGGTATGTTATGCCCAATAATAGATATCATGCTTGCTGGTAAAGTCCTCATTTGCGATGAGTTAGAAGCTAGTCTTCATGAAGCTCTTGTTTTTGGCCTGGTTAAATTATTTGTAAATACGCAGACAGACCAGTTTGCACAAATGATTTTTACAACCCATGAAACTGGTCTGTTAAATCTGGACTTATTCAGGCGAGATCAAATTTGGTTTACAGAAATGAAGCCAGAAGACCACTCAACTGATCTTTATTCGCTTATTGAAATAAAGAATGTCAGAAAAGAAGACAATTTTGAAAGAGGATATATATCTGGAAAATATGGCGCAATTCCCATGCTTAATCTTGATTTTGCACATATAGTTTCTGAAATGTAGGTGAGGGCGTATTTATGGTATTAAAGAGAGAGTCTTCATTTGCAGAACGAAAAATAGGTATACGTGACGCAAAGCCTGTTGCAATTCCCGTTCAGTTTAGCCTGGATGAAATCAGAAAATATTTTGAAGACAGTTTAAATGCTATAAAAAAACAGTATACAGTTGCTGACTCATTATATAACAGTGGAGACAATGAAGGATGCAAAATAATTTGGCGTTCTCAGGTTGTCCTATCTGAAGGCCTGCTTGATTTCTATATCCATGAAATGAGCAAATACTGCCTTTTCAGAATGTTCACTGAAGAATGGGAGTCTTCTGAGAAGTATGCTACATTTATGGTCCCAATGGGGAAAGTTAAAGAAGCTCTCTCTTCCAATTCTAAGGAGTGGTTCTTTTCTTATTTGAATGACCGTTTTGGAAGAGATGTATTTCTTTCAAAAGAAAGTATGAAAGATCAGTTAAATCTCATTGGGATCGGATTTTCTAACACTATGGAGCTGGCCTTCCCGCAAAGTAAAGAAAAAAAATCAAAAGACACGGGTGCACAAATTGTGGCTGAATTATTTAAGAGACGCAATGCCATTGCACATCAGAACGATCGGGATCATGGTTCGTCTAAACAAAATGATATAACAAAAGAATACGTAAAAGATTACATATCCAAGGTTGAGTCAATTGTTAATGCTATCCACTCCTTAGCAGAAGGAAAAAATCACATCTAAAGCTGTATCATTATAGCCTGCTATTTCAGCGTCTTTGACATCAGTCAGGTGTTCGACTAGAAAAAAAAATTCCAAGACCTGCTCATTGTCCATCCACAAACACCCACCTGAATAGCCCGTTTATGGCAGATGCCTGTTGGTAAAGCCGGGGGATTATGCAGAGGAGAAACCAATGCGTACCAGATTTTTAGAAAAACTTGCTGTAGCCGTGCTTCTTGCAGCCAGCCTGTCCCAACCTGCTTCTGTTAGGGCAGAAACCGAAGATTTTTTGCCTTTTGACAGGTCAGAAGAACTTGCTCCTGGATTTAACGCCTGCATGAAACAGGCAGAGCCGCTGTATAAACCAGATGTCACTCCTTCTGAGTACCTCGATGCCGTGTTAAAATGTTATTTGGCAGCTTATAAATACTGGAACGACATTTTTGAGACAGAATACGAAAATGTTGTCAATGATTATTGCCTGTTGCCAAGATTCCGATCTGCCTTTGAAAAATATCTTTCAGAGTATTGTAATCTCGTGGGCGGAGATGGCGGATTCGGGCTGGATTTTGTTTGCACACGTCTTTATGCAGAAGAGAAAAAAAGAGTGGTGAAAATGCTCAGAAACCATGGAAGATTTGAGAAGCCGGAAGAAAAACCTGTGAAGGAAAACAAAATAAACAGCTTTAGCAGTCAGAACTGATGCACTGCATGCTTCCTTCCAAACATCCTGCCGGGGCAGTCATTGTGCATCGTGTGCCGCTTCCCTGGCCGCATGCACCATCATGCGCTCATAACGCCAGGTCATGGCAGTAACCAGGCACTGCAAGGCTTTTGACGATAGGTTTCGCATGCGGGCACTACCGTCCGCAATCCAGATGAATGCTGGCAGGGATACAATCCCTGTACCACTCCTCT
>CAVLCT010000178.1:0-3119 GCA_963661665.1 Bulleidia sp. | reverse complement strand
AAGGACACGGAACTGGAAGCAAAAAGGGCAAAAGCCAGGGAAACAGGCACGCTGGCCGTGCGCGTGGACGGCTTCTGCTATGAAATTCTCTCAGAGGCCGAAAGGGAGCAGGCAGAAAGCACAGGCAGGCCCAGGGCACTTGCCATCCGCTGCACCAGCCTCTGCAGCAAGGAGCACTACATTGTCAGGCTCAATACCGCAGAAGAGGAGGCAGATGGTAAGCCAGGACGCAGCATTTCGCCAAGGCGCAAGGAAGTGCGTGAGCTTTTTGAAACAGCCTTTCCGGACAGGAATGCCGTACCGGATCCTGCCGCCCTGCCCGATGAAGCAAAGCCCGTCTTCCGTCTAGACAGGGCCCAGGCCCTGACTAATCCGGACGGCACTGCCAGGGAAGTTGCCAGCAGGGACGGAGCTGTCCGCTATACGCTTTTGCGCTGTGCATGGATAAGCCCGTACCTTCCCTACACAGACAGGGCAGGCGTCGTTACCGATCCCAGGGAGCACATGGAGTGCAGCCATTTCAGCACGGTCAATGTCTCGCTTACGGCAAACACGAGGGAGGGATTCAGCCACTACTACCAGCTGTGCACAAAAACTATAGAAGAGGAAGTGGAAAATGGGGAAAGCAGCTTCTTCAAGGCCTGTGCCAGGGCAGCGGCCGTTGTCACGAACACCTGGAACAGGGAAATGCGCAGCTACCCTGAGGCAAAGCTTGGCAATTTCACTGTGACAACCTGGTATCCGGAGGAACACATCCAGATTCCACTTGACGGCAGCATGGAGGAGGCCGGGGAGGCCCTGTACCGCTTCTTCTCGGATCCCCTTTTTGCCATGCAGATTAAGGACGGGCAGAGCGTCCCCGGGGCCTGCTCCCCTGAATGCCTCATCAGGTTTATCAACAATGAGGGAGAGCTCTGCGGATCCTGGCGGGTACGTCCCTGGCATCTCTGTACAAAGGAACAGAATGCCATGCCTGAAGAAGACCGCCTGCTGGACCGCACGACCATTCTCCTTAAGGACTATGTTCAGAACATTGATCCGCGCTACAGGGAATACAAGGGCATAGCGGCCGTTGACATCCTGCCAGGCAGATGCTTCCGGGCCTCGCACTTGCTGGTGAAATCAAAAAATCCGGCTGCGGATCCGGCACTCGTGCACCAGGTGCGCAATTTGCTGTTCATGGCCTTAAGCCAGGGACGCAGCCTTGCAAAGGAGCCCAGGCTCAACCTTGGGTCCTGCCAGGCCTTTGTGACCCGCACCAACCAGGAATATGTCACCTCTGTGAGCACGCTCAGGGACGGCTTAATAGAACGCAACACGGCCTGCCTCATGCCGGAAGGCAGGCGCCTTGAGCCGTCAGCTGAGCACAAAGAAGAGCTTGACGCTGAACTCTTCAGGCTGAGGAACCCTGAGTATCTCATGCAGGAGATGAGGAGTGCCGGAAGTAGTGCTGAAAGCACGCAGGGGAGTATGTCAAAGGCATACCCTGAAGCAGCCATGCCAGCAGGAGAAAACGGCAAGGATCCGGCTGCTTCCCCCGATCTTTCCCCCGATGCTTCATCCGACGCTTCAAATAATGATTTTCCTGCTCCCTATGCCGGCATGTAGCGGAGGCAACGTTAAAGGATCTGCCGGAAGCGTACAAAGAAAAACGTGCCAGACAGCGTTTTTTTCTGTATACATACAGCAAGCTGACAACAAGATGTCCGCAGGCCCTGCCCAGGCAGGAGAAAGGCGGACCCAAAGGAGCAAGCCATGTTCTATGATTGTATAATTATTGGTGCAGGCCCGGGCGGGACAGCCGCCGCAAAGGCGCTGGCGCAGGCCGGCAAGAAGGTGGCCGTAATCGAAAACATGCAGTGGGGCGGAACCTGCCTTAACCGGGGCTGCATTCCCACCAAGATGCTTCTGGGCGCCGTTGCCGCAGGGGAACTTGCCAAGGCCCAGGAACGTGTCCGCGTCCTTAAAAGCGACATCACTGTGGACTTTGCCGCCCTGCGCACCCGCATTGACCGCTTCCTGAAAGGATCAAGCCAGGCGCTTGGCAAGGCCATGAAGGAAATGGGCATAGATCTCATCCAGGGAAAGGGCAGCCTGCTCTCTGGGAACCGCGTCCTTGCCGAAACAGCAGACGGCACGCAGGAGCTGGAAGCCTCCGATATCATCCTGGCCACAGGTTCCTCCAATTCCGCCTTCCCTGCCCTTGCCCCTGACGGAAAGGCCGTGCTGGACAGCACAGGCATCCTGGAACTGGCAGCAGTCCCCGAAAGCCTGCTTGTCATCGGTGCAGGCGCCATAGGCCTTGAGCTCGGGCACTTCTACTCCATGATGGGCACAAAGGTCACCATCATTGAAGGAGCAAGCCATATAGCCCCGCTTGAGGATACGGATATCGCCGATGAGCTGCGCAAGATCCTCAAAAAGGCAGGCACTGCCTGCGTCGAGGGCATCTTTGCCAAGTCCCTGTCCACCGTGGACGGCAAGGCAAAGCTGGTTTTGCAGGACGGGCAGGAGTTCACGGCCGAAAAAGCCCTGGTGGCAACGGGACGCAAGCCCAATACAGAGGGGCTGGGCCTTGAGAAGGCAGGCATTGCCACCGGCCGTGCAGGCTATATCACTACCAACGACTATCTTGAGGCGGCAGAACATGTCTATGCCGTGGGCGATGTCAACGGCAGGGTGCTGCTGGCCCATGCAGCCGAGCATCAGGCCCGCTATGTGGCAGCCAGGATTTTAGGCGGGGAAACAAAGCCCTATGAGCAGGGGCCTGTGCCTTCCTGCTACTACGGGCTGGAAATTATGCACATCGGCGAATCCGTCGCCTCCCTGCAAAAGCAGGGCAAGACAGATATCTCTGTTTCCAAGGTGCCCATGACACTTAATCCCATTGCCCAGTCCCATGCTGCCACAGCCGGCTTTGTCAAGGCCGTGTGGGACGGCGACAAGCTTTGCGGCATGGCGGCCATAGGCCATGACGTCTCCCATCTGGTCAGCGTGGCCCAGATGCTTATCCTGACCGGCCAGACTGCCGAATCAGTGGGGTCCATCATGATGGCCCATCCTACACTTGATGAAATACTTGTGGCCGCCATTACGGCCAAAAAGGTTGCAGTAAACTA
>CAVLCT010000177.1:0-3172 GCA_963661665.1 Bulleidia sp. | reverse complement strand
TTGACGACAATGCCCGCGACATCCTGAACCTGCCTCCGGCCTGGCCTGGCTCCATGGAAGTCCGTGTGCGCGGCATAACGGACAGGCCGGATTTTTCTCTTGAGCTTAAGCTTGTCCTGCCTGGTGAAAGGTCCGGTTTCAGCTACAGCCTTGAAGGGCCTTTTCTCAAGGCAGGCGGAAAGCAGTACCTGCCCGATGCCCTGCAGTGGACGGCCCTGCAGGCTGTGGAGAAGCACAGAAATATCCCCTCAGGAACCAGGACAGAAGCAGACAACCTGCGGCTTGTCTACACCTTGCAGCAGGCTAAAAAAGAGGGCCTGCGCATTGACCTGCGCCGCTATGGCAGGATTTCCGTTTCCATGCCGCAGGATGTCGGTGTCGCCATCCTGGACAGTGACAGCGGCGATATGAGCCTTGTCCCCGATTTAGGCGAAAACATGCTGCCTGAAGAGGTCGGGGAACGATTAGGCCAGCTGGAAGGCGGAGGCAGTACACTGCGCGTTGGCTCAACCATAGTCCTGCTGAATGAAAAGCAGCTCGAAGCCGTCCATGAAATCCTTTCGGTACGGCATATTCCCAGAAAGGAAAGAAAAAAATTCCTGGAATGCCCGACAGCCTATCTCAATGCCTCCCTTGTCAACCTTGAGAACGGCTTTTCCCTGCGCATGCATGGAATGGAGATATTTAAGAAGGCGTATTTCGGGAGCAGGGACGAATCCGGATGCCAGTGGTTTGAGGAGGGAGCAAATACCGTTCTTCCCCTGTCTGCCATGGCCGAGCTGATTTCCTCAGAGGAAGCCCTCCAGGACCTTGAAAGGGAAATAGACAAGGCTTTGCGTGCAGGAAAGAGATATATACAGTTTGCAGACTATATCGTTGTCCTGCCGGCATCACCTGATGAAACAAGCCGCGAGCTTGCCGGCGTGGCAAAAGCTGTCAGGGAAAAGATTGCCGCTGCTGACGGCCAGAGCCTCCTGAATGATCCCAAGGTCAAGATAACAACGGCCATCGACAAGCATGACGACGATGTGCCTGACAAAATTGCCGCTCCTGACAGGATGCCTTTCTATCAGGGAGACCTGCATAAGGAGATGTTGCACTATACCTTCAAGGACTATCAGGAAGAAGGAACCAGGTGGATCCTGGGCCTGATGGAGCCACTTCTTTCGCAAAAGTCAAGGCAGCCGTATCTTGGCGGCCTCCTTGCCGATGATATGGGGCTTGGCAAGACCTTCATGGTACTGGCCGCTCTGAACGTCTATCTCGACAGAGTGAGAGGTACAGCTCTGGACAAGCCTGTCCTTGCGGTCATGCCGGTGGTGCTGTTGGAAAACTGGCAGCAGGAAATAGGGCGTGTCTTCAAGTATATGCCGTTCAAGGACATCGTAGTCCTGCAGGCCGGCAGGGATCTGGCAAGGTTTCGGCGCAAGGGTTGCAGAATGAACGAAAGCAGGGCGTATGGCAGACTGGATATGCCTTCCCTGGAATCAGGACGCTATGCCCTGACCATAGGGGATCCCCCTGATTTTTTAAGCGTGCAGGAAAAGAGCTACTGGGAGAGGCTGGACCTCCCCGGGCGTCTGGTCCTTACCAATTATGACACCCTGCGCGACTACCAGTTTTCCTTAAGCCTGGTCAGGTGGAGTTGCGTCATTTTTGACGAGGCCCAGGAGATCAAAAATCCCAATGCCCTCAAATCCCGTGCCGCCAAGGCTCTTAATGCCGATTTTCGTCTGGCTGTAACCGGAACGCCGGTGGAGAACAGCCTGAAGGATTTCTGGTCCCTCTTTGATACAATCCTTCCTGGCGCGCTGGGATCCTTTCAGCAGTTTAACCGCCATTACCTTTCCCCTATAAGCAGGGTAGCGTCTGAGGCTGACAAAACTGACCTGAAGATGTCGCTTGGCAGGGAGCTCCGATCCAGGGTTGGGTCTTTTATGCTGAGCCGATCGAAGGAGGAAAAGCTGGAAGGCCTGCCGTCCAAGACTGTGCATAATGGCGGAACAGACAAGGCATATTGTGCCGTCATGTCAGGGGAACAGCTTGAGCGGTACAACAGCGTGGTTGCCTCAGTGCTGGCTGTCAAAAAGTCAGGCAATGCCAGGAGGCTGAAAGAGGTCATGCTCCCAAGCCTGCGCAGGCTACGCGATGTCTCGCTACACCCGGCACTGCTTGAGGGAGAGCCCCGCCGGTGCCGTAGCAGAAGCGAGGCTGAGGCTGAATTGCGCAAGTCGGCAAAGCTTGCCCTTTTGCTGGACATCCTTGGGGAAATCCGCGGGCGCGATGAAAAGGTCATCATCTTTGTCATTAACAAAAAGCTGCAGATCTTTCTGGCGTATGCGCTCAGGCTTCTTTTCCATCTGGACATCTCCATCGTCAACGGCGATACGCCTTCGGTTGCCTCTGCGTTCCGCAGTGGCTCTGCCACACGCATACAGCTTATCCGCCAGTTTGAGCGCAGGGAAGGCTTTCAGATTATCTGCATGTCGCCCCTGGCCGCTGGTGTCGGCCTGACTGTGACCGGTGCCAACAACGTGATTCACCTGGAACGGCACTGGAATCCGGCACGTGAGGCGCAGGCCACTGACAGGGTATACCGTATCGGCGCAACAAAGGATGTCCACGTCTATATCCCCCTGCTTCTGCATCCTGAGCTCAAGTCCTTTGATGCAAATCTCGATGAGCTTTTGCAGAGGAAGGTGCTTTTGAAGGACGCCGTTGTCGTCAATAATGCTGTACAGCCCGATGATTTCAATGCAGGCGAGCTCTTTGGCGACAATGTGACCTCTTCCGAGCGTGTCAGTGCCGGCTGGCTTGAGGCAATGAGCAGGGAGAACTTCGTGGCACTGGCTGCTGTTGTGGCAGGGCGCACTTTTGGCGGGAAAGCGTCCATCACGACCAAAAAGACGGCTGAATACGGGGCAGATGTGGTCGTTTTGTGCGCAGATTACGGTGTGGCTGTCCATTGCAGGCTTTCCAGGCGGCCTTTTGCGCAGGCGGTTGCCGCAGGCCAGCCACAGCAGGCGGCAAAGATGCTGGAAGAGCACTATGGCAGGCCATTCAGGACAGCCGTCCTGGCCGTAAATGCTCCTTCAGTGGACCAGGATGTGCTGAGAGAGGCTGAGAGGCTGGGCACTGTTGTCTGGGACAAAAGCTTCTTTTATGAGTACCT
>CAVLCT010000176.1:0-3191 GCA_963661665.1 Bulleidia sp. | reverse complement strand
CCTACAAGGGATCAGAGCGCTTCAGGCCTTATGTTGGTGCAGCCTTTGAGCATGAGTTCTCCGGTTCCTGCTCGTCCACGACCTTTGGTTATCGCGTGGCATCTCCCAGCTTTGAGGGCAGTTCCGGCATGGGCGAACTTGGCCTCATAATGAAGCCGTCTGAAGAACTGCCTCTCTCCGTTAATCTTGGCATGCAGGGCTATGTGGGACAGAAGCAGGGCGTCTCCGGCAGCTGCAACATCATGTATGAATTTTAGCTCGTAACAAAAGCCTGGTTCCCGTTAAGGGTACAGGCATAAGACAAGGCCTCCTTTCCCTTGCAAAGCCTTACGTGCCGGTAGCGGCAGAGGACAGCAGGGAAGGGGGCCTTTTTTTGTAATGTCTCTTTTTACTGCGCTGGCAGCACCGAGTCCGGCCTGCAGAACATCGTGCAGTTCCCCGCCAGCGTGACTCCGGGGGCATTACAACAGTATGCAGGACGCCGCACAGGTATTTTGCCGGCGGAAGAAGAGAGCATGCGTAAAACAGAGTGCCAGAGGCATAGTCAGGATGATTAGCTGAAAACGAGCCTGCGAGCAGATGCCATTCTGTACTATTCACCACACGAAAAACAGACCTTGCATGACTTCTGGCAAAAAGCCACGCCTGCATGGATGATGGTCTTAAATCCTTCTGCTCTCAGGCGGGCGTCATAGCCTTTCTTCCTGATCTGCTGCACAGCTTCCAGGGCTTTTGCTTCCGGATCGCCCTTTGAGATGCGCTTGCATTCCAGGACACAGGCCCGCATTGAGATCTTGTCCGGCACAATAATGTCATAGCGTTTCTGCCCCGATTCCTCGCCCGATTCCCCATTCGATATCGTACCGCAATACTGTATGGCAAAGAGACCAAACAGCATGCCGTGATAATAGGCTTCCAGAGAGTCATGGGAATCTTGGAAGCTGCAATACACAAGAAGCGAAGCCAGGATCTTCTCAAAGGTTTCGGCATCTTGTGCCCAGAGAGCGGCATACAGGGCCATACGCTCGTTTGCCGGCAGAATATCGCGGAACCAGTCCCTGACTTCTGTTGTAAAGACTTCCCTGACTTCCCTGTTGGGAATGGCAAGAATGCTGCTCCCTGAAACGGGCTCATTGACGCAGCAGGCCGCATTGCCGGAAAGCGTAAGATAGCCTGTCAGATACAGAAGGGACCAGAAGTTATCAGTATCCTTGTACACAGAGCTGTACGTAAGGCTTTTGTTGACCGGCACAGCTATGGAACTTCCTCCCAGAAGACATAGCATCCAGTTTTGCACCTGGGAGGGAATGCGTTTAGCAAACCCTTTGGTAAGCTCATTACCACTTGTTCCTACCCAGTATGCCTCAGGTTCTGTTCCTGGATTGTTTTGCAGGTCACGAACATATTTCATAATGCTCCAGGGGCAGTAGATATCTTCCCGTGTGCCAAAATGATAGCCGTCGTACCACTCCTGCACTACAGACTTTTTGTCTGCAAAGCCTGCATCACAAAGCAACTGCTCCACTTCATCATGGGTAAAACCAAACGTGTCAGAGAATGAAGCATGGGCAATGTCATAGCAATCTACATTGTTCAGGCCTGTAAAGATGCTTTCCTTGGTAATGCGCAGGCAGCCTGTAAGAATACAAAACTTGAGATTTTCCTGGTTTGACTTCAATGCAGAAGACAAAAAGTCGCGCATAAAGCCAATCATGTCCTGGTAATAGCCATTCTCTTCGGCATGAGATACAGGGACATCGTATTCATCTATCAGCACAACAACAGGCGTCTTATAGTGACAGCGCAGGGCCTTGCTCAAAGTTTGAAGGGATAGAGCAAGCGTGTCCTCGTCTGCTTCACAATCCAGATATTGTTGCAGCTTTTTTTTGTCCCTTTGTTTCACGCTGTCTGATGCAAGCAGATAGCTGTGCTTTTCGCAAACATCACAGACAATCTCCTGGAACCGTTTCAATGCCCTGGCATAGGTCGGCTTGCATACGTCCTTCAGGCTCAATGAAATGACTGGATAATGGTTCATCCACTCAGCACACAGCTTTTCATTGGCGGAGACTTTCAGGCCGGAAAACAGAGCCCTGCTGTCTTTTGTGATGTCAAAGAAGCAGGAAAGCATGTCCATAAAGAGTGTTTTGCCAAAACGGCGGGGACGGGTAAATAGTGCAACCGAACCTGGGGAACGAAAACGGCCGGCAGTACCTGGATCACTCAGGAAGTGTTCCAGGAAGCCAGTCTTGTCTACGTAATAGCCGTAATTCTGGCGTATCTCGGCAAAGCTCTCTGTGTTAATGATATTGACACCTGGCATTATTTACCTTCTGTCTTTACCGATTGAATTCCTTCTTTACTGGCTTATCGTTATTCAGGGCAGGGCATTGGGATCTGCTTCCAGCGACCGATATCTCCCCCGATGACGCAGGACAGTACTCAGACTGATCGTTATTCAGCAGCACGATGCCTGAGGTACATCTCGTCCAGCAGCCGGATGCCTGCGGCTGTACGGAAAATACGCTCGCGGGCACTTGTTATCGCCGCTTCTGAATATGAGCTTTCCCCGGCATTGACCAGAAAATCGGCTTCCAGCAGGATCTGGTAGTCAGGGCCGTCTACGCCTGTGTAGGTATGGTGGTGCCCCACAATCCATGAGATGCGCTTCACATCAAGCCCTGGCACCGGTAGATCTGCAAAGAACTCTTCCACAAGCTGCGGGCTTTCCAGTTCCTGGTTGCTTCCCAGTGTGTTGCCGTATTTTTCACGGCACAAGGGACAGGCAATATCGTGGACCACTGCGGCATATTCAAGCGTCTGCTGCGTTTTGCTGTCCAGGCCTTCCTGTTCCCCTATGGTTCTGGCCAGGGCCCATACCTTAAGAAAATGATCTATGTCGTGCAGGTTGCCCTTGTAAAAGGCAATCATCCTTTCAATGGCAGCTGATACCATATGTGTCCTCCATGTTGTCCTGTCTGACGCCTGCATCTGAAAAGGCTGCTCAAAGGCACAGTCATGCAGGTCATTTGCAGATTCATAAGTTTTGCCATTGTTGTCAATGCCGTAGCAGGCCGCAAGGCCGCAGTGCACGCTCCTGCACGGCATTTTCTGCACAGGCCCCTTTCCTTGCGAAATTTTTGTAAAAGGTATTGACTTTGAAATCCGTTTTCAATAATGTCGGATCACAC
>CAVLCT010000175.1:0-3232 GCA_963661665.1 Bulleidia sp. | reverse complement strand
ACCTATGTCAGCATCAAGTAACCCCAATGATATCATCTTCTTTAATATGCAAGAAGTATTAAACTTACATGAAGTCGTGCTCACTCGCACGGTGACCCGTACCACCGTGCTTTATCATCTCGAGGTCAAGGGCCTTGATGAGCAAGGCAATGAAAAGGTCTTCCACTATGACGACCTCAATCACCCGGACCTCAGCGGAATGCAGTATTTCCTCCAGGTCAATATGCGCCGTGCAGAGGCGGAACATGCCAGGCGTCTCATCTTCAAGGCAGGCGCCGCCGATGTGATAGTGGAGAAGTAAACTAAACATTTTTATTATTTTATTATGCCATCAGAAAAGATGAAATATTTGCTTCGTCGGGCAGCGCAGACAGCCTTACGAACCGACATCGAATTGTCTCCTTTGAAGAAAGAGATAGAGACAATCTTTAGTCCAAGTAATATTGACCAAGACTGCGATACCATCGCCCATCTCTTGTGTCCTTATGAGGAGGTGATAAGCGACAAAATGTCGCAAGGCAACTATCACGATGCCTTTGAGATATTCTTGGAAATCCTTGAAAGCCTCTCTTACCACTTTGTGAAAGACGAGCATTTCTGCTATTTTGACGATATGTATAGCCCCGACTATACTTGTGCCAAAATACTCAGAACTATAATCAAGGAGATAAAGGCAGGCAAAGTCCCTGTAGCTGAAGTGGCTTATCTTGATGGAGGCATGTCAAAGATTGCTAAGATGGAAGCATACGAGGATTATGGTAGCCCATTCTGTGTTTCGGATTGGGAGAGATACAAAGGATAGTGTAGTGTTTGTGAAGTTACTTTTGTAGAAACACGTAAAATACTTAGGCACTTTTAGCAAAACCTGTTAAAAAACCGGAATAATTCAATTTCTTAAAATACTCTGTATCCTCAGTGTTACTGGGGATACAGAGTATTGCCAAAGGAGTTGGATGCTTACGTCAAAGGACTTTTTATTTAAGCCAGTTTAAAAATATGAGAGATAAAACAATAATAAATATTCCTGTATTTCGAACAAAGCCTATGGAAATAGAAAATAACTTGTTTCCACCGACCAAGCCTAGTATGATAACAGAAGTTATTCAGAAAGTTGATTCATTCCAATGTTCTCAAGCAAATAATATTATAGTAGAGAATACTGGTAAAAACTATAACCTGAATTATTCATAACCTACCAGCTTTACGCATTCTAATATCAGAATTCAGTTTGCTGGCAGGGGGATAATGGCTAAAATACGTAGACCATACTGTTCTCTGTCTCACAAAACTATAAAATTTGTTGCCAGTTGGCGTATTGTGGCTATTTCGAAGTCTTTTTTTTCGCCATGGCTGAAGGTTAGGCATATAAGCCCCCTAGGGATACCATAAAGTTGGAATCCCCATGTCAAGGCTTTTATAAAAAGAATTTGGCTGATTAATCCCAATACAGCTAAGAGGCATTTTCATACTGCCAACCGACGGCTATACGCAGGGCTCGCTCCATTTCCCATCTCATAGCATGGTCATTTTGGAACTCTACCTTGCTTTTTGTCTTCATCTCCGTTATTCTAACTGCAGAGAGGACAATGCGTTCTCTGAATGTCAAGATGGAGACACCCTCCAATTCTGTTCCTGTGAACAACAGCTCCTTCGCTTGAAGGAGAAGGACATATGCGGCGGAATGCAAGAACAGCCTAAATTGATTTGCACTGAAGCTGTTGCATGACATTCGGTCGGCTTTCAGGTATGTCTTCAATTCCTTGATGTACAGTTCGCAGACCCCGCGTTTACAGTAGCCAGTCTCATAGAGTTCCTTGGCTGTGGCGTTGGTAAGGTTGGTCACGATGAAGCGTACGTTGCTGCCATTGCCTGTATGCTCCACCTTGGCTATGACAAAATGTCCGGTTTCCCAACTGCCGGCCTTGTACAAAAAGCGAGTGTACAGCTTTACGTCCTTACCCTCCTTTTTATACAAGAACTCCGCATGGTCTACCAAATTGGCCACCTTGGCATACAAGGTGGAGTTTGCCGTCATTCCCGTGATAAACTTCACGCCCTTCTTTTTGCTTGCCCAGGTCATGAAATGATGGCTACAGAATTGCCCGTCACCCCTGATTATTATCTCGGTTTTGGGCCAGCGCTTGCGTACTTTTGTGACAAGACGCATCATCAAGCCACAGACATTCAGACGTTTGTTGACCCTTCCAGGGCGAAGCATGGGGAGTATAAGGCGGCCGGTTGCCGCATCAAAAGCCAGCAAAGGCATATAGCAATATTCACCGTAGTAGTTGTTGAAAAGTGTGAGTTGCTGTGCGCCGTAAGTATTGGCATTGGTGTCGTCAAGGTCAATGATAATGACACCAGGGGCAGACTCGTATGAGTCAAGGAAATTGTCAATGAACAAATCACCGATAGCATACAATTCCTTGTGCCCGACATGGTTTTCCAGCCTGGTCATCGTTGGCTGCGATGCCAGATCTAGCCCATTGGGACTACGTCCTACGGACATTTTCAAGGCCTTGTCATTGCGCAGACGGTCGCAGTCATCCGCATCTTCAAAGCCTGCGGCTATCTGCATCACTCGCTGCTTTACCAATGTGCGCAAGTCGTGTACCAGGAGGTCTTCATTACGCCATTCATTTATTAAGGAGGCCAATTTGTCAAGGAAGCCACAGCGAGACTCAACCTCACTTAAAAGGAGCAAACCGCCATTTGAAGACAAGTCCGGGGCTGTGAAACTGTATTCAACAGACTTTTTTGAACTCTGAAACTTAAATATTTCTGTTTCTGTTTGTGTCTCTGCGATATTTTTATTAATTTTGCACATAGAAGCTGAATGTATTATATTGATTTTTAGTCACTTCAAAGATAATACTTTTTCTTGAATTATGCAAGAAATTCAGCTTCTTTTTTATGTTTATGAATAATTCAGGTTATAAAGCCTGATGAAGAATGTATATTTTATAATATCCTTCATCAGACTTTTTTATGAAAGAAGTTTTCAAAATATGGAAGGCTGAATGCATAGTGTTTTTTCTTTGGCTCTCTGACATCATTTGACACAGCTGTATAGTTACTTTGCAGTCGAATACAAAAGTACAATTTATTGTCAAACATTTAAACAAGCTAGTAATGATCAGAGGTTTTTATAAATACACCTGTAAAGATTGTGGGCATAAGTTTATAGGAGCGGACATGGAGTGGAATGCTACCATAGCTTCTTATCCCGTGA
>CAVLCT010000174.1:0-3239 GCA_963661665.1 Bulleidia sp. | reverse complement strand
CGACTACGTCATCCACCTGGATCCCTGGTGGAACCCGGCAGTGGAGGACCAGGCTTCGGACCGCGCCCACCGCATAGGGCAGAAGCGCCCTGTCACCATCTACCGCATGATCCAGCGCGGCAGTGTTGAGGAAAAGATACTGCAGCTGCACGGCACCAAGCGCGAGCTGGCCGCAGACTTCCTTGAAGGCACTGAGAGTGCCGTGACCCATCTCACGGAAGAGGATCTGCTGAACCTCATGCGCTAAAGCGGCCATTTCCCCTTATTCTTGCAATACTTATGCAGGGGCCGTCTTAAAACGGTCCCTGCTTTTCTTTGAAGCAAAAAAACGCCTGGCCCGGCCTTTTTTGCGGAGCATTGTATGAAACTGTTCTTTTCCCCGCTTGAGGCAAAGACCTTGTGGCGCATGGGACTGCCTATTCTCCTGGCCCAGATCTCCCAGGTTGCCATGAATTTTGTGGATACTGTCATGGCAGGACGCTACAGTGCCACCGACCTGGCAGGCGTTGCCGTGGCCGGATCTGTCTGGGGGCCCTGTTCCATGTTTGCCATAGGCTGCCTGCATGTGCTCTCTGGCATGTCCTCCCAGCTTGTGGGGGCAAAGCGCCCTGACAGGGCAGCCTGGCTTCTGCGCCAGGGGCTTCTGCTGTCATGCGCCATCAGTTCAGTCCTTATCCTGCTCCTCTGGTATCTGTCCTGCCATCTGGCCATGTTCGGACTTGAAGGCGACATGGAGCGGGTCAGCAGAGGCTATCTTCAGGCCCTGCTGCCGGGGCTTCCGGCCTTTCTCTTCTTTATCAATATCCGATCCTTCTTTGAGGGCTTCGGCCTGACCAGGCCGGCCATGGTGATAGGGCTTTTCTGCCTTCTTCTGAACATACCCTGCAACTACATCTTCATCTACGGGTGCTTTGGCCTGCCTGAGATGGGCGGCATAGGCTGCGGCATAGCCACCAGCATCTGCTTCTGGTTCATGACTGTCTTTATCGTGGTGCTGCTCCATTTCCACAAGGACCTTGGGCGCTATTCCCTTTTCAGGCGGCAGCCTGTTCCTGAAGGCCAGGACGGCCCTGATGGCCCGGACAGCTCTGATAGAGAGCCCCGTCCCCTTATTGATATCAGGCTTATAGGGAACATCCTGCGCATAGGCCTTCCCAATGCCGTGGCCATCTGCATAGAAGTGAGCGCCTTTGCCATGACAGCCATACTGCTTGCCCCCTTAGGATCGGACGTGGTGGCAGGGCATCAGATAGCGCTGAACTTCTCAGCCCTTATCTTTGCCATCCCTCTTTCCATCAGCATGGCAGCCACTATCCGTGTGGGCTACAATCTTGGTGCCGGCAAAAGGCAGCAGGCTGTTGTCTCGGCCCACACTGCCATCTGTTCAGCCGTGTTAATCGCCCTGTGCACCATGACGCTGACCATACTGTTCCGTGAGCAGATTGTGCGGCTGTATACCGATGCAGGGCAGGTTATTCCGCTTGCCTGCGAGCTGATGCTCTTCTGTGCAGCCTACCAGGTAATTGACTCTGTGCAGTCCGTGACTGTCGGTGCCCTGCGCGGCTACAACGACACCCGCATCATCTCCCTGGTCTGCCTTTTTTCCTACGGCGTGCTGGGGCTTGGAGGAGGCATTGTTTTAGGGCGTACAGACTTTATTGTGCCTCATATGGGTGCCTCAGGTTTCTGGACCGGCTACATCCTCTGTCTCTCGTTTTGCGCTGTCGTCTACCTCTCAAGGCTGCACTGGCTGCACGGTCTTGATAATGAAGATATCAGGAAAAGGCTGGCAAAATAGGCGCTTTGCCGGCACTTTCAGGCAATGGGCTTAAGCCCTGCCAGGTTTTAAAGCCTCCTTGTACAAGGGGGCTTTTTTTTGTGTCTGGTCTACCCTGTAGTGGACTGGACAGAGAATTTTTCTGGAAGCAGGTGGAAAATGTGCCATACTGGCAACGATGCAATTCTTTCTGTCGCAAGATTGTTTCAGACTGTCATGAACAGGCTTTCTTGCACGGAAAAGGTAATGGCAGCATAGCGTTCTCTTTTTGCCGTGAGGGATTGTAAAATGGCAAGAATATTCTATAAATCCGCTCTGTGTAACTATGAAAATGAGCGTTGTGAGTTTACCTGCAACGGAAGCATGACCTTGCGCCAGTGTGTCTGGAATACGCAGCAGGCCATAGCGGAATCCATGCGCAAGGACCCTGAAAGCTACAAGGCCTTTGGTCCGTACTGGTGGAATGTGAAGAACCTTATGCTGCTCCATGGCATCCTGGAATTTGGCAGCTTTATCGACCGCAAGTGGCTCAGGCGCTGCGACTACGGCAATGAGTTTGACAATATTTTTGCCGCCTGGCTGTACTACGGGCAGTCCCTGGAAGAGGGGCGCATGTACGCACAGGACCACACAGTTTATTTTATGCAGTACACGAACGGAGCCATGACAAGGTATGTCAGCGAGACATACCGGCTGCTGGACAGGGATATGGAGATGTACCTGTCAGCTTGAAGGGCAGGACAGAAGGACTTGCATCCTTAAAGACCGTGACGAAGCCTGGGATCCGGATTTTTCGGAAATTCAGGCAATGACAGCAGAATGGAGGATCATATGAAGAAAGACCTGGCAGAGCTTGTGTTTATTCTTGACCGCAGCGGTTCTATGGGCGGTCTGGAAAGCGATACAATCGGCGGCTTTAACAGCATGCTGGACAAGCAGAAGAAGGAAGAAGGAGAGGCCAATGTGACAACTGTCCTCTTCGATGACAAGGTGGAGCTTCTGCATGACCGGTTCCCGATTGCTGCGGTGCAGCCGCTGACTGACAAGGATTATTTTGTCAGGGGCTGTACAGCCCTGCTGGATGCTGTAGGAAGCACGGTGAAAAAGATTGAAAACGTGCAGAAGCACCTGCCGGACGATATGAAGGCCGAGAAGGTAATCTTCGTGATTACAACGGACGGCCTGGAGAATGCGAGCAGTGAATACACGGCAGATATGGTGAAGAAGATGATCGAGAAGCACCAGGAAGAGGGCTGGCAGTTCATCTTCATGGGAGCCAATATGGATGCCGTGGAGGAAGCAGGACGGATCGGCATCAGAAGAAGCCATGCTGTGACATATTGCAACGACTCTGAGGGAGTTACGATGAATTATGAGGCAGCCGGCAAGGCTCTTTCCAGCATAAGAATGTGTTCAGCACCCTGCCAGGACGATATAGATGAGGTTCTGGGCGTGGCTTTTG
>CAVLCT010000173.1:0-3273 GCA_963661665.1 Bulleidia sp. | reverse complement strand
GCAATGAGACGCTGGCTGACTGCGATCTCTCAGGCATCAATCTCTCCGGTGCCAGACTGGAAGGCGGAGCCTTTGAGAGAGTCTGCCTTAAAGGGGCAAACCTCTCAATGTGCAGCCTGGCAAATACTTCCTTAAAGGAATGCGACTTAACAGAAGCAATCCTGTCGGGGAGCAGTCTGGCAGATATCTCCTTTTCAGACTGCAAACTGCATAAGGCCAATCTTTCGATGTGCGACATAAAAGACGCCTCCTTTGTGAAGTGCTGCTTAACAAAGTCTATACTGTCACATGGCAGCACTGAAAATACCTCCTTCGAGGAATGCGATATATCAGAGACTGGTCTATTTAAGTATCTTCTGAAAAAAATTGTCTTCAATGGCTGCAAAATGAAATTGGTTACTCTTTCGCAATGCTCTGTGGAAGAGAGCTCCTTTACGGAATGCAACTTATCATATGCTGATATGTTTAGCACCTTGAATAATATCTGCTTCACGGATTGCAACTTGTTATCTGCTAACCTTTCGATGTGTTTTACAGAATATGTTTCCCTCAAGAACTGTAACATGGAAGATACAGTCATTACAAAAAGTAGCCTTCAAAATACCAACTTTACATCTTGCAACTTGATACAAGCTATTCTTTCTGGGTTCTTTGCAGAAAATGTCTCCCTCAATGACTGCAATATGAAAGCAGCTATTTTGTCCATGAGTACCATAAGAAGTTCTTCCTTCATGGACTGCAACATGAAAGAGACTAAGTTTTCTCCATCAAGCCTGGAAAATACTACTTTCAATAACTGCGATTTCAGAAAGTCTTTTCTTTGGCCAAGTCTCATACTTGGAAAAACTGCCTTTGTGAACTGCAACATGAGCGATGTAAAAAAGACAACGAGGCTGTGACGTTTTTGCAAGGAAAGGAAACCACGGAGCTTTCACTATGAATACAACAGCTTACACATGGGAAGACGTACTGGATGCCATTGCCAACAATGAGACACTGGCTGACTGCGATCTCTCAGGCATTAATTTCTCCAATACCAGTCTGGAAGGGGGAACCTTTGAAAGGGTCTGCTTTAAGATTGCCAACCTTTCGAGGTGCAACCTGACAAATACTTCCTTTACAGACTGTAAGATGAAAAACGCAAACCTGTCAGAGTGCAATCTGACAAATGCCTCCTTTGCAGGCTGTAAGATGAAAGCTGCAAACCTTTCGGGGTGCTTTCTGTCAAATACCTCCTTTGAAGACTGCAATATGAAAGAAACAAACCTTTCTGGGTGTAGCCTGACAAATGCCTCCTTTACAGACTGCAAGATGACTTATACAAATCTTTCCAGGTGCAACATAGGAAAAACGTTATTCTCTGACTGCGACATGGATAATACAAATTTTTTAATATATAACATTGAAGATACGTCCTTTTCAGAATGCATTATAACCAATACATATCTTATCATCTATAATATGAAAGATACGTCATTTTCAAAATGTAACATGTCAGATGCACTTTTTTCAATTAATACAACAAATTCATCTTTCAAGTATTGCAACATAACAAATACTAGTTTTACACAGTGTGATCTGAAAAATACTAGCTTCATAGTTTGCGACTTGAGATATGCTAATATTACGATGAGTGACCTCGAAAAGACAACTTTTAAAAGTTGCGACTTGTCCAATTTTTATTGTGCATCAGTTAGTGTGGATGGCAGGGAATGCGACACCAGCGACGAAGTATTATCTAGCATTGCTGTATGAGGTAGCAAAGAAACGCTTTTGATTAACATAGAACATGGCCCAAGAGCGGGAAAAGGAAGTGAAGGAGCAGTCCCATCCTCCCTTCTCTCCGTATCCTCACCATATCAGTTCATTAAAACTCTCCCTATCTTTTGTCTTTACAACTGACCCACTGTACACCTTCAAGGACTGCAACACGACAGAGGTAACATGGTAGTGGCCAGAGAGGGGATGACCTTGCAGAAAAAGGGAATGCACAATATGGAGTTTGCCCGATGAGAACAATGTATACAAGGCAGGACGTACTGGATGCCATTGCCCACAAGGAAACGCTGGACTACTGCGATCTCTCAGGCCTCGATCTCTCCGGTACAGACCTGTCAGGAGGCTACTTTGACGGGGCCAAGCTTGAAGCTACAAACCTTACTGGGTGCAACCTGAAAAACACCGAATTCAAGGACTGTGAAATGTCATGGACAAATTTCTCTGAATGCAGCCTGAAAAAGACATTCTTCAGAGACTGCACTATAATAGGGGCAAATTTTTCATGCATAACTAGTGAAGGATCCACCTTCTGGGGGTGCTCCCTAAGAGGAGCAAATCTTTCAGGGTGCAACCTGAAAAATAACTGCTTCGATGGCTGCGACATGTCTGGGGCTAATCTTGCTAAGTGCAGACTGGACGACACCTCCTTCATGAACAGCCACATGACAGCGGCAAATCTGTCAGGATGCAGCCTGATACTAACCGACTTTACGGACTGCAAGATGGAAGGGGCCAGTCTTACAGGGATGACTGAGCAGAAAAGAGGGAAGAAAAGGCCTGAAAAGGAGTCTGCCCAATGAATAAACGTATTTACACAAGGGAAGACGTACTGAATGCCATTGCCCGCAAGGAGACGGTGACAGACTGCGATCTCACCGGACTCGACCTCTCCGGTGCCGATCTGCAAGGCGGATCCTTTAAAAAGGCCTGCCTTGAGACTGCAAACCTTTCAGGATGCAGTCTGAAAAATACATCCTTCACAGACTGTGATATGTACACAGTAAATCTTTCGGAGAGCAGACTGGAAAACATCTCCTTCACAGACTGTAACATGGCATTTGCAAATCTTTCAGGGTGCAGCCTGGATAAGATCACCTTCACAGACTGCGACATGGCAGGAGCAAATCTTTCAGAATGCAGTCTGGATAATGCCTCCTTCAAGGCATGCGACATGGCAGGAAATCTTTGCCGCTCGCATCTTAAGGACAGTCTTTTCTCGGACTGCCAGAGCTACCTTGCGGGGGTAAATCTGTCAGGATGCAGGCTGGAAAACACATCCTTCAAGGCCTGCGACTTAAAATTTGCAAATATCTCGGGATGCAGGCTGGATAATACATCCTTCCCTGACTGCGACATGACACGGATCAATCTTTCAAGGACGGTTTTGCAGGAAAAAAAGGATATGGAGGCAGCCCGATGAAATTGCCTGTTTACACAAAGGAAGACGTACTGAATGCCATTGCCCGCAAGGAGACGCTGTCTGGCTGGGATCTC
>CAVLCT010000172.1:0-3302 GCA_963661665.1 Bulleidia sp. | reverse complement strand
AAAAGGTAAGCATCCTATGACCTCATTGTAGCCAATTTTCCACCATAGTATAAAGCCTCCATCAATCAGGATGGAGGCTTTTTTATGGCTACTATGGCTATCCTCCCCTGGTAAGCAGCTTCGAGATGCTCCCCTACAGGACTTTCTCTCCATACGGCGGGAACCAAAGGGTAGCAGAATAGAGCCTGTGGCTGATTTTACAGGTGTGCTGCAAGAGGTTTCATTGTTTTAAGAAGCCCCATGGAGCGGAGACTCCAAGGGGCGCTGGCCAGAGGATTGTTTCCCTGACGCCTGGATGTATTGATGCAGACAGTTCTTTAACAGGGGAACGTTTAAAAGGCCATCAAGGGCCGCTGCCCCACATGGAATTTTCTTACAGCCGGTATGGGAGGAACTGTCGCAAGCAAAGCCAAGCACGGAGACCCCATCAAAACAATCCCAGCCGCACGGCAGTGCCGCTGATAAGGACTATCCTTGATGAGTTTCCTTGTAGAGAAATCTGTATAGTACAGGTAGTTGCTTATGATGCCGTATACAATAGCTCCAGGGGGTGCTGACCTATGATCAGCACCCTGAGGGGACCTGTATGAGGTGTTGTTTACTGTTTGAGTATCTGGGAAAAATATTTTTCGAAGTCAAAGCCTTTTGACAGTTCAATCATATTCCATGAAGTAAGCTTTTTCCCCAGGGTATTATTGTCCAAGTACTCCTTGGTATAGGCTTTATCAAAACAGTATGAGTATAGTGCACGGCAGTAGTCTTTCAAAGCTGCTGCCGGATTTTCTACTCCATTGAGGTAAAGAGACCTGATTACTGTCAAAATGCTACATAAGGCATTGAGTCCCCTTTGGCTGGTCATAAAGTAAGAATTTTTTCTTATGATTGTTGCGGTACGAATGTTCTGTTCCACTATATTCGTATCAGGCGGTATCATGGGGTCTTCTAAAAAGGATCGTAATTTATCGTGGTTATTATACCAGTAGACGGCAGCTTCAGAGTAGGGATCTCCCCTGTGTACACACCGGCCTTCTCCTTTTTTACTAGGATCAGTATGTTTCTCTACGAAATACTCCATCACTTTATCTATGTCATCCATCAACGGAAGAACAATTTTTTGACGAATTTCGAGAATCTTGTCCAGGTAGTCCGGCTGAGTTCGATCATATGAGCTTTCATATGAATAAATTTTTGAGATGGCAAGGAATATACAGCCCATCAATATGTGCGGGTTCCCCTTCTGAAGCATCTCTTTAAGAAGAGCTACTTGCTGCTGCTCTTCCATCTTTACCAGTTCCTTGGCAAAATTGTTAAGATCAGCGGATTTTACGATATAACGTCTGAAATGAACAAGGCAATTCTGAAGGATGGCCTTTAGGTTATCAGCCAGTTTGTTATAAGCCTGAAAGGCGTCAGAAATTATGACATCACAACAGTGGTCGGGGGTGATAACCTTTGCAATGGCGTCATATGAGCGTGTAGGCAGGAAATGGTAGGTGACAAATGGTTCTTCTGCATCTGGAACACTGCAACAGCATAAGATGTAATTTGACTTACCTTCCTCAACAGGGACTGGATCGGGCTGATTGTGGTTACGCTTACGGTCGGGATTTTTGTTCATACAGTTCCCAAGATTTTGGCTTTCAAGGCAACGGAAAGGAGTGCCGTCAAGCATAAGATATTTACTCTTTTTTTCCATTTCTAAAAAATATTGTTCTAAAGGGACAATATATATTTCAGCAAACGCATAGATATTCTCTTGCATGGTGGAGTGGCCCAGACTCTTTGTCTTTTGTAACTCCATAGCAAAACGATTTAGTGGACAACCATTGCTAATAAGCCAAATGCCATACAGCGCTGTGTTAATGCTGATTTCCCTGTCTGGCTGTATAGGAAGATCCGCATCCTCAGGAAAAACTCCATGAACACGCCCGCATTTCGGACATACATGAAAATCAGTGTGCATCTCAATATTTTCACACTTTTTCTTTAAGTCATGCGCCAGACAGATCGCTTCTTGTTTTAAGTCTGCAAGGTTTTGCATTTCTGTGCCACAAGAACTACAGACATAGTTAGATGTCTTATCAGGATGTAGCGTTTTATCCGGTTGACGGTCTACACGTTGACGCCCCGGGCTGGTCTTTTTCGTTTTCTCTTTTTCTTTTTCATTAGTTTCTGCAATATGACATATTTCTTTGCTGAATAAAGCAATATCTTCCTGATTACTACTTTCTATTGCAGCAACTATTTTCTTTTTTAAATTTTCAGCTGCATTAACGCTTGTCACAAGGCCTTTAACACCTTTTAACAGAGACTTCTTCTCTTCTGGCTGTTGCGTTCCATTTTTATCCTCATTTTTATCATCATTATTTGCTTCTTCTTTACCTTCTTCCTTGTTGTCAGAAATAATTACGTTTTGAGACTTAGACAAATCATTACCAGTTGCATAAGCCTGATCACGCCAAGTATATGCATTAATGATACACTGAGTTACCTCGTCAAAAAGTTTTATCAGCTGCTCTTCCGCATTCTCATAGGTTATCTTATCAAAAATGACATAGAGTTCTTTCACCCCACGAACCGTTTCCTTTATGATGTCGCCACGGTCTTTTATATACTTGATAACTGACTGGAAACGGTTATTAACTTCAGCAACTTCTTTCTTAGCCGCAGCAATCTCTTCTCTAGCTAAAGATAATTCTTTATTTGCTTTATTAAGCGCTAATACTAATTCTTCTTTGCTTAAATTAAGAAGATTATTGCTTGAAGTCATAATTAATACACCTATATATAAATATTGTATAATACAAAAATACAAAAGCTGTAGATAGAATGTATTTTATATAATGTAAAGTGTCAAGCATTTTTATGTAAAAATCAAAAAAAATTACAAAACATTTTTTAAATTACATAAATATATAAAAAACAATATATAATTTATCCATAAATAAATGATGTTCTATTTACTTCAATTTCTTTTCCATCAAGATAAGATTGCAATTCTTCAACCGTTAAAGTCTTCCTCGCCTCACCATCAATCTTACTCATAAGCTGCTGAAACACTCCATTGTTTAATTTGCGTGTTATAACAAGAGACCCTTGCGCATCATAATGGATGATTTTGGCTATGTGCTTACTTTTAGAAATAAAGACCACCCAGTCATTTCCAGCACAGATATCAATCCCCAGGTAGGCCTGGGCCAGGTTTGACAACTTCGCAAAACCCAGACGCATATCACACTTGACCAGCACCAGGCTGATAGTGCCCTGTGAAAAATCAATAAGCATGGCAACCTCCGCTTTGT
>CAVLCT010000171.1:0-3356 GCA_963661665.1 Bulleidia sp. | reverse complement strand
GGGTACTGGTTCATCCACTTGCTACAGAGATCCTTGTTCCTCGATATGGCAAGCCCCTCAAATATAGCCTTGCTGTCCTGAGTTATATCAAAAAAGTCACGCAGCATGGTCATCATCAGCGTCTTGCCGAAGCGACGAGGACGGGTGATGAGGGAAACCTCGGGGGGCTCATCGCCCAAAAGTTCTTCAATAAACGCTGTCTTGTCTGCGTAATAGCATGAGTTTTCTCGAATTACGCGAAATTTTTCCCCGCCAATCTTGATACGTACACCAGACATGTCTTTTCCTCCTTTTATACAGCCAGATCCCATCAAATTTTACGAAATGGCAGATGCAGATAAGGCTTCTGCACTCTTTATACCTGCTTATTATAAGATAATGTCATAGTACTGGCAATCCCTGTACCCATGTCAGGCATCCAGCCTGCGCCATTCCTGCCTTACTTTTGCAAAAAGGCTTTCATATCCAGCCTGACCATGGCTTCTTCCGTATTCAGGCTCTTTGCCAGTTCCAGTCCCTGGCTGATTATGCCCCGGATGTCTGATACCGTTTCCTGCATCTTGCGTCGCAGTTCTTCTGGCACGACCCTGTCCAGGCGTAGCTGCAGCTTTGTCAGGGGCGTGCGTAGGTCATGGGCCATGGCCACAATCATGCGGTCCCGTTCCGCCAGGTTGCCGCATATCCTCTCCCGCATGTGATTGAAGGACTGGGCTGCCTCGCGCAGCTCCCTGACGCCCTGTTCCGGAAAGGGCCCGGACAGCTCAGGATGCCTGCCAAAGGATTCCGCTGCGCTGCCAAGCTGGCGGATGGGCCTGGTTATGCGCAATAGCACCATGGCAGCCAGCACACCAGCACGACAATGGCTTCAAGGAGCACAAAAAGCCTTTGCGTCCAGACGATATAGCAGTCATCCACGCTGAAAGGCTGTGTTACTTTCAGCCAGGTCCCGTCAGCAAGCCTGACAGCTGCTTCAAGGACAGGGAGATGGACAGGGAGAATGGCTGATTCGTTTACAGTCCTTCTGATAGCAAAGGGCGGAATATCGTCCGTACAGCTGGCGAAGTTTGCCTGTATTAGGGCGGAGATCCTTGCTGCACAGTCTGACGTGCTGCCTGTATTGCCTTCCGTCTGGGCCTGTGGATTCCGCCGGCAGGGCCTAAGGCTTTTCCCAATGTGCAGATGTCCCTGGACGGGTACACCATAGACCAGTTTTTCAGGCAGCAGACACCGGATACAGGAAAGGAGCCTGACCCGAAAACCCTGGCTGAAACAGCCGGAAAGCTCCTTGAGAGAACAGGGCCGGCCATTATGTCTTCCCCGAAGGCGAAATTCCGGATGATATTCCCCGCGGCAAGATACACGTCACAGCCATGGATACGCCGACCGTTCCTGTTGCTGAATTTGAAAAGCTGACACGGATGCCTGTTCTGATTGTCTTTGGCGACAATATCGCGAAGGATATCAGCTACGTCTACAATTCCGAAGTATGGCGGGCATCCAGTCTCAGGGGCAGGCAGTTTGTGGAAGCAGTCAACCGCCATGGCGGTGATGCCCGCATTGTGTTCCTGCCTGACCTTGGCATAAGGGGCAATACCCATGTGCCCTTTGCGGATCTCAACAATATGGAGGTGGCAGGGCAGCTGGAAGCATGGCTGCATGAGAAGGGGCTGGACAAAAGGGATGCGCCCCATCAGGGGCCGCGCAAGGTATCTGTGGACCTGACTGTCCCGCTCAGGCGGTAGCGCTGTTCAGTACTCGGTACGATGCGCCGGCTGCCGTCCTTGTTAAGAAGGCTGACTTCAAAGGCCTCCTATTCCTCTGCATGCCCAAGGGCTGCAAGGGAAGGGAGGTCTTTTCCTGCGCTGAATGCAGACTGCTGCCGGGGCTTGTGGCAGGGAGAAAGGCGCCGGAAGGCATTTGTAAAGCATGTTGTCTTAGGGTGCAGGCGCCTGAGAGCCGCCTTCAGGGAACAGATGATTCAGTGCACAAAAAAGTACTTGCTATATTTTTGATTTTTACTGAATATATCGTGCAGGACTTATACAAAATTTCAAACTACATCATTCCTTCCATGGCCTGGTTTAGTTCAGCAAAACCGCCGCTGCAATTATTCCGGGACATGCCGGCAAATTCATAGTTGTCCGCTGGGCATCCAGGCTGTCTGGCCGCAAGCTCATTGCATATTGCGCCTTGCGCCAATTTTGGGCCTTATTCTGTTACAACCTTCTGCCGCGTGCACCGTGGCCTGTATCCCCCCTTACTCTTTCACTGAAATAACTCTGCCAGCAGGGAAGTGTATCCGTGTATAACGGCAAATACTGTCCTGCTGTCCGTATTTAGTGATACGATTTTTACGAGGTTTCAATATGAAAATCACCCGTAAGTGGCAAGATTTGGTACTTGATGGCAATGAAATCGACGATCTAGAAGAACTGGAAAGTGCGCTGAGAAATGATATAACAGCCGATTTGCTCGAAGACCTTTTCAAACTGTATAAGGAAGGCTCTCTTCAGCTCTGGCTGCGTTCCCATGACGGAGAATCTGAGGCTGATGAGCTTGATGAACTGACTCTGTCAGGCGATATTGTAAAAAATCTGTATGATATCTGTTACTGCATCTGCACTGATGTCGAAGAGGAAGATATTGCTGAGGCCGTTGTTGGTGATCTGGTACTTGATGGTGAAGAAATCAGCGATCTGGAAGAGCTGGCTGACCATCCGTCAACCGAACTTCTCGAACGGTATAAGGATGGAACTCTTCAGCTCTGGTTGCGTTACCATGACGGAGAATCTGAGGCGGGCAAGCTGGACAAGCTGGTTCTGTCAGGGGACAATGCAAAGGATCTGTATGCTATCTGCAAGGCCGTGGGCATTCTCATTACCCTGAAAGACATTGAGGAGGCCCTTGAGGAGGCCCCTATGGAGGAACTTAGGAGAATTAAGGGAAAATTTGATGAGGTCCTTGAGGCCACAGGGGTCGGTAGCGCAACGAAGGCTGCCATGGGCGAATTTTTAAACCCCGTCTCCTTCTTAGGCCTCGGTAAATCCAAAAAGTAGGGAAGTAAAAAAAACAGCCGTTTACACCAGGCTGGTTTTACGAGGGCATTATTCAGATAACTCCACGAAATTTTTAAGATTTTGTGGAGTTTTTTGTTATGTGCACCACTTTCCGGCTATCAGGTGCCGGGCAAGTCATTCCGGGCAATCTTTGTCAGCTAGGGCAGGCCTGCATGGGGCCGATGGCCCGGGGGTGGCAAAGTCCGTCGTACTGCGGCCGTTTTTCCGGAAGATAAGACAGTTGTAGCAGTATCCTTTGTGTGCGGGCCTGGCATGCTGCTATGTGCACGTATATTCTAT
>CAVLCT010000170.1:0-3392 GCA_963661665.1 Bulleidia sp. | reverse complement strand
GCTTTTCTGCATACGCCTGTTCATACCTGTCCTTGTCCAGGGCATACCAGTAATATGGGAGCCTCACTTTTATAGCTTCCGAAGCCCCATTTTCTGTTGGTAAAATAGGCAAACAGTATGGTCAGAAATCATGCGATTACAGTCGCTGTCCCAAAGTTAAGGATGCATGCGCATACGACGTAATGTTGAGATTGTGATACAGCCGCAAAAAAAACAGATAGCAACTTCTTAATAAAATCTATTTAGCTTTTCCGCATATGCATCCAGCGTCTGAATCTGGCAAAATCCTTCAGAGCTCCTATTCCTATCAAAATAATACGTCTCACATTGATACTGTTGGTCCCTGCCATTCTTGGCCTGAAGGAAATCTCCTTAAAGCAAACCCTGTGCCGGTAAAAGACAAAGAAGGTTGTAATCAGAATGTTGGGCAGATTGTAGTCAGGAGAAAAAGCGGACATGTACTGTTTAAGTACGGAGCCTTTCATCAGCCTGAACGGAGTATTGGCATCCGGAACATGTACGCCGAAGAAGCAAAGAACCAGAAGACAGACAATCTTTTCCACCAAGCCACGTACTCTACCGTCACCTCTTACACTGCGCAAACCAAAGATGGCATCATACTGCTGTCTGTCCTGCCAGAAAGAGGCAAATTCTTCCGGCCTTGTCTGATCGTCGCTGTCTGTCTGAAACACATAGTCAGCCCCGCAGCCTATGGCGTAGTTGTATAGGGCGATGACCTTAGGGCCGTGATAGCGGATGGTGTCAGAGAGAAGAACGAGTTTGGGAAAGTTTTGTTGCAGGTTTTCCAGTATGAGATGTGTTTTGTCATTGCTACTGCTGTCTGCAATGACAAAGCGTGATTCCTCAGAACCATACGCCAGAAGCGGATACCATTTGGAGACCACCTGCTCTATGTTTGCTTCTTCATTGTAGGCAGGCATGACTATATATAGTGTATCTTTTTTCTGCCCACTTTCATTATCATTTGTCAGGGGTGATGCATGAGGTGACAGATTCCCTGCCGGAATTTCCCCTGTGTTTAGTGTATCTGAGTCTGTGCTGACACATGTAGTCTGCATGCGCAATCCTCCTTGGATTTTTGTGTTTGCATGTGGGAGTTAGAAAGTGGATATATCAAACAGAGGACAAAAAAAAGGGCTCACAACTACATAGTAACACCAAGCGGCCTGCATGAACACTTCATTGGCATGATTTTCCAGTTCAGCTCCTGAAAAAACGGGAGTGTAGCTGGCTAAAGTGTCCAGTTTAATGTCATCCCCTATAGTTCCTCTTTATCAGGGAAATAGCAGTTCTAGCCTTACCACATCCCATTATATCCTATGGCTTTTTCAAATTCTTCACCACAAGGTAAACACTGTTTTCCCAGACTACAGGACCGACCTGTACTTCCAAAAGTTCCCTGTCCTGTTTCCTGTCAGAGACAATGTAGCAGGCGCCTGTTCTGGCCCCCGTGCTGATATAGGCTGACGGAGACTGCCTCAGTTCTTTCAGGATGTCTTCCCACTTGTGGAGGAGCGGCAGATTTTTTGCGTGATAAAGATAGCCTGCGTCTTTCCAGCCCCAGGCAAGAGGTCTTTTGGAGATATAGCGTATTGCCTGATCCTCAAACGGAGCAAAAATCGTATCCCCTGGCCTTGTCACCTCCTGCAAGGCTTTCAGCATATCGCTTCTGGCAAGCTTTGCTGCATACGCCTGTTCATATCTTTCCTTATCCATGGCATACCAGAAATATGGCAGGCTCACTTTTGCCATGGTATGCAGGCCGCCCAGGAAAAAACCAATACAGACAGCAACACAAAGAAAGCGGCAAAGCCCTTTATGGGGCAGCCTCTCCTCTGCGGCAAGGCGCCAGAGCAGGTTGCAACCAAGAAAAATCAGAAACATCCACAAAAATGGAAGAAAACGGTGCACGCGCGCCAGATCAAATTCCAGAGGCACTCGTCCCAAGCTAGCACTGATAATCTGATCAGCCAGGAAAAGGGCTATCACGATGTATACACCGACAACCCACAGCCAGATATGGCGGCATAAGAGCTTTTCCTTTTCAGACCCGCACTTCAGTAAAAGCCAGGTTGCGCCAAGGGCCAGGGGCAGGACAGGCAACAAGGTATACTGCTTGTAAAATTTAATCATGCCCTGCCAGTACTCTGCATATTCGGCCTCAAAGCGTGTACGCAGTATTTCCTGCAAATAAGATACTTCATCCGCAGACAGCACCATGCCTGATGAATGAAGGTATGTGGCAGCATATGGTAAAATGCCGATGACAAAACACAGGCCTGCAAAACAAAGCCAGAGGAAGTGCTTCATCAGTGAACAACCCTGCTGCCTGCTAAACGCCAGGCTGAGCCATGTTCCAACCGCAACCGGCAAAGCGCTAATAGGATGTATATACACAGCCCCTGCCAGCAGAAAGAAAAGTAGAGGCCACAATTTAGGTTTATGCAAAAGGCAGAGAAGTACACACAAAAAAAGGCCGTAGAAGCCGTTGAAAATAGTACGGGGCGTATAATCCTGATAACCTGCCCCCCAGTACGTTCCCCAAGGAATCCAGTAGCACATGCTGACAAGCACGGAAAAAAGCAGAGCCTTCCATGGCGTACCAAAGACAAAACGTCCCAGAAGATAAAAGGCAAAGTAGTGCAGAAAAACGACAAAGCCTGTCAGGGAGAGATAGGCTAGCCCGCAGTTGCCATCTATCACATGCGATGACAGCCATTGCACAAGACGCACAGGGGGAGTTACATGGGTGTCAAAATTGGCCACATCCCCCAAAGAAAAATCCTGAGCAAAATACTCAGGATTTCCTATAGATGCCGCAATAGAGCAGTACATAGCTGGATCGGTTGCCAGTTCCGAGCCGTTGACGGATGATCCAATGCGACCGAAGTGCAAAAGAAGAGCAAAGCAAAAAATCCCCAGTGTAATAAGTACGTCCTGCCGATTCAGTTTATATGACATGGTCATGTCCTAAGTATCCAAAATTTTTGTATATGTGTCAGTCAGAGCTTATCGTTCTGTTTTGGCCAGCAGTGCAACAGTATCGGGCACGACTGGTGCCTTGACCCAAAGGCCCCCCACAGGCTGTCCGAAAACTCAATTTTTGGCCATTTTTACGTCTGTTTACAGAAAAAATTTCGCTCCATTTTGCCCTACAACGCTTTTATCAAACAAGCACGTATGGGCAAGGCTACGGATCGTTTTTCCTTTCACGACTTTTTGGACAGTCTCTCCCAAAAAAAGGCCTGACAGGCAACACGCCAGGATGGCTACTGTCAGAGGTCTGACAAAAGGATACAGCAATGCCAGTCTTACAGACTGCCTGTTCACAGTTCCTGTGCCGCACGGGCATCTTTTGCACTTGACAAAGA
>CAVLCT010000169.1:0-3460 GCA_963661665.1 Bulleidia sp. | reverse complement strand
CGAAAACCGCGATGCCTGGAAGGCTCAGCTGATCTTCGCATACAGCTTCTAGTCCGGTCTTAAACTGATTTGATTTTAAGGAGGGGTACAATGGTGCCCCTCCTTTTTTGCTGCCCCAAATCCCGTGCGTTTTCCCTGCGCAAGGGCGGCGCAGCGTTCGCCTTAAGCTTCCTGGCACAACAAAAGAGCCCTGCCACGTACCGGTGACAGGGCTCTTTTGTTACAATGACAAAGCCTTTCTATTCGTTGACAGCAGTATCGTCGCCTTTCTCGTTGATGCGCGAACGCAGCTTGCGTGACAGCTTGAATGTTGCCACAACCCTTTCTGTCAGGACCATCTTTTCCCCTGTCTTGGGGTTGCGGCCGGGACGGGGCTGCTTGAGCTTGGCTTCAAACTTTCCAAAACTTGAAATCAGGACTGCCCTGTCTTCAACCAGGCCTGTCTTGATCAGCGTAATAAGACTTTCCACGCATTTCCTGGCATAGTCTACAGTGAGCCCTGTAGCCTCCCTGACATTGTCTATAATGTCAGCCTTGACCAGAGTACGTCCCGTCTTAATCGTGACAGGCTTACGCCTAACCTTCATAGTCACCAGCAGTCCTCCTTGTGCGCTGTTCCTTATGCTAGTAATCTTGTCTTATTTAGGAAAAAAGTCAAGTAATAATAAGTAGTAACCCCGGTATGGACCCAGATGCGGAGGGCTTTTCTGCCGTGCTGTTCCTCTGTTCTGGCATGGGGACAGATACCGTTTTTGACGTGCCAGAGGCAGATACAATCTGGCTTTACGGAGCTACTTATCTTCCGGAGCACTGCTGTAGGTAACGGTAACCTGTTCTAAGTGCGGCTGCATAACTGTCATGCCATCAGGGATGCGCAGGTGCACCGGAACCTCCTGGGGAACATTTTCTGTCATGTCTGCTGGCGGTATGACGGAAAGCTTGAGCAGGCCGAGATAGGATTTGCTTTTGGCAAGTGCCTCGGGAACTTCTATCTTGAGAACGGTTTCAGCCGGGTCAAGCTTGTAATTTTCGGGTGTGTCAGAGGCAATAATGACAGGATATTTCTGCTCTACGACAACGCGCCTGCTGGTGATGGTGTAGGTAGCCTGAACATTGCTGGGGGTTATGGTCACCAGGCCCGGAGCGTCGAGGGACAGGGACGGCTGCGTAAGCGTTCCTGTTCCCCTGGTGTCTATTTCCAGGGGAAGCCGTATGCTGGTGAGATCGCCCACAAGGCTTTCAGGGCCCCTGACTGTGACTGTTGACGGGCTTATCTTGATATCGGTGACAGTAATGGCGCCCTTGCGGAGATTGGAAATAACCTCGGGCTGGACTGGTATGGTCCTTTCAAGCACATTGTCCGCCTTGACTACGATGCGCGGCGGCTGCACGTCCAGGACATCAAAGGCCCTGTAGTAGCCCGACAGTTTTTCAGCAGTGAGGGGGACGACTGTTACGCCTTTCTTGATATGGGACAAGTCTATCTGCTGGCGCAGGTGGCGGGTGGTTATGTTGCGCAGAAGCGCCTCAGGGCCGCGCAGGCGTACCGTTACTGTCCTGATAAGTCCGTCCGTGACAATCAGGTGCTTGGGAATGCCAATATAGTCCATATTGACATCTATCTGCATCTCAATCCTGTCCCTGATGCTGACCATGTACCACAAGGCCGTCGCAATGCAGACAGACAGGATAATTGACAGAAAATGCAGGACAAAAGCCTTCTTTTTAGTGTTAGAGAAGCTCATTGAGGGCGCTCCTCAGTTTTGATGAAGTCAGGTTGCGTATAAGTATGCCCTTGCTAGCCAGGCTGATTTCACCGCGTTCCTCGCTGACAACCACAACGGTGGCATCAGTTTCCTCGGTGATGCCCAGGGCTGCCCTGTGGCGTGTGCCGAATGCCTGTCCCTTTGCTTCTGCAAGAGGCAGTATGCAGGCAGCAGCCCAGATGCGGGATCTGCTGATGATGACGGCGCCGTCATGGAGCGGGGCCTTGGGATAGAAGATGTTCTTGAGCAGCTGCCTTGACAACTTGGCATCTACGGAGACGCCCTCGCGCTTTATCATGTCGTCAAGGCGCATATTGCCCTCTATGACGATGAGTGCCCCGATATGGGCCTTGGCCATGTCTTCGCAGGCAATGACAATCTCTTCCATGCCGCTGGACTTGACGGATTTTCTCTTGAAGAAGCTTGAGGCACCGATTTCACCCAGGGCATGCCGTATATCCTGCTGGAATATAATGACGATGACCAGGAACAGCGAGGAAAAGATGTGGTCCAGCAGCCAGGAGAGCGTGTAAAAGCCTAAAGTCTTGCTGGCAACAAACATGACTGCCAGGATAAACAGCCCCATGAGGACAGCCAGTGCCCTGGATCCGCGCAGGTGCTGTATGACCTGGTAGAGGAGAAAGCTGACCAGGGCGATGTCGCCTATGTCCCGCCAGTCTATATAGATACGGTCAAGCAGTAATGTTTCCATAGAAAACGCTTCCCTGGACGCAAGGCCTTATTTGGGGATGGCACCGCAAAGATCAAGCGTCTGCCTGGTGGAGGCGACATCATGAACACGATGCCACAGATAGCCCCTCTCAAACGTCAGGGCAGTGGCAACCTGCGTTGCCTGCCCGCGTTTGTCCACCGGAAGACCCAGCACGTCCTGAAATACCGACTTCATGGAGAGAGCCATGAGGGAAGGGCGGCCTAGCCCGGCCCAGGCCTCAGGATGTGCCATAAGTGCGAGGTTGTGCCCGCATTTTTTTCCAAAGCCTATGCCCGGGTCAAGAATGATATTCTCTTCCGGCAGGCCTGCGGCGACCAGCCTGTCCATGTGCCTTGCAAAGAAGGCTGCAACCTCGTCTGTGACATTGTCATAGTGAGGGCAGTCCTGCATGGTGGCAGGCTTTCCCTGGCAGTGCATGAGCACGTAGGCAGGCTTGTACTGGACAAGGACGTCGGTGAGCTCAGGGTCAAATGTGCAGGCTGAAATGTCGTTGATGACAGTGGCTCCGTGCTCCAGCACGGCTGCCGCTGTTTTTGCATGGTAGGTATCAACGGATATGGGACAGCACCCTTCCTCTTTGGACAGGGCATCCAGCACAGGGAGAAGCCTTTCCAGTTCTGTTTTGGCAGATACCGGAGAGGATCCAGGCCTTGAGGACTCAGCCCCAAGGTCTATCAAATCAGCCCCGTCCCTGACCATCTGCATGGCTCTTTCCACCACCTTGCCAGTGTCTGTTACACGGCTTGCGGAGAAGAAGGAATCAGCGGTGATATTGATGATACCCATGATTCCCGCATGGCGGGCAAAAGTAACAGGGCCGCGGGCGCTGTGCCAGAGAAACGTATCCCCTTCCACGCTTGCTCTCCTTCATGCAGTGTGCTGATACAGGCAGACGGCCTAGCGGCTGCTGTCTGTATTGTCAGCCTTTCCGTCGTTCCCGGCATTGTCCCGGGTACTGGCA
>CAVLCT010000168.1:0-3476 GCA_963661665.1 Bulleidia sp. | reverse complement strand
GCGGCCGTTATGGCTGAAGGCCGCTTCTACAGGCTTGCCGCCAAAGCAGTTGCGCTTGTCTGCGTCAACTGAAGTGAAATATTCATAGTCAAAGGCAGTGTTTTCCCCATTGAGAAAGAGACCGGCATCGTCCTGGCCAAACTCATGGCGTATGACGCTGACTTCCTCAAAGGTATCTGCGTTATAGACAACGGTTTCCAGCCCTTCCAGGCTGTTGATGTAAAAGCGGCTTCCGTCAGGGGAAAAGATGACGGACTTGGGGGAATTGATATGAGGGCCGCGCAGCGTGCGGATGTGCTCAAGCGCAAGCTTTTCTTCCGGCTGCACAGCCTCCTTTTTTGCAGCCTCTTCCATGGCATGGGTATTCTGGGCCATGAGGCAGGGTGTGAGCAGGCAACAGAGAGTAGTGAGGAAAAAGAGAATTTTGTTCATGGCTGGCTCGCTCAGAATGGGGATGACGGGCTTTAAGCGGGAGCATCTTTGTCCATGCAGGCATGGTACAAATGTATCCATATTGTTCAGGGTATTAGTCCTTATACATTGGCTTGCCTGAAATCTCTAGTCAGGGAAAGCCCACTGTGTCTCACAAGCGGCAGGACAGAGCAATGCAGATCTTGCACACTTTTGTTCCCTGCCGTATTTGTACGGGAAACCAACATTCTTCAGGGCAGGCCTGCCGCCCCTTGCAGGCTCTTGCAGATGAGGGAGGTGTGTGCATGCCCAAGGATAACACTGCCATAGTTCTTATAGCCTACGGTTCCTGCCTGGCCAGCGGGCTGGCTGCCCTGCGAACCTTTGAAAACAGGGTACGGCAGCGCTACCCCGGCATTCCTGTCCGCTGGGCCTGCACTTCAGGCCCCATCCGTGCCAGGCTTGCCTCCCATGTGCGCCGCAAGTCAGATTCCGTTGTCAAGGCCATACAGCGCCTGGCTCTGGAACGCTTTTCGCCCATTATTGCCCAGCCGCTGCAGATTATTACGGCTACGGAAAACGAGAGCGTGGAAGCAGTCAGCAGGACGGTCTCTGACAAGCTGGGCATTCCGCTGAGCATGGGACAGCCGCTTCTTTCAAGCGACGAGGACGTATCAAGGACGGCAAGGGCTGTCATGACGCATCTGCCCGAGGATCGCCTTGCCTCAGAAGACGTCATCCTGGTGGGGCATGGCGCAAGGGCCCACGCTTCCCAGGAGCGTTATGCCCAGCTGGCCTCTGCCGTGCATGAACTGGACAGCGGCGTGCATATAGCTACCCTTTCCGGGGACATGAGGACAGAAAAGCTTCTTCCCTGCCTCAGCTCGGAGAAAGTCTGGCTTATGCCCTTGCTGGCAAGCATAGGCAAGCATACTGTCTCTGACATCGCCGGTACCGGAGACTCCTCAGTCCGTTCCCTGCTGGAAAAGGCAGGGCACAGCTGTACTGTGGTCAAGTCAGGCGTCCTTGAAAATGCAGCCTTTGCGGATATCTGGCTCAGCCATCTTGACGAGGCCGCAGCCAGGTTCAGCCTTGTCCCTTCCATATAGAGGCAGACAGACTGTCCGTTGAAATATTCCATATACACTGACAAGGGAGATAGTATGAAATCGATAGTGCTTCGTGCTGCCTGCGGCATCCTGTTCGGGGTATCGCTTCTTTTGCAGCCTTCCCATGCTTTTGCTGACAATACCCCCAATGCCTTCAACAGCTATACTGGCAAGCCCATGCCTGTATCCAGGGTTCCCAAGGGCGATGAGGCACGTATTTTGTCAGATCTTGGCGGCAAGCCGCGCAGCATTGCTACGGATACAGCCTACAGGGCCAATTCAAAGCAGGAACTCTATCCCTGCCTCTTCGGTACGCCGCAGTCTGCGCATGAGGTGCTGGCCGTCATTGACTTTGCCAGGCCTGAAAGCAAGGCTCTCTGGGCTGCCGTCTGCGGTGCAGTAAAGAAGGTGTCTCCTGCCAAGGCCAAGGTAGTGCTTTTCGGCAAGAGCGATGAAGCCTATTCCATAGATCTGACTGGCCTTGCCATCTGGGCAGCCAGGGAGCGTTCCGGACAGAGCATGGAATACCTTACCTGGGCGCTGAACCGCTGGCATGAAATCAAGGACGGCCTGAAGAAGAGAGGGGAAAAGCGCATCTTCCGCCATGAATACGATGCCGTGCTCGATAAAAAAGACTTCCCCATGGTGTTTACGGCCATGACAAAATGCTTCAGGCCCGCAGTGAGCGAAAAAGATCAGAGCACTCTTGCCAAATATGCCTATGAGGCCGGCAACGTAAATCTTTTTCAGGCAACTGAGGTCATCAAATACTACGACGTTGAAAAGCTGCCGGCCCTTGTGGTGGACGGCAAGGTCTACTATGAAATGACGGCTGACAAGCTTGCCTCATTGCTGCAGTAGCGCCTGGCACATCCTGAAATATAAGCCCCTGCCTTCGTTATGGAAAAGGCAGGGGCTTTCTTGTTTTGAAAAGGCCGAAGGTCATGCGGCCAGGGAAGGATACTGTCTTACATCTGATCTGGCAGCGGTTCTGCGTGCAGGCTGTGCTTGAAGGCAGAGGTGATTTGCACTGCCATCTCCCTGCCTGCGGCATTACCAGCCTCAGAAGGAAGCGTGAGGTGCACCAGGGCGCCATATGGATCTCTTCCCTGCCAGCTCACCAGGCCATCTTCATTCTGCCTCGGGCTCTGCTGCTCGATGAGCACTGTGGTTGTCTGGCCTGTGCGGGCCTTCAGCCAGGAAGCTGTCAGCGTATCCTGCAGTGCCTGCAGCCTTTGCAGCCTCTCAAGCTGTATGTCGGGCGCTATCTTGTCCAGGTAAGTGGATGCCCTTGTTCCGGGCCTGTCCGAGTAGCAGAAGGAATAGCTGCTCATGAAGCCGCACTGCTCTGTCATGGAGAGTGTCTGCAAAAAGTCTTCTTCTGTCTCGCCGGGGAAGCCGACAATAAGGTCCGTTGAAAGGGCCAGATCGGGACGGGCCCTGCGCAGCCCGCTGACAAGCTTCAAAAAGCCAGCGCTGTCGTAGCGCCTGTTCATGCGCTTAAGCACCTTGTCGCTGCCTGCCTGCATGGGCAGGTGCAGGCGGGGACAGAGATTTGGCAGCAGTGCAAAGGCCTCTATGTCTTCCTCTGTCATGTCCTTGGGATGCGGCGTTACATAGCGCAGCCTCATGGAGGAATCCAGGGCAGACACCTGCTTTAAGAGGGAGAAAAAGCTTGTGCCGTCACCGCTTTTGTCCTTGCCGTAGGCATTGACATTCTGGCCAAGCAGGGTGATTTCGCGGGCGCCGTTTTTAAGGGCAGCCTCGCATTCTGCCAGGATGGCCTTGGCAGAACGGGATTTCTGCCGTCCCCTGGTAAAGGGGACGATGCAGTAGGTGCAGAAATTGTCGCAGCCCTGCATGATATTGACAAAGGCACCGGGAGAAGTCTCGCCCTGTGCTGCGGGACGCTCATGATAGCCTTCAGTGAAGCCTGTAAGGCACAGTGTCCTGGAC
>CAVLCT010000167.1:0-3476 GCA_963661665.1 Bulleidia sp. | reverse complement strand
AGAAGTTTTCTGCCATGCATGTGGGCTCCATGTACCAGAATGCAGGGCTCTTCTGTGCCTCTGCCGGCCTTAAGAACTGCGTCAAATACCAGAGATGCCGCTCTCTGGACAAGGAGCTTCCCCTGCCCGACGGTTGGGAAACCTTCATATCCCAGTCCGTAGCAAAATAATGCCATGTCCTAAGCCGGCTTCAAAGCCGGCTTTCGGGCAAAATGAAGGATACAGTGTATGGCATGCAGCCGGGATTTTCTGAAAGCTCTCCTGGACGGAGATGAGTATGCCCGCCAGATGACAGGGCATACCGTCCTGCCGGAAGAAGAGGCATGCTATGCCTCTACCAGGCGTCCCCTGCCAAAGGCCATCGCAGATATCCTGAAAGTGCTTGGCGCTGACAGCCTCTATGCCCATCAGGCAGAGGCCATGGACCATATCAGGGCAGGGCACGATGTCGTCGTGACAACGCCCACAGCCTCTGGCAAGACCTTTATCTACAACCTGCCTTTTCTGGAACGCCGCCTGCAGGATCCTGAGGCTACGGCCATCTACCTTTTCCCTTTGAAGGCCCTGGCCCAGGACCAGAAAAACATCCTGGAAAGCCTGACAAGGCACTGGCCTGAGCATGCAAGGCCGCCTGTTGCCCTGTACGACGGTGACACGCCCCAGCATGAGCGGGCAAAAATACGCAAAAATCCTCCGGCTGTGCTCATCACCAATCCTGAGATGCTGCATCTCGGGATACTGCCTTATCATGAGCGCTGGACAACCTTTCTGGCCTCGCTGGCCTTTGTGGTGCTGGATGAGGCACATATCTACAGAGGTGTCTTCGGGGCTCATATGGCAGGCGTGCTGCGGCGCCTTGATCGTATCCTTGCCCGCTATAATGCCCATCCGGCCCATGTCCTCTGCACTGCCACCCTCGGCAATCCGGGGCAGCTGGGGAAGCTTCTGCTGGGCCTTGAGAAAGAGCCTGTCGTCATCTCCAAGTCCGGCGCGCCCAGGGGCGTCAGACATATGGTCTTCATGAATCCTGACACAAGCCCGTCCACGCTGGCCATCAAATTGTTGTGCCAGTCCATGGGCAGGGGATTGCGGACTATAGTCTACTGCCGTTCCAGGCGCATGACAGAGCTTATTGCCCTCTGGGCCTCAAAGCAGTCCAAAAGGGTGTCTGAGCGTATTTCTGCCTACAGGGCAGGCTATCTTCCGGAGGAGCGGCGCCAGATCGAGGCCCGCATGGCCTCGGGCGATCTTCTGGCTGTTGTGAGCACGAGCGCCCTTGAGCTTGGCATTGACATCGGAAACCTGGATGTCTGCATTTTGTGCGGCTATCCTGGCAGCATTATGTCCACCATGCAGCGCGGCGGGCGCGTGGGGCGCAAGGGGCAGGAATCCGTTGTCGTGCTCATAGGCGGGGAGGATGCGCTTGATCAGTATTTTGTGCGCAATCCTGATCAGTTTTTTGCCAGGCCACCTGAGTCGGCCATGCTTAATCCGGACAATCCCGTCATTCTGGCAAGGCACCTGGAATGTGCGGCTGCCGAGTCCCCGCTCAAAATCAGCGAGCCATGGCTTAATCGCCCGCTGGTCAGGGACTGTATTCTTGATCTTGAGCAGCAGGGGCTTTTGCAGCGATCTGCGGACGGTACAGGCTTTGTGGCAGCCAGGAAAAATCCCCAGCGCCAGGTGCAGCTGAGAGGCCAGGGAACGTCATTTCAGATAGTGGATGAACAGGGCACGGTCATAGGTTCCGTGGATGCGCACCAGGCCTTCAGGGAAACCCATCCGGGTGCTGTGTACCTGCACCGCGGCACAACCTACACTATTACCAGACTTGATATAGGCGGGCATACTGCCCATGCCGCAAAGGCAAAGGTCGGCTGGCACACCAATGTGCGCACCAGCAAGGCCACGGAAATCATCAGTGTCAGGGCTGAGGGACTTGTGCACGGCATGAAGGTGTGCCTTGGCAAGCTGCGTGTCACTGAAACCATAACCGGCTACGAGCGCAGGGAGAACGGCACGCGCAGGCTTCTGGACATCCTGCCACTGGAACTGCCGCCGCAGACTTTTGTGACAGAGGGCTTATGGTTCTGCATACCGGATGAGGCAAGGTGTGCTACGGAAGAGCAGTTTTACCACTTTATGGGCACAATCCATGCCATGGAGCATATCTCCATAGCACTCATGCCCATGCTGGTAATGGCCGACCGCAACGACTTTGGCGGCATTTCCATCCCCATGCACCACCAGGTGGGCGGTCCTGCCGTCTTTGTCTACGACGGGCTGCCTGGCGGTGCAGGACTGACAGCCGGAGCCTTTCCACAGCTTGAGGCGCTTTTGCAGAACGTGCGCCAGGTCTTAAAAAAATGCCCCTGCGAGACAGGGTGTCCTTCGTGCATACAGTCTCCCAAGTGCGGGGCTGGCAACAGGCCACTGGACAAGCAGGGCTGCCTCTTCCTGATAGAGAAGATACTGGACACGCAAGGCAGGACTGTTCTTTCCCTGGAAGGGCAGGCAGAACGCAGTCTGGAGTTTGAGGAGCAGACGCCGCAGGTGCCGGCGCCGGAGGAACAGGGAAGTGCAGACAGCGGTGAGGCTGAGCCTTCTGGTCCGGCCGGTCCTTGTGCCTGCCCAGAGCCTGATGTTGCTGCTGCCTGGCAGGCCAGGAAGAAAGAGCAGAAGACGTACCAGGAACCGGTGATGTTTTTCGACGTGGAGACCAGGCGTTCTGCACAGGAAGTGGGCGGCTGGGGACATACCGACAGGATGGGCGTCAGCGTAGTTGTTGTCTGGGACGGCAGCACGTTCAGAAGCTTTACCCAGGAAACGCTGGCACAGTGCTTTGAACTCTTGCAGACAGCAGGCCTTGTGGTGGGCTTCAACAGCTTCCGCTTTGACTACAAGGTACTGCAACCCTTTGCGCTCTTTCCTCTGCAGACCCTGAACGGACTGGACATGCTGGAACAGGTCGTTTCCCGCCTCAATTACCGCCTCTCCCTTGACAACCTGGCCAATGCAACGCTTGGCACAGGCAAGACAGGCGACGGCCTGAAAGCCCTTGACTTATGGAAAGAGGGGCGCATGGACGAACTGACCGACTATTGCAGGCAGGATGTGGCGCTGACCAGGGACTTGTTTTACTACGGCAGGGAGCATGGCTTTTTGCTCTTTACCAACAAATATGGTCAGAAAGTGCGCCTGCCAGTATCCTGGTAGGCGTCAGCAGATACCTTCTTTTCCATGCCGCTGATCTCCCTGTACAGCCACGAGTTGACCGGAGTCTCAATGCCCAGCTTTCTGCCCTTGGCAAGCACGGTCCCGGCAAAAAGGTCCAGTTCCGTGGGGCGTCCGGCCAGGGCATCCTGGCGCATGGACGGCATGCCGTCCGCATACAGGTTGTCCAGAAGACTGACATAGGCGGCATAGTCTGATTCATCGAGAGGGATGCCTTCTGCATTGGCAATGCGCATGGCTTC
>CAVLCT010000166.1:0-3508 GCA_963661665.1 Bulleidia sp. | reverse complement strand
TATGGCCCAGATTCCAGTATGAATGTCACCATTGTTGCCGGCTATTCCAAGGCAAACTTTACACCCGGAAAGTCGAAAAATACACACTTAGGCTTTTTGCATAGGGTCCTCCTTGAGCAACTGTAAAAACAATTGATCACGGGCTATACTTTCTGTAGTCCATCGTTTTCTTCCTATATTGTTATTTACTTTTACTGTTTCTGTGCAGTCATACCAACTTAACAGGCGTTTTATACCCCTTTCTTTAAGCCATTTTAAAAGCTTATCATACTTATCTCTTTCAGCCTTATTATTAGTAGTGTCACATGATCTAGCAAAGCATTCATTTTGTACTCTTTTTTTAGCCTTAGTAATATAGAATAATATTCCTAAGGCTATCATACGGCATATTTCCTTACCTCTTACTTTGCACATATCCCAAAGACGTGGCCTTGTTCCATCAAGATCTGTTTTCTCGATTCTATATGATGCTTCGATTATATTACGCTTTCGATATAACTCAAGCGCCTTCCACGGGTTTGATTCTCGATTTGAAATCAAAACAAATATTCCAAAATCACGCATTTCTTCATCACATTCTTTTGAAAGAAGTGTTATCTTCCTTTTATTCCCCTTAACAACTCTTATGTTCATAAATTTATCAATCATTTTTTGTTCTTCTTTTGTAGGAACATAATGAATATTTTCAAGTTTATCTTTTAAACTACAAAGATTATTCTTGAATATATTTCTTTCTAAAAGTGCTTTAGATTCATTTCTATAATAATGATAATATAGACGAAATTTTTTTGATTCTTTTTGGCCTGGTTGTTTTTCACCACGCTTTTTTTCTCTTTCCCATGTAAGCTCTGTCATAGACGATACAGTTGCACCAGAAATATCCTCATATAATGAGTTTGAACATTTAATATCGTTTAGTGAATCCCTGAGAGTTAATTTCTGATCTTCGTCAACAACATCATCAAGGTGATTGTAAATCCATTTATCTTCTAATGTTGCTCTCATAATGAAACATATATGCGAACGACAAAACTGACATACGTTATTTTTACTAAAGAAACCATTATCTGCAACTAAAGTAGGCTTTTGTACTCCATAGCTTTCTACTCGTATAAGAGCATTTGCCACAGATTTAATATCTGGAAGATTGCCTGGCTGTATCTCAAAAGAAATAGGAAGTTCACTATTTACAGAGAAAAAGCTTAACAACTTAAAGGTATCCAGCCCATCGCCTGCTTTATTGTAACCCTGTCTAACCGTTTCCTTGAGACGTGATTCAGAATAGGTAGACACGGTAGTAGAATCAAAGGCTACGACTGGAGCATCGCCTGAAATGTTGCCCAGTGCCTTAAACAGCGTCTGCATGCCCGATTCGTCATGTCCAAGTTGTTCAAAAAGCTCGTAACAACCATCTGCTGACAAGCCTTCTCTGTACGGAGCATCATGCTCAAGCTGCCAGTCATCTATATTGCAGATAGGGTCTCCTTCCTGCACCATAAAATTAGCTACTGTAAGCATTTTTTCGACTGTAGTCTTATCGTAGGCCGTATAGAGAGCATCAGCCAGTTTTGACTTTGAGACTGCCCAGTTAAGTATATCAGATGCGCCAGTGCGATAACGTGTTGCAATGGTGGGCTCTTCTATTTTAGGAGCCTCATTTTTTATATCTGGCGAACTGACAGAAGCCTTCGTTTGCGCAACTTTATTTCTCTTTCTCATGGCTCTGCTGCGTACAGGAGTGTCTTCACCAGGCAACAGTTTAAGCCCGGTCCTTTCACTGCTGATTGGTCGATTATATTTACGCTCCGGATCGTATTGATATCTCCGACGTTCTTGATATTTGACGCCAGTTTTCTTGTCTGTGACCCAGACTAGCCTTTCTTTGATGGGAAATTCGGAATTTTGCACAATAACCTCCTTGATTGAGTGTATATTTATCATAATATACACTCAAATTTTTGTCAAGAAAAAACTCCATAAAATATACAAATTTTCATGGAGTTATCCGTGAAATCTCAGCCCCATTTCAGATCGGCTCAGGGGGTGAGTATGTATTTCTCGACTTTCCGGTTACACCCACAGGGTATCTTAATTACAGCTTTGCTGTCGCACAGGGCAATACCTTGTCTGTAACAAACCTGGCAGAGACCGAAGCTACATGGAATGTCGGGGGATCTGGTAACAACTATCCTGGAATTGCTGCAGGTGTTGCCTATGCAGATCAAAAAGCTGGTACTGGCGCCTCCTTTAATACAGCCACATTGAAATTTGGTTCCAATCTCACGGTTTATTCAGACGCTAACGGCATAGCCGGCGGATGGGCCAGCAGTGATGGTCATGATGCTTCAGCCTCCAGTAACACCCTTGATATAACAGGCGGCAAATTTACAGGAGGCAGGATTACTGCCGGCTATGCAGAGGGTTCTCAGGCAGACGCGTATATAAACGTGCTGACCCTGCGGGGAGCCGATGTCAGCGGTGCGCTCTATGGCGGCTACGCCGAGAGTATTACGGGGACAGTTGACGATGCCGGAAGTGCAAAGGCAGGTACCAATACTGTTTCCCTGTATGGCGGCACATACAGCGACAACATCTATGCAGGCTATGCCCGCACCAGCTCTGCCAGCAAAGTGGTTGATACCAGAACCAATACAATCAACCTGTACGGTGGCACATACAGAGGCAGTATTTATGGCGGCTACCTCACCAGCCCTGCCAGTAACAAGACCTTAACTGATAACAACACAATCAATCTGTATGCTCTGGACAACGATTCGCCTTCATTTTCTACAAGCACAGTCCTTTGGGGCGGTTATGCCGTTGTGGGCGGCACAGAGATTGCAAGTACCGAAAACACTCTGACATTCAACGATGTAAATGGCATGAAGGCTGCCAATATCAAGAATTTCCAGAACCTGACTTTCAGCTACACGGACATGACGCTGGCAACCAACGATGTTATCCTGGAGCTGACTGGCGGCGAGGCAACCACCATTGAGGATGGCGGCACAATTTCAGTCAGCGTTACGTCCCTGAAGGGCCAAAACAGCGATGTCTTTGGTACAGGCGACAAGGTCTACCTCCTGAAGAATGCCAACGGCCTGAACCTTGATGAAAACGCTCTCAGCCTTGAAACAGTCACTGCGAAAACAGGCGGCGGCACTCTTGAGTGCACCCTTGAGCTTAAGAATGACGCAAACAGCCTGTACCTGACGCGCACAGACGGTGAGCCCGATCCTGCCATTCAGGCTGCACCCGAGACCAAGACCATAGCCGAGGGCGCCCTGGCAGGACTGGCCCTGGCAAGCGAGTCAGCAGAAGCTGTCTTTGAGGTGCTGGACAATATGTCCGATCAGGACTTCTTCACTTTCGGTACTGTCCATGCCTCTAACAAGACCTATGAGTCAGGCTCAAGCATCACTGTCTCAAGCGTGTCCCTCATTGCCGGCCTGGGCAAGGGCTTTTCTTTCGACGCAGGCCATCTGAATGTCGGTGCCTTCTTTGAGTA
>CAVLCT010000165.1:0-3543 GCA_963661665.1 Bulleidia sp. | reverse complement strand
TGCACTTATGCAGACAGAGCCTGGTTCAAAAGCCTATTCAGTCAGGGAGAGACAGGTCATGGCAAAATCACGTAGCAGGCAGAACAGCAAAAAAAAGAGGGACAAAAGGCGCCTTCTCAAACGGCAGGCAGCAGCTGTCAGTTCATGGCAGACCCTGGATGTTGCAGGCTGGTTTGACATAGCCCATTACCCTGAGACAGATTTTTATGTAGAACGGTTCTTTACTGGATCGGACGATCTGCCTGACGTTGTCTTTGAAGATGTCCTTCCTGCCGAAGTATTGTTCAACTATTATGAGCATGCACATCCTGACCAGGAAGAAGAACTCCTCTCAGTCACCTGTATCAGAGAACTGTACAGGCTGGAAAAAAATGCCGATTTTGAGGTATACGGCGAACCCAGGCCGAAAAAGGACATCCTGAAAGATCTGAATAAACTGGCAAAAGCAGGCTCAGTTATCGCATCCTCCTTCCTGGGCACCTCATACGCATTGGGAATGTTTGTCCGTAAAAATCTGGACAAGGCAGAGCCATACCTGCGGTTTGCTGCCGAAAAGAATGAACCTCTTGCCTGCTTCAGGCTTGCGCTCCTTCTGGATGGGGAAGAGGCCGATCAATATCTGGACAAAAGCTGCGCACTCGCATGTCCTGAAGCGCTGTTCTTCAGGCTTGACCAGATACTTTCAGGCTCAAGGCAGGCAACAGGTGCCGAACTGGACATGCTGGCAGGGAATCTTGCTGCCCTTGCGAGCAATGGCAGCATGAAATGCCTGAAAACACTGTTGGGCTTCCTGGGGACTGGCTATGGGGAACCGCTGTGGGCCGAGTATGGGCCTGCCATGATCAGGCTTCTTGACGGTCTTGCAGATGATGACTATGTGCCGGCCATTGAGTATAAGGCAGAGCTTTTGTCCCTGGGGAGACTGGGTCCGGTAAGAATGGAAGAAGCCAAGCGGCTTTATCTGAAAGCTCAGGTCCTGGGGTCGCGCAGTGCCGCTGTCAGGCATGCAACATGCCTGCTGCAAGAGACAAACAATGATGACATGACGCGGCAGGCAAAAGAAGAGCACGTACAGGCTGCCAGGAAGATTCTGGAAGCAGAGCACACAAAGGGGAATATCCTGCCGGTGACAGACAGCCTGCTGGGATGCATCCTTGTTATGTCCGATGACGACGATGATTTCAGAAGAGGCATACAGCTTCTTGAAACCTCTCTTGCAGAAAACTTTCCGGATATGCCCCTGCGTGCTGCAAACCAGATACTCTTGTGGTCAGACAAGCCGGAAAGGCACAAGCTGGCCATCAAGATCTTAAACATCCTGGTTCGCAAAAAGCACCCGTTAGCCATCTATTTAAGGGGGCGGTGTTACCTGGAAGGCGGTCTCGCAGGCAGGCGGGACATGGGCAAGGGGCTGGACCTGCTGCGGAAGGCCAGCGGGATGGGCGTGGAGCAAGCCTTTTTCCTGCTGATAGAAATACTGGTCTTCGGGCTGTATAAGCTCGAAATTGAGAGGGAAACGGCAATGGATCTGGCGGAAAAAGGCATCAGGAAGAGCAGGCGGTGCGCAATCCTGTACAGCCTGATGCAGCTTGGAGAGCTGCCCGGCTATACTGCCAGCCACCTGGATGATCATGCGACAAATGAACTCTTCGGAAGGATAATCAACAATGCTGAAACAGACGACAATTATTTGTCTGTTGCCATCGCCCTGATACACCTTGGCGCTGATACACTGTTAAAAGATTATATCCTGGACTGCGGATTAAGCCTGCCAGGCTGCTCTGAACAGCAGCTCCGCTCTATTGTGGAAGAAATTGCATCTGACTGCGATAACAATATGCAGAGCTGCAACCTTGGCCCTGTGTGCTACACGGCCCATGCACTGAGAAGAATAGGGAAAACCAGCAATGCAGGGCTGACTGCCGCCATATTTGCCAGAAAGCTGCATCTGGATCAGGGAGCCAGCTGCAATGACATTGCTGACTATCTGCAGGAGTTTGTTCGCTCTGTGCCTGAAAGCTACGTGCACTACAGGCTTGCCTACAGTACCAATGATACTGATGAGAACAGACCACTGTACTGATCCTGTTCCCTATCCGTATTTTTGAAATGACTACCCTGCCTGGCCGCATTGGGCCAGGCACTGCTTGGGACAAAAAGCAAGCCCCCAGGTCAGGACTGTTCTTTCCCTGGCAAGCAGCGGAGCCGTATACTGCCTGTCCTGGCTTTGGGCGAGGGCTTCTTTTGCCTCCTTTTCAAGGTCTGTTTTGTCGCCTGTATACTTGATTTCAATGATAATTGCGCGGTTGCGCTCCCTGTCATCAATAAGGATGTCTGGGCGGCCTGTTCCACTCTCCATGTTTGAAAAAAGGTCGTAGTCCAGATTGGAAAGCAGTCCCAGCAGGAAGGCATGGTAAAAGTCTGCTTTCCAGATATGCGTACCATTGCGGCAGCATGTATCGCACATAAGAAGCTCTGATAACAGCCGGGTAACATTTTTTTCATCACCGTTCCACAGTGCCTCGTTTACAAGGGATACTGTGTAACTGGTGCTACCAGTCAGCTTGCTGAACCAGGCCGAAATCTCTTCCTTGAATATATGATAGACCTCCCTGTTGGGAATACGAAGATCGACCGGCTCAAACGGATCGTCCGTTTCCATCTCCGGCACCTTTGTCAGATACCCTTTCAGATAGAGATCTGTCCAAAAATCCTGAGTGCTATACAAATTCTTGTATTTCATTGAGTCATTACAATCTTCAGTCACAATGCCGCCTTGAAGCAATGTGGCTATGTCTTTGCCAACATGCAGGACATCGAGCTTGTCAATGAACTGTCTGACAAGGCCATGGCTACCTATGTTGTACCAGTATGCCTGCGGCTCAGTCTCAGGAAAAGTTTTCAGATCGCATATATACTGCATGACATCACAGGGACAGTATATGGGATAGTTGTTGCCAAAACAGTAGCCGCCATACCATTCCTGGAACTTATCCATTTTGTCGCTGAATCCCTGTTCGGCAAGAAGTGACTGCACCTCTGATTGAGTAAAACCGAATTTGTCTGCAAAGCTAAGATCATCAATGTCAAAGCTGATATAATTGTTAAAACCAGTGGTGATGCCATCAGTAGTGTAGCGCAGGCATCCGGTCATAATGGCAAATGTAAAATCAGCATTGCTTTTGAGACTAATCTCAAAAAAAAGATCTAGAAAGGAAGCCATCTTTTTATAGTCTTCCTCTCCTTTTATTTTTGACAGAGGTGCATCATACTCATCAATAAGGATAATCGGCCTTATGCCGCAATCCTTATAGATTGCTTCACAAAGTATTCTTATAAAATTGTATAGCATACCTTTGTCTGCATTAAGTGTCTGAATAGCCTTTATACGTATTTTATATGAATCACCTACTTTTGAACTATTCAGAAGATAGCTGTATTGATCACAGATTGAGCTTGCCGTATTTTTAAATAAATTATAGGCTATTTCAAAAGAGTCTGCTTTTATATCATTTAAAGAAAGATATATCACAGGATATTTGT
>CAVLCT010000164.1:0-3554 GCA_963661665.1 Bulleidia sp. | reverse complement strand
CCTGGCATTACGAGGCCTTTGCCAGTCCTGTCTATAACTTTGGTCACGCCATCTTTAATAAAAGCCTTAGCAGACTTTTTGTCGCCTACATATATGTATTTGCCATCTTTTACTGCAAATGCATCAGCATATCTGTCACTTGCATTTGCTGTATAAATCTTGCCATATACGACAAGATCTGCTGCAGTTTCTGGTGTTGCAGCATTGCAGATTGAAAAGACCATAAGAACTGACAGTGCTGTAATAGCACTAATCAATTTAATAGTTTTTTTCTTAATGAAATTCATTGGTATGACTCCAATTATCTTTTATAAACTTCTTTGCCTTCAAAATATACTGTATCGACTTTACCTTCATGAATTTTATTAACTTCACAAGTAGTAATGTCTTTATCAATAAATATAAAATCTGCGTATTTACCTGTTTCTATAGAACCTCTTTCATTTTCAAACTGAAACTGTCTGGCACCATTTATTGTCATAACATCAAGCATTTCTTCCACTGTCAGATATTCATCTTCTGCCATGTGCACTGCCGGACGCTCGTCGAATGAGCCATTTACACCGATTTCTATAATACCGCAAATATCAGTTGGAGCACCATCACCTGCCGGATAGTCAGTAGAAGAAGTCATAACTATGCCTCTTTTGAGCAAGGACTTCATAGGATAGCCATTTATAAACAGCTCATAATCCATCAGGGCAGGAATGTTTTTTGCCTCATCTGCGAACAAATATCGCCAGCAAACATTTGTGGCACTATAGATATGATGTTTTGCCATCTTGTCTTTAATAGCTTCTGTAATATGCCTGGAATGGCCTAAGCCATTATAAACGCCTTTTGCAGCTGTATCTTCTGCATTAATATATGCCTCCACCGCAAGAGTAGTACCTCCGTCACCAGAAGCATGAGTATGTATGGAAATGCCTTTGGCGTTTGCCTTTTTTACGAGCTCATACATACGGGCCGGCTGCCAAACCTGATTGCCATGTGTACCATCTTTATAGGGCTCCAGCATCCAGCCGGTCTTTACCTCAACAGCACCACCATCAGCAAAAAGCTTTATATTATCTGCCTTAAAATGCCTGGTAGAATACTCCTTCATATACTTTGCAACAAGATGCACCTTCTCATCAATATCAGCATATGGATCTATTTTATAGGCTGCAATAATATTAAAGGTAAGTCCGTTTTCTACATCTTCATCATGGAGAGCTTCATAAGTAACCTTGCCTAAAAAGTTGGTATATGCATCAAAATAGTTGGTATAGCCATTTGAATGAAGGAAATCAGCCGCATCCCTTATCGCTTTTCTCGCTGTATCTTTATCGATAAGATCATGCTTCTCCTGAATCTTTTCCATAGCATAGTTTACAGCAACATCAGAAACCAGTCCCAGGAAGTCACCGTTTGTATCTTTTGCAAAGGTCCCGCCTTCCAGGGTAAAGCCTCTGGTAAAGCCAGCCATTTCAAAAGCCTTGCTATTCAGGAAGGCATTGTGGCCCACATTGTCAACCATGATGATTGCCTTATCAGGGCAAATTTCATCCAGTGCTTTCCTCATATTGCAGGTAAATTTTGCATCCCGCATCTCGCCGCCAGTTTCCCAGCCCTGCACAAAGTAAACCTCTTTATTGGGAAACTTTTGCACGTGTTCTTTCATTTTGGCTATAATCTCATTGACATTAGCCGCATGAAGATACTCACCAGATACTTTAAGCTCTGATGCCAGAACGTAATGGCCATGCCCCTCTGTAGCACCTGCCGTTATTAAGCCTTTGTCAGTTCTGTCTATAACCTTTGTCACGCCATCTTTAATAAAAGCACTGGCGCCGTTTTTATTTCCTACATAGACATATCTGCCATCTTTAACCGCAAATGCTTCAGCATATCTGTTATTTGCATTTGATGTATAAACCTTGCCATATACTACAAGATCTGCGGCGGTTTCTGGTGTTGCAGCACTGCATGGTGAAAATGTACAAGCCATTGACAGTGCCGCAATAGCAACAGCAACTTTAAGCGTTTTTTTCTTGAATAAATTCATTGACATATTCCGATTTGACACACTTCCAATATCATAAAGAAAGATAATCCCCCAGCTATGCCGGGGGACCACTTGTTTCTTGAAAAATATACTATGCCGGGGAAGGCTGTGTGCTTGAAAAGAAGCTGGACTGCTGTTTAGACAAGGCGTCCCAGAAGCTCCATCCTGTCGCCAGGCAGAAGCATGATGGGCGGAATGTCGATGAGGCTGTAGCAGCCGTAGCGTTCCTGCTGGCACAGACGGACTGCGGCACGGGCACTGCTTACCAGGACCTGGGCTGTGAGAGCCGGATTGTCAATGCGCATTTCCATGGTGAGATGCTGGTTGCAGGCAGAGCCAGAGGCTCCGACGCGCTCCATGAGGACGCCGTGCGAAGCGTCTGCGACCATTTCCAGTGCCGCAGTATCCTTCACCTGGGTGACAGTCAGCGGATCGTGGGCAAAATAGGGGTCAGCCTTGATGGCCTTGGTCACGTCTTCCAGGGTATGTCCCTTTTCCAGGACCACAAAGACGTGGCGTGAGTGGTTGCCGCCTCCCATGGGAATGGTGATGGCAGTGGCGTCCACAACACCGTCCAGGGAACGGACGGCTGCGGAATGCCCCATGGAACGGCCGCGCCCGAAATTGGTGAAGGTTGTGCCCACCGGAGTCATGGCCTCAAAGATGGTGCGGAAGACGGAGTCTGTGCCTGGATCCCAGCCGGCAGCCGTAATGGAAACGGCATGGCCTTTTTCAGCATGGCTCTCCAAGGCTCCCACAACCTCGACGACACGGTCATGGATGTCAAAACTGTCTACTGTATTGAAGCCCCTGGAAAGAAGCTCTGCCGCAGCATGGGGGGACAGGCGGGAAGGAAGTCCCATGATGACAACATCCGGTCGTTCCACACTGTTCAAAAGATCGTCGAAGCTCGGAAAATCGGGTACCCCGCGCAGATCATATGGTGTCGTTCCGACGGATGCAGGGCGGCGAACAACGCCGACGCAGGTAGCATCGGGGCTTTGTTCAAGAGAGCGGATGACGCAACGTCCTATATTGCCAAGTCCCAGAACAGCAGCTGTAAAGGCCATGGTAACTCCTATATTAAATAACCTTTGGGTACAAAGGAAAAGGGCTGCGGCAGCAATGCGTCACGGCCCGGTGCCTGTCGGCCAACCTAGTATAAAGGTATGATTTTGAGATGGCAAGGGAGCATATTATGTGCTTTTATCCCCTTGCAGGCGGCAGGCCGGCACTTCCTAAGAATAAGGAGAGAAGGTTGCTGTATGAAAAAAAATAAAATGGATATAGTCAATAATAACAAAAGGATAGAATGATGCTGGCAGGAGGTGGCCATAAAAATCAAAAAAAAGACTTGCCAAGCCGGTCCGAGAAGCGTAAATACTCTTTTCACGCCGAAGTGGTGGAATTGGTAGACACGCTAGGTTCAGGGTCTAGTTCTCGCAAGGGAGTGGGAGTTCGACTCTCCCCTTCGGCACCATCTTGAAATCAACGGATTAGAGGAATG
>CAVLCT010000163.1:0-3613 GCA_963661665.1 Bulleidia sp. | reverse complement strand
TCCTGACGGCACGTACATTGCAATGATCGACAAAGGTGCGGACGATATCGTTCCTGCTGGTGTTAAGCCAGTACGCCTTGGGGCTGGCATCAGGATCGACCTGCAAGTCATCGACATATTGCAGGATATCCCACGGGCAGTAGATTTCAGTATTTTTACCGAAAAGATATCCGTCATACCACTCCTTAATTTCTTCCTTCTTCTCTGTGAAGCCGGATTGAGCCAGCAGGTCATCGACTTCCTTTGATGTGAAGCCGAATTTGTCCACATAGTGTTCATCGGAAATGCCGTAGCACTTGAAGTGATTAATCCCGGTAAAGATGCTTTCACCGGATATTCTGAGGCACCCTGTCAGTATGCTGAGCCGAAGGGATGTGCTGGTTTTCAGGGCTGTACTAAGCAGGCTGCTGATGAACTGCACCATTTCACGGTAGTACCCGTATTTGTAAGCCTTGGCCAAAGGCACATCATATTCGTCTATGAGCAGAATGACAGGCCTGCCATAGTGTGCATGGAGAGCCCTGATCAAAATCAGAATGGACTTTGCCAGAAGGTTTTTGTCATTTGTGGATTCAAGCTCACGCAGTTTTTCTTTATCACGTTCATCGACATGCGGACTGTCATACAGAAATTTGTTCTGTGCACACAATGAGCCTATAGCGTCAGCATAAAACGTAAGTGCATCAGTGAAGGCAAGACCTTCTACATCCTTGAATGTTATGAATACCGTGGGATATTGGTTCATCCATTTGTCGCAGAGAGCCTTGTTCTTCGAGATGGCAAGTCCGTCAAATAAAGCCCTGCTGTCCTGGGTAATGTCAAAGAAGTCGCACAGCATGGTCATCATCAGCGTCTTGCCGAATCTTCGCGGACGGGTGATGAGGGAAACCTTGGGAGGCACTCCGCACAGAAGTTCCTCTATAAAGGCTGTCTTGTCTGCGTAATAGCATGAGCTTTCACGAATTTCCCTGAAAAACTCTCCGCCAATCTGGATGTCTACATCAGCCATGTCTTTTCCTCCTTTTATACATCCTTGTGTCGTACAGTTTTGTGAGATGACAGTTGCAGAAATACACCCGCAACAGTATGTACCTGTTTTTTTATAAACTATTGACATATTGCTGGCAATCCCTTTGCAAGTGCATACGGACTTCTGTACGGACCCTTTCTGATGAGTATTCAGACCCCTGCCAGGCACAGCGTGGCGGCAGTGTGTCTCAAATTCACCTGAAACCGCCTTCCCCCGGGACTGTGCGGGACTGGCTGAAGAAGACATGCTCATACCTGATGCAAAAAAGCCATGGGGATTAAATTGCTTTTTCAGGGCATAGAGGCTACTAAATCTCCACATATTTTATTCCCCCTTTTTGCTATATGCCGGCATTGTCCGGCGCAGGAGAATTGCGACATCATGGCTTCCAGACGCTTTCTGCCAAATATCCTTGTTGTTCTGGTGATCGCCGTCATCAGCGCCCTTGCGTACACCTTCCTGAAGGACATGGACGGGCCTGCTGTCACCATCACCCCCAATACAGGGTACATTTCCCCGGCAACCACCTTGCAGATTACCTGCGAGGACCCCTCGGGCATACGGGAACTGCATGTAGGCATCCGCAAGAACAACGGCTTTACGCCCTTCTTTGACAAACGCTATGAGACAATGGAAGTCACGCGCACCGAGTCCATCCCCATGCGCGACGTGGCCATAGCCACAGGCGCCTTTGAGCTTGAGATCCGTGCAACGGACGGCAGCATGGCAGGCCTTGGCTTTGGCAACACCACCACAAGCCTTATTCCCATGCGCATGGACGCAACGCCTCCCCGCATTACCATCAAAACGCAGCCAGGCTCCATATACCGCGGCGGCTCCGGTTCCCTGGTCTATACAGTTGACAAGGACGTTTCCGAAACCGGCATCCTCATAGGGAACTATTTTATTCCCTCCGTCAGGCAGGCTGACGGAAGCTATGTCGTCATCTATCCCTTTCCCTTCACCCTCTCTGTAGCCGACTTCAAGAACTCCCTCTATCTCACGGCCAAGGACATGGCAGGCAATGTGGCACGTGCGCACTTTACTGTCATGGCCTATGAAAAGAAGTTCCGCAACGACAAAATCACGATCACGGACCAGTTCCTGCAGACTGTCCAGAGCAAGCTGGGGCATCTGGCACCCAACGAGACGGATCCGCTCAGGTGCTATCTGACCATCAACAGCCAGGTCCGTGCCTCCAACATGGAATTCATGCGCTCCCTGCTGAGCCAGACTGCCCAGGGAATGCTCTGGAACGGGCGCTTTTTGGCCATGCCCAGATCTTCGGCCAGGGCAGGCTACGCAGACAAGCGCACCCTGATGTACAACAACCAGAAGGTCGGCGAGGTGTATCACTTAGGCCTGGATCTGGCCTCTGTGCGCAATGACAACATTCCTGCTGCCAACAACGGCACGGTCATCTTTACTGGCGAGCTCGGCATATACGGCAACGTGGTTGTCGTGGACCACGGCCTTGGCGTCATGACTATCTATTCGCACATGAGCGAAATCAGCGTCACCAAGGGTCAGGCTGTGACCAAGGGTTCGTATCTTGGCAAGACCGGTACGACAGGCATGGCCTTTGGGGATCACCTGCACTTTGGCGTGCTGGTGGGCGGCCTTGAAGTCAATCCCATAGAGTGGCTTGACCCCAAGTGGGTTGAGCGGCTGACGAACCGCATTACTGGCAAGAACTAAAAGGCGTATCATAAACCGGAATAAAGGGCGGACGGGCTTGTTCCTCCGCCCTTTTCTTGCGCCTGTTTCGCTGCCGCCGGCTGCATTTAGTCTGTCCGCAAGGCCCGTTGTGCTGACAGGAGTAATACAATGCCCATATGCGTATCCATACAGGTATCATGCCGGCATCATGCAGGAATTATGCTTCGGCATTGCCCTTTGTACAGGGATTGCCAGCATTAAGCCAATATTTTATAAACAAGATCAGCACTATGGTTCAGAGCTGTTATCTGCATCTGCCATCCACAAATGCTGACGATATATGGCTGCACAAAAGGAGAACAGACATGTCTGGTGTACGAATTAAAATTGGCGGGCCATCGTTTCGTACAATGCGTGAAAATTCAAACTATTACGTTGATAAAACAGCCTTTATAGAAGAATTCCTGGACGCAGAACCGCCTGAGGCTTCTCTCATCACCCGTCCGCGCCGTTTTGGCAAGACGCTGATGATGGATATGCTGTATGAATTTTTTGATATTGCGAGGGACAGCAGGGCCATATTTGAAGGACTTGCCATATCGAAGAACAAGGATCTCTGTGACAAATGGATGAACAAGTACCCAACGTTGTTTATCTCTTTTAAGGAGATTGAAGGTCTGACTTTCGCACAGGCTCTGAACAAAATCAGCTTGTATGTAAAAGACATCTGTAAGGAGCATGCATTTTTGTTAAAAAGTGAAGCCGTTGACATATCAGACATACAAGATATCGAAACACTCAAAGCAAAACGGGGTGATGAAGATCTGCTTGCAAACTCTTTAAAAGTTCTTTGCAGCGCCCTTCACTCGCACTACGGCAGGCCTGTCATTCTGCTCATAGACGAGTATGACCTTCCTTTATCCA
>CAVLCT010000162.1:0-3729 GCA_963661665.1 Bulleidia sp. | reverse complement strand
AGGCATAGGCGAGCTGGGCCTTATGATGAAGCCTACCGAAGATGTGCCGCTTTCCATCAATCTTGGCGTGCAGGGCTATGTGGGCCAGAAACAGGGCATCTCCGGTAACTGCATGGTCAAGTATGAGTTCTAATACCGGTGCAGGCCCATTGCGGTAAGGAATGATCTGTATTCATAGCGCTTAAACACAGGGTCTCCTTTTTCTGCTTTTGGCAAACGCCACAGGGCAGGGAAAGGAGGCCTTTTTCGTGACCCCACGAAAAAGGTCAGGCAGAGAGAACAGAAGTATGCCTGCCTGATTTGGGGCATGGTGAACGGTGTTCAGGAAAAGACTGGCACGGGCAGAATTTACGGCCGTTCAGTGCTATGGCTCACATGATGGTACGCAGGACAAAAACAGTGCATACAGCTTGTCCCGCAAAAAAAGATCTAACTATTGGAAAGTGCTTGCTATTTTTTTTTTTTTTTGAATAAAATTGATTTAATTTTGGTCTCTTTTTTACCAGTACGGAAGCATGTCTTTTTTTTGCTGTCAGAAAAGGAAGTCTATTCCTGGACTGCCAGGACAAAGACTCTCTGTCTTATGACTGAATACGTGGCTGGTGCGGGGCAATTCTGTGCGCATTTCTGGGCCGCAATTTCAGGCCGCAGGTTTTTCAAGGGCGAAATGGAGTAGAACAATGACATTCAGGAAAACAGCGTGCCTTACAACCATGCTTATGTGCTGTTCCCAGACAGCATATGCTTCGTATGGGAATAATTGGGATGATAATATAACCTTTTCCAGATTTGCAGATGCAACAACGCTGACGTCATCGGGCTTTAGCGAAGTATTCGCAGCAGGCGGTACGCAAAAAATAGAGGAATATGATACTATTTATATCGGTCACGCTAGTATTGTGAGTGAGGATGTTTTACCTTTAGTAAATCCCAGGAATATTGTTGCAGAGTCCAGCAACAACAATGGCGTAATGGGGGCCGGCTTAAGCGCAGATACTGTGGTTGGAGGAACGTTCAGCTTAGGAGCTACAATGTCGGATTTAGTTGGCTCGACATTTGACATTGAGGCAAAAGGGAACAAGATTACTCTTGAAAGTGGTAGTAAAGTACACTATGCAACTGGCGGGGGTGCATACTTTTCTTGCGCTCCTAACTATTGCTCAGGTGCTGTTGCGCATTTTGAAGGCGTAGTCAGCGGAAATTCAGTTAAGGCTGAGGAAGGTGCAAGCGTCGATGCTCTCATGGGCGGTTTTGCCTGGAATGACTGTGGTGGTATAGAATCTTTTTCAGTACAGGATAACACAGTAGCAGCAACAGGCGGTACGGTCGGGGTCATAAATGGCGGTTATGCAAATTCGGTAAAAGCCTATGTCTGCAAAAATACGGTACTTCTAAACAATATTGTTGTAGAATCAGGAAGTACATCTGTATTAAGTGGTACTATTACATTCCAGAATACTATTATAGGCGGAGTTTGCGCACAACGGCAATATGATTACCTCCTTCCCATGTTATGGAATACTACTTATGACGAAGGAGCGCACATAGCATCAGAAAATACTGTTATTATAAACAATAGTACAGTAGATACTTATGTCAGTGGTGGTGTGGCTTCAGGAACGTACAAGTCATATAAATTAGACAGGGATACAGTAACTGCTTCAGGAAATACAGTGACGCTGTCTAACACAGAATTTTCTGGTAAAGAAATCAATGGTGGTTATGCTAGCAGCCATAATCCTTATGACTCAGGCAACATCAGCGTAACGGCTAATGAAAATAAGATTGTATTAAATGGAGGAAGCTATTCTTCAGAAGAGCATTCCACAGTCATTACTGGCGGCTTTGCAGTAAGTGCCAGTACAACTGGTGAGTATAGCGCCGAGGCAAGCAATAACAGGATAGAGCTCAGAAACGGCTCCCAGGGAGCACCTGTCTTTTCTGAAGATACCCTTATATGGGGCGGCCATGCCTATACAGAGACTAAGGGTAGCAACAGTAATGAGTACACGCTGGCTGATGGCATAAGCACTGGCAACAGCCTGAATTTCTATGATGTCAAGGAGATGAAGGCAGGCAATATCGACGATTTCCAGGTTCTGAACTATGAGTACCATGAGATGCGTGCCGGCGATGCCATTATGGAACTTACAGGCGCCGGGGCTGAGACTGACGGGTATGGCAGCATAACTGTAACCAGCGACGCAGCTCAAGCGACTTCCATAGCCAATGCTGAGGTGAGAGTCTTAGCCAGTCTCTCTGGCAAAGATGGCGGAGAATTTGAGATTGGTGACGAGGTCGTCCTTTTGAAGAATACCAGCGGGATAGATGCGGAAGGTATCAGCCAAAGCGTCACTGCTGCCAAAGGCGTCACTATTTTATATGATGCTTATATTGAGACCAACGATGACAATACTGAGCTCCTTCTGAAGAGCAGGGGCAAAACGGTCAATCCCGGCACAAAGGCCATTGCCGAGGGTACTGCTTCAGGGCTTGTACTGGCCGGGGCATTAGTCAATACGACAATTGACCTTTTGCGTGACCTCTCTTTCGTAAATGGGGCAGTAACTCCCTTTGTGCATACCCAGGGCTCTTCCATGCGTTATGAAACAGGCTCAAGCATCAATATGAGCACGGTTTCCCTTGCGGCCGGCCTTGGCTATGGCATTGAGACTGGTGCCGGAGATCTGGGCATCGGCGCCTTCTTTGAGTACGGCAAGGGCGCCTATACCACCAGCAATTCTTTTGACAGCCGATCCGATATCAATGGCGATGGCACTTCCTGGTGCATGGGCGCCGGCATGCTGGCCAAGATGGAATTTTTGCAGACAGGTCCCGGCCACTTCTACCTGGAAGGATCTGCCCACCTGGGCACAATGCACAACGAATATGACAGCAACGATCTGACTGACGTATTTGGCAATTCTGCCAAATTTGACATGGACAGCCCTTATTTCAGCCTGCACGGCGGCTTGGGCTATGTCTGGAACTTTGCTGAAGGCCATGATCTTGATATGTACGGTATGTACATCTGGACCAGGGTGCAGGGGACGGATGACACGCTGACAACATCAGATACGTTTGAATACGATGACATGGATTCCAACAGGGTCCGCTTCGGCGTGCGGTATACCTACAATGGCTCCGAACGCTTCAGCCCCTATGTGGGTGTTGCCTATGAGCATGAGTTCTCCGGATCCTGCGACTCAAAGATGTTCGGGCATCCCGTGGCAGCTCCCAGCATTGAGGGAAGCTCCGGCATGGGCGAGCTGGGACTTATGATGAAGCCTTCCGAAGATGTTCCTCTTTCCATCAATCTTGGCGTACAGGGCTATGTGGGCCAGAAGCAGGGTATCTCCGGCAACTTCACTATGGTGTATGAGTTTTAATACCGGTGTCGGCTCATTCCGGTAGGAAATGAGCTGTATCCATACGGCTAAAGCATAGGGCCTCCTTTTTCTGTTTTTGGCAAACGCCATAGGGCAGGGAAAAGAGGCCTTTTTCGTGGCCTCCACTAAAAAGGTCCAGGGTATAGAGAGGACGGCAGGTTTGGGCTTCTGGCAAGGTTATCTGCCCATGGAAGCAGCATCTCAGCTTCGGTCCGGAAGGCCGTTGTAAGGATGACTGACCATTTTCGTGACCTCACGAAAAAGGTCCAAGTTGTGGAGATGACTGCGTATTTGAGATTCAGGCAAGGTTATCTGCCTCCGGAAGTAGCATTCCTGCCTG
>CAVLCT010000161.1:0-3735 GCA_963661665.1 Bulleidia sp. | reverse complement strand
TTGAAAAAGTACGCATAGATATTTCTGAGAAGTTCGGCATCGAGATTCCTAGCGGGAAACAACCAATTCTCAGGGGCCCGGCGGGGAGGCCTCCTGTTTCCGGCCAGCCAGCTGAATGGAATGACTTTACCCGTATTTCCGTAGCAAAAGATGCCAGAATGCAGTGTCTTGATAATGCCTGCGGCAATATAGCTGCCAAAGGCGCCGGAATGCTGGCTCAGCGTCTGTACAATACAGTGATGGGCAAGGAGCAGCGGGATTTCGGCGATGATTTGGAGGATTTCTGCAAAAGTTCGCTGAAAGAAGCTGTCAACGCAGGGCTTGGAAGTGCTGTGAGTGGTGCTCTGACAGTGTTTGGCCGGAGCTCCCAGTCCACAGTGCTTCGTGCTGTACCCGGCGGGGCCTTGGCGGCTACAGCCTTTGATGTGCTGGAACAGACCAGAATTTTGTACAAGGTAGCTGACGGGAGTTTGGATCCTGTTGAGGCTATTGATGCCGCTGCAAATTCTGTCTGCTTAACATACGGAAGCCTCGCGGGATTATCATTTGGTACAACGGCAGGAGCCATTGTCGGCTCTGTCTTTGGACCTGTGGGTACAGCTATAGGCTCTGTAGTCGGCGCTGGTATTGGCGGTCTTGTGGGGAGCTCTGTAGGGCAGAAGGTATACAATGGGGTGAAAAAAGTTGCTAGCGTAGTTGGCAGCGGGTTAAAATCAGTTGGCAGTGCAGTTTGCAGCGGCTTAAAATCAGTTGGCAGTGCAATTAGCAGTGGATTCAGTTCAGTTTGTAGTTTTTTGGGTTTCTAGATCCTTGGAGCCGTGTTTTTATACGGATGCTTGTTTCCTTAAAGATACAACAATTTGTAATGGCTACGCATTGTTTTTAAGGGCTGTTGAGGAATAATAACAATGGCAAAGACAATAAAATTCAATCTTATTTGTGACGGACATCCTGTTCGTACTATTGAAGATTTGCAGAAGAATTTCTCCATTGAGGATGTTCTGGCTTATTACAATAACAGGCTGCTCCATCGCTGGCTCGAAGTAAGAGAGTATCCTCAGCTGAAAGCTGTATCTGATATTACCAGCAGCGATCCGTCTGAAATCATCAAAGATCTGATTCGTATCTTTGAAGTGGTTATAGACATGAATAAGGTAGAAGAACGTATCCAGATGTTCAGGTATCTGGAAGAGCGCAAGGAACGTTGTGATGCCTATGAGCAGAAAAACTACAAGGTAGAGGAAATTATTAAGGACTATGAAAAAGGATATAACCTGCTGGTAAGCGGCATTCTTACGAATCCAGATAATGTGGGACTCATCAAGGCCAATATCGCTGAAATTGTGAAAAATTATGCCTGGATACTGGAACTGGACCACAGAGCCTTGTTTTACAAGTTGCTTGCAAACTCTCCCCTGGCAATTATGTGTCTTTTGATGAATGAGCAGTGCAGAAAGTATTATCTTCCTGTTGAAAGTGTCGCTGAAGACGGTACAAAGACGCTTGATACTGCTAACAATGTCGATAAAAGCCGGATGTATGATGCTATCAAGAAAAAGATTACAGAAAAGTCCTTCCTTGATTCATTAGGAGATAAGCTTGTCAGCTTTTCAGGTAAGACGGAAGGCTACTGGAAGGACCTTGAACCCAGAGGCAGGTTCATGATAGTCAGCATGAACGAAAATGACTATGTCCGCTCTGCTGGCCTGAATGGTGGCGATTTGTCTTGCGCTGATGTTAAGGACAACTTTGTTATTGTTGATGGCATTGATTACAAGTCAAATTATAGCAACCATACCTTGCGTTATATGGAGGTTTAGCGATGAAGGAAAGCGCAGTTAATAGATTGGCTTCCTACATCGACGCCCTGCATCCAATTATTTACATAAATCATTTTGATTCAAAGGTAATTGATGATGCAATTATGCAGGTAGGGCAAGGCGCCAAATTTTTTGAATTTAATAATGCCTTAGGGGCTGTAGATTTCAAGACAAAGAGATCTGTTCATGAATGTGATTTGGAGAATTTCTTAAAGATCGCACTTGACTATGGCTTTGAGCGGAATACGTTTATTATCCTGAGAGATATCCATGGAGAACTGAAAAATCCTAAAATCATTGCTCTTTTGAAAATGATTGCGGAAAAGAATCTCTATCTTGATAACTACAATGCTACAATATTTATAATCTCAGAAGTTACAATAATTCCCCGTGAACTGGAAAACTTCATCACGGTCTTTGATATTCCCTTGCCGGCAATCAATGAGATCCATGCGCTTGTCAGGGATTTCATTCGTGACCTGGAAATCACTGTTGAGGAAGATGACATCAATGACATTGCCCTGTCCTTCAAGGGGCTCAATGAGTTCCAGATCAAGCAGATACTTAATCTTGCCTATCAGGACGGCGGCTGCATCGACAAAGATGACAAGGAACTGATTTTAAGGGAGAAGGAGCAGTTTGTTAAAAAAGCAGGCATGCTGGAAATAGTTTCCTTCTCGGAGACCATTGATGACATTGGCGGTCTTGATAACTTAAAAGACTGGCTTAAAAGAAAAGCCAAAGTCTTTGCAAATCTGGACAAAGCCATAAAGTTTGGCGTGGCTGTGCCCAAGGGTATTATGATTATTGGCATGCCTGGCTGCGGCAAAAGCCTGACAGCAAAGGCAACTGCCAGCCTGTTTAAGATCCCCCTGGTTCGTCTTGACGTTGGCCGTTTGCTGGGAAAATACGTTGGCGAATCAGAAGAGAATATGCGCAAGGCTCTGAAACTTGCCGAAGCGATCAGTCCCTGCGTCTTGTGGGTCGATGAAATCGAAAAAGCTTTTGCCGGTATAGGTGCTGATGACGGCAACGGCATTACGACACGTCTTTTCGGCCAGTTCCTTACCTGGATGCAGGAAAAGGAAAACACTGTCTTCATTGTGGCAACGGCTAATAATATTTCCAGAATGCCGGCTGAGTTTTTGAGAAAGGGCAGGTTTGACGAATTGTTCTTTGTTGACCTTCCCAATGGCGAGGAACGCAGGAAAATTTTGGATATCCATCTGAAAAAGCGCAAGAAGTGGAATAAGTCTATAGATTCTATTGCGCTGATTAAGGAAACAGATGGCTTTAATGGAGCTGATCTGGAAGCAGTAGTCAATGACACCATTGAAATGGCATTCAATAATGACAGGTCTGAGATTACTACAAAAGATTTGATTGATTCTATAAATGATACAAAATCCATTTCGAAAACACTGAAAGATCAAATACAAAAAATCAAGGATACTGTCAGCAGAATTGATATAAAGCCTGCCAGCAAACCTGCTGAATCGTAGTTGCTGATCAGGATGGGGTAGCTGGCCAGAAAGACTGGTAGCCTGGCGCAGTTCTTAAGCCTTTTGAAGCAAGATCCTGTCATGCAGACAACATACCATCTGCAGCGGGACGACTTTGAGCGTAAGTCCTGACTTTATAGCACCTAAAACACTATACTTTGTAAAGGCCTTCATCATAGTGAGGGCTTTTTTTATGGCCTATGGCTAAGTAGGCTCTTCCTATACAGTGGAAATTGGCGGGCAGTACTGAGCACAGCCATACACAATAAAAAAAGTGCTTGCTATTTTTTTTTTTTTTGAATAAAAATATACTTTATACAATCTCAAATCATACATCTTCCTTTGTCTGGTTTAGTTCAGCAAGACTGCTACTGCATTATAGTCCTCAGTTCAATATTAAGACTGCGAGGTTT
>CAVLCT010000160.1:0-3742 GCA_963661665.1 Bulleidia sp. | reverse complement strand
GCAGAAGTTCAGCAGCTGTCCGGCAAAGGGCCGGCAACAAGCCGGCAGAGGGCCTAAGAGGTATCGGGAAAAATCCGTATCAGGGAAAAATCCGTATCAGGCCTCACTGCACAGGCTGGCTGACAAAAAGCCCATCTCAATTGTCGTAAAAGGTTTTCAGGGCAGAGGCCCTTTGGGGGTTGCGCAGGAAGTTCAGAGCCTTTGTTTCAATCAAGCGGATCCCTTCTCGTGTCATATAGAAGGATTTGCCAATCTCTTCCAGGCTGTGCTCGCTCCTTTCCCCAATGCCGAAGCGCTTGCGCAAGACACGCTCCCTCTTTGCCGGCAGTTCTGAGAGCTCAAGGTCCACCCTCTCTGAGAGACTGGTGCTGATCAGTGCATCCAGGGGATCGGCAGCCTTTGGGTCTTCTATGATATCGCCAAGGCAGTCCCCCTCTTCATCGCCGCAAGCAACATACTCAGAGGAATCCAGCGGCCTTTTCTCTTCAAAGTATGCGCTCGCAGGCGTCGTTTCCAGGGAAACGGGCTCCAAGGCAACCCTGAGGAGCCTTTTCACCTTGTGCACAGGATAGTTTATTTCTGCTGCAATTTCTTCAGGCTCAGGCTCCCTGCCAAGCTTCTCCAAAAGAGAGGCCGATACACGGAGGATCCGCTTAAGGACCACGTGTACCTGCGCAGGGACAGGGATAGTACGCCCCTTAGAGAGAATGGCACGGTAGAGGGCCTGGCGTATCGCCCATTTGGCATAGCTGAAGAACCTGTATCCGCGCTTATAGTCAAACATATCCACAGCCTTCATAAGCCCCATGTTAGCTTCCTGGACGAGATCCAGGTACATGAGGCCCCTGCCTGTGTATTTCCTGACAAAGGAAACCACAAGGTACAGATTGGCACATATGAGATCATGTCTGGCCTGCATGGCCATGGCATTGCCATTCCTTATGCGCCACAAGACCTCCTCAAGGTCGCAATCATCCTGGCAGCACTGTTCCTGCAAACGCCAGAGGGTATTCTGTCTTTTGCGGATGGTTTCTGTGGAGGATACCACAGCCACGTCCCTGTGCAGTGTCCTGGCTGCTCCCATTGGCAAACCGGCTTTATGATCCAGCCTGCCGCTATGGTCCGGGACGGCTTTTGCTGTGCCATCGATCGTCTGCGTACAGGCTGCCAGCTCCTGCCGGCAGCTGTGCATCCGGCAGACATAGTCCCTGACAGTGCCGATGACACGGTCAGTGAGGGTCTTTTTAAGCCTGATACAGGCAAGACGGGAAACAATCTCTTCCTTGAAGGCCAGCATCTCCCGCTGTACGGCCAGGGACTTCTCATCGCTTACGCTGTATGAATCCGCCATCATCCTGTAGAGATGTTTCTTTGAACTGAACGTTTCCCTGAGTGCAGCCAGAAGTGCTGTGACCCGCTTAACCTGTGTTACGTCTTCATCTTCTGTGTCATCATCCTCTAGAGATCTGCCCACGTCCTTCAGCCTGATGCGGCCGCTGGCAAGATCGTCACCTGCCCTGATAAATTCCTCAATGGCAACGGGCACCTCGGCTAAGGCATAGAGCACTTCCAGTTCGCCCTGCTGGATTTTCCTGGCAAGGGCAGTCTCTCCTTTCCTGTCCAGGCGCGGAATGGCCTGCACCTTGCGCTGGTATATCTGCGTGCAGCCAGTGCTCTGCACTCTGTGCTCTGCCGTCCCCTCTTCCTCTGAGAAGGAAGGGCCTGCGCTTTCTTCATCGTCTATGCCACAGGCAGCAGGATCTTTGCCTTCCATACAGGAGGAAGCGATCCCAATGTCAGTCTCATCAAAGAAGTCTGTGCCTTCATCAAAGCCCGGGTGTATGTCGTCTGGCACAATGCCAGCCATAGTGTCACAGGAAAGAAAGCCGTCCTTCTGGCCCCTGCCTGTGAGACTTTCAGGTTCTTCCTGGCAGGCTGAGCTTTTATGCTGCCAGAAGGCCTGGTACGCCTCTGCATCTGAGTCTGCTTCAAAGTCTGCATCTGAATCTGCATTTGGGCCTGTTTCAAAGTCTGCGTCAGAGACTGCCTTAGGGGCTGCATCCGGGGCTGCGCCAAAGTCTGCGTCAGGGCCTGTATCGGGGCCTGTGTCAGAGCCTGCATCAGAGGATGCGTCAATGGCTTCATCTGGGGCTTCCCTAGCCACCCTGTGCCCCTGCTCTCCGGGATGCGTCTTTTTCGCAGGACGCTTTTTTGATGCGGCAGAATTGCAGGCCCTGCCCTCTTTTCCGGCAGAAGCAATGACTTCTATCCCCATATCTTCAATGAGCGCCAGGATCTGCCTGAATTCCTTTTTCTTCCTCTCTGGAAGGGCCTTCTGTATTTCCGCTTCGGTGAGAAAGCCCTGCTCTTTGCCTTTCTCAAGGAGGCTGATGAATTCTTCCTTTTCGGGAGAACAGGCTTCAGCGTCACTTCCGGCATCTTCCCCTGCCTTGCCTGGACCTTCCGCAAAGCCTGCTTCTTCCTTGGCCAGGCTGTCTGCGGAAGCCTTCCTGCCGGCTGCCCTTACAAACACAGGGGCACTGTCTTCCGCAAGGTATACAGCGGCAGCGGCATCGTACTTCTCGCAAGGAAGGAAATTGTCCTGCCTGCCCCTGGCAGTGCATGCAGGACGCTGTTGTTGCTCCCTTGGTTCATCCCCGGCCTTACTGGGCTTAGTTCCGGCAAAAGAGGCGGAACCTTCGTAAGCAGTGATGATTTGGCAAACCTTTTGCCTGTCACGCCGTAAAGCATTGTTTTCCGCCCTGAGCTCATGGATCTGCATTTCGTACCCCTCCCGCAGATCCACGGCCAGCATTTCCTTTTCCAGCCGTTCCCTTAAGACACAGGCCTTAAGGGCCTCTATGGTTTTGACTGCCGGCAGAGGCCACAGGGCCATTATCTCTATGCCAGGCAGCGTGGCTAATACGTCATCGACCTTCTTTTCCATAAGACACCTATATGGGGATTCTGTAATTGCAAGTCAGCGGAAAGCACGGATAAATCACGTATAAATCACGGAGGATACCGTGAAGACCGCACCGCCCGCCGTAGCGGACGGCTACAAAGGGTTTTCAATATTCAGCACAGGATAAGACAAGGGCTTTGTCCCCTCGTTCAGAGGGGCTGACCCAGGCCATCCTTAGCAGAGAGGCATAATTTCTCACAAAGCCTGTGCCCTGCCTGGTTTTTCCTGTCTGCCAGGGCCCGGGCACAAGTATCCAGAGTTCAGGAGGAGCTAAAGGCAGCGCCTGAAAAAGGGAACTTATGGCGTCCTGTTTCACAGGCTGCGCATGGCTCCGATGCTCTCCCGTGCATGTACGGACAAACGGTGCAACAGGGTCTCAGTGTTGCCGGACTTCTCTGATTTCCATTTGTCCTAAATTTAAAAACACAAGCGCAATATAATCTGTAAAAAAAGTTCTTGTCAATATCTGCGAATTGTGAAATTATCTTTTTCAGGACGAGCTCCTCTAAGCAAAAGTCCTTTTTGAAGGGGTCTGTTACCGCAGGCTCCTTCTTTTTTTATGCCCCAAAAGGTATCAAAAGCGGCGTACAGGTGCAGTGGCAGGGAAAATACCCAGGAAGACCAGCAATGGGCTCTGCAAGCATGCTGGCCTCTTCTTCCGTGGTATCCTTGCCTAAGGGATATAGGGATGGGAGACTATTGCCACGGACTCCGTGCAGGAAGAGAGAGCCCGGAGAAAAGCAGGCGTATAAAGCTTCACTGCTTAAGCTTTCTGAA
>CAVLCT010000159.1:2855-3756 GCA_963661665.1 Bulleidia sp. | reverse complement strand
CATTCCCTTGAGGACAGGCTGGTGAAGCAGAAGATGCGCGACTGGAGCAAGGGGTGCATCTGTCCGCCGCATGTGACAGTGTGCCGCTGTCATCATGTTCCCGAGGTAACCCTTGTGACCAGAAAGCCCCTCACGGCAAAAGCCTCAGAGCTTGCCATGAATTCCAGGGCAAGCTCTGCAAAGTTGCGCTGCTGCGAGAAGCTGTGCGTTTCTGCCGGCAAAGGAGAATGCTGATGGCTGACAGGCAGCAGCTGGCCCAGAGGGTCAGAAAGGTGGCAGACAGCCGTCTCTTTACAGGACGGTGCTGGACTATCTGCCTCAGCGTAAATATCGTATTTGCCGCGATATGCGCCCTTACCCTTGCCTGGGCCGGCATTGAGACGAGGGATCTTTCCTATTTCATCAATATCGAAGGCTTGCGCTATAATGAAAAAAAGGAAATCCACGCCAAGCTGCAGGTGGAGCGGGACAGCCTTCTGTCACCGGCAGAGCTCAAGGCAAAGGCACAGAAGTTTGGCATGAAGGAGTCTGTTGCGGGACAGATACGCCGCCTTGAGATTGCCCAGCCCAAAGCGGGCGGACGATAAAGAAGGGCGGTCAGGTCAGGGCAGTGCAGAACAATGCGTCTGCAGCGCTGATGCGGCAAGGCAATATGGCAGAACAGGAAGAGATGACGCAGGAGTAGCAGGGGAATGGCTTTCTTATTTTCAAGGCGCAGGGCAAACAGGGCAGGAACTGTTTCCTCAGAGCCATCCCGTCAGGACATGCAGCCAGGAGATCCGCAGCCAGGCTTCCGTCATTCCTCTTCCGTGGACGGGCAGAAAATCAGTACACCCACCCCTAACAGGCGGCTTGACAGCGAGGAAGTGATTCATCCAGGGCTTCATCCCGGGCACGAAGG
>CAVLCT010000159.1:0-2845 GCA_963661665.1 Bulleidia sp. | reverse complement strand
AAGTTCAGGGAAAGAACAGGAGCCTGCTGATGACGGCAGCCGGTTCCGTATCAACGTCCTCTTCGTACTATTGTGCCTTGTTTTCCTTGCCCTGTGGTGCCGCGCAGCCTATCTGCAGCTGGTGCAGGGCGAATGGCTTGCAGCCAAGGCCAGGCGGCAGCATGAGACAACGGAAGTTGTGGCAGGAAGGCGCGGCAACATCATGGACAGGGACGGGAATGTCCTGGCACGCAGCGTCGAGAGCAGTTCCGTGTACGCCAATCCGCAGGAAGTCAAGGATCCGCTTCTGACTGCCAATACACTCGGGCCCATACTGGGCATTAATCCCCAGAACATATACGACAAGCTGGTCAAGTACAGAAACAAGCAGTTTGTCTATCTGAAGCGCCAGGTGGATGACTATACCGTTGCCGGCGTCAGGGAGGCGCATCTGCCGGGCATAGCCCTCCTCAAGGAGTATGCCCGCGTCTATCCTTCCACGCGTGTGGCAGGGCAGCTGCTGGGCTTTGTCGGCGACAAGGAAAAAGGGCTTGAGGGGCTTGAGCGTTCCCTGGACAGCCGCCTTGCATGCCCTGTCCTGGGCGAGCGGGTAGTGCTGCGTGATGCAGCGGGCCGCCATCTGTACATGCACCGTGACAACGAAAGCGATCCCCACGGCGAGGATCTGCACCTGACCATCAACAGCCAGCTGCAGTTCTTTGCAGAGGATGCCATAGCCCAGGCCGTGCGTGAGGCAAAGGCAGCCTGGGGCGGGGCGCTGGTTGTCGATGTCCCGACTGGCGAAATTCTGGTCTGGGCCCAGTACCCTTATTTTAATCCCAATGCCTTTGCCAAGGCCACGCCGTCCGTGTACCGCAACAGGCTGGCCCAGGATGCCCTGGAGCCTGGCTCGACGTTCAAGCCGCTGGTTCTGGCGGCAGCCATGCAGCAGAGGGTGGTGGGGCGCGATACGCCCATCAACTGCGAAGGCGGCAGGTGGCAGACAAAGTATTCTGTGCTGCGCGATACATCCTCGCGCGGAACCATTCCGGTCAGCAAGGTGATACGCTACTCATCCAACATAGGCATGGCCAAGATAGGCCTCATGATGGGCAGCGATACCATGTACAAGTACCTGCATGAGCTGGGTTTTGGTGAGAATACCAGTGTGCCGGTTTCCCAGAGCAGGGGTATATTGCGTGCTCCGAAGCGCTGGAGCGAGGTGGATACCATGTCCATCTCCTTTGGCCAGGGCGTGTCCGTGACGCCGCTGCAGATGGCGCAGGCCTATCTTACGCTGCTGAACAACGGTGTGAAAAAGAATCTTGTGCTGGTGCGCGAGGCTGATACTCCTGCGGAATCAAAGCAGATTTTTTCCAGAAACGTGACCAAGGAAATCAGGCGCATGATGTTCGAGGTGGTCAATGAAAAGGACGGTACAGGCCGCCGCGCCGCAATAGAGGGCGTGGAAGTAGCCGGCAAGACCGGCACTGCCCAGAAAGCCGACCGCAGGGCCGGAGCCTACGGTTCCAAGCGCCTGGCTTCCTTTGTGGGCTTCCTGCCTGCCTCAAATCCCAAGTACCTGATCCTGGTCTTCATCGACGAACCCCAGAGTTCAAAATGGGGCGGCGTCATTGCAGCCCCTGTCTTCAGGGAAATAGCGCTGCGTTCCCTGGCCTATTCAGGCGAACTGGATGGAAACCGCATAGCTGCGGGAGATTTTGCAAAACAGGAAGGGCCTGACCTGCAAAAAAATGACGGCTCACGCGGCTACAGGACAGCAGGCATAAGCTCGCCTTTTGAAAAAAAGGCTGCTGAAAAGAAAAAGCCTGTTGTCATGGCCGAGATAGAGGAGCCTGAGTCCAATGCCGAGGCCCTGCGCCTGCCCGGGCATATGGCAAAGGCCTCCGCAACCGTTCCCGATGTCATCGGCAAGACCGTGCGCAACGCAGTGGAACTCTTTGCCAGGGCCGGCATCATGCCTGAGCTCAAGGGGGAAGGGACGCGCGTTGTGAGGCAGGAACCTCCTCCTGGCACGCCCTGGCCTGATGATGCGGATAAGGACAAAAAAGTCTCGTATGTCCTCTGGCTGTCCGGAGGATAGGGCCAAAGAAATATGTGCTGTACACTGTTGTCTGTTTATATAAGGGAAAATGGGGGCGTTTATGGCTGCTGTTACCTATGCCGGGCTGAGAGAAAAGGTCAGAAAGGGCCTGGCTGTCTGTGCTGATTCAAGAACCGTGACCAGGGGCTGTGTCTACGTGGTTGTGCATGGCGCAAGCGAAGACGGCCAGAAATACGTGCCCGATGCCGTGCAGAAAGGGTGCTCCTGCGTGGTGCTGGATGAGAAGACGCTCTCAGGCGTGCAGGACCTGCTCCGGGAACACGGCACAGACTATGTCCTGCATGAGGACACGCGCTTTGCCCTGTCAGAACTGGCAGCTGACATGTACCACACGGATGAAACCGGGCTTATGGTAGTCGGCATCACCGGCACCAATGGCAAGACAACGTGCGCAGCCCTTCTGGAACGCCTTTTTGCAGCCCATGGCCACAAGGTGGGCGTGCTGGGCACAGTGAGCTACCGCTGGCCTGGCCATTGCGAGGCAGCGCCCCTGACAACGCCAGGCCCCCTGGAAGTGCACCGCATGCTCAGGGCCATGAGCGATGCCGGCTGCACGGTCTGCGTCATGGAAGTCTCATCGCATTCCCTGGATCAGAAGAGGGTGTGGCATGTGCCCTTTGCCGGAGCCTGCTTTACCAACCTGACGCAGGACCACCTGGATTTTCACCACACCATGGAAGAATATTTTGAGGCCAAGGCACTGCTCTTTACCACGGCCCAGCTCCCTGGCAAGGCCAAGGC
>CAVLCT010000158.1:0-3821 GCA_963661665.1 Bulleidia sp. | reverse complement strand
CAGAATGCCTTATCCTCATAAATCTGCGTCTGGGAGAAAAGCGCATCCTGGTATGACGTGTCACCAGGATTATCCGGATTTATACGCAGAAATTGTGAGCAGGCATCCATGGCAAGAGTCTTGCCAAAACGTCTTGGCCTTGTGATTAACAAAACCTGGGATGAGTCTTCGATGACTTCCCTTATAAAATTCGTCTTATCAACATAGTAACGATTTGTCTTGATAATTGCGGCAAAATTGGTCATGCCGAGAGGAAGCTTTTTTAGTACATTGTCTGCGTTATTATTCATATACTGTCCTCCAAGTTTTCTATCTCAATACTGATAAATCAAGTTATCCTACAGCCTTGTACATTAGTCAACTGCGAATGACAGCCGCATCAATGGAAATTGAGCAGGCAGCTCCCCCTTTGCCTGACACGGCAGAATACAAGCCATGGCCTTTCTTCCCTTCCCTGCTTGACTGCATTGCAAGAGTTTTGCAGTCTTCTGCCCCGTATCATGCAGCTGCTCAGGGCAGGAGATACAGCACCATCCTGCCGCCTGCCTGCAAGCGCTTTCCTCTTCGTCTTACCCAGAACACTGCCCATGCCCAAAGTTACCGTTTTCCGCTTCGGCCAGAATGCCTTTATCGGCTATCTGGCTTTTCTCAGCGCCTTTGTGCCGCTCTCAACAGACCTCTACCTGCCTGCACTGCCTGGCATGACTGTACAGCTCTCGGCAACGCCTGACCTTGTCAACCTGACCTTAAGCTGCTTCATGCTCCTCTTTGCCCTCTCCATGCTTATCTGGGGGCCTTTCAGCGACAAGTACGGACGCAAGCCCATACTCATGGCAGGCCTTGCCGTCTACATCCTTGCCTCTGCCGGCTGCGCCCTCTCCACAAACATCTGGCAGCTGATTGCCGGACGCTGCCTGCAGGCCATAGGCAGCGGGGCCTTAGGCGCAGTCACCATGGCCATTGTCAAGGACACCTTCCGCGGGCGCACCATGGAAACAGTGCTCACGGCCATCCAGACCATGACCATCCTGGCGCCCATGGTAGCCCCTGTGCTGGGAGGCCTCTTGCTGACCTGGACATCGTGGCGGGGCATATTCTGGCTTCTGGGAGCCTCAGGCCTTCTGGCCATGCTTGCCGGCCTCTTTCTCGGGGAAACATTGCGCAGGCCGACGCAGGGACCAGCCCTAAGGGTGCTTCTGCGCATAGGATACGTGCTTGGCGACAAGGGCTTCCGTGCGCTCCTGGCAGTTTTCTCGCTCTCTGTCATGCCCTTCATGGCCTATCTTGCCATCTCAGCCTACATCTACCAGAACACATTCGGGCTCTCTGCCCAGGCCTACAGCGCCTTTTTTGCAGGCAATGCCGCCTTCTCCATGCTTGGGCCCATTCTCTATGTGCGCCTCTTCAGAAACTTCAGCCGCCGCCTCTTTCTGGCAGCCTGCTTCGCCATTACGGCCATAGCCGGAATCATGCTCCTCTGTATCGGCGCAAGCTCTCCCTTTATCTTTGCCGTGCTCTACGGCGCCGTCACCTTTTTCCACAGCGCCATGCGCCCGCCGTCCACAGTGCTGCTCATGAGCCAGCTTGACACTGACAACGGAACAGTGGCCTCCCTGGTCGGTGCCAGCGGCCTTCTCTGCGGATCCCTTTCCATGATGCTCTGCTCCCTGCCGTTCTGGCCGGACTTTATTACGGCATCAGGCATCATCTGCCTTGTGCTGGGACTGTTCTGCACCATTGGCTGGCTGTATCTGGACATCCGCAGGGCATTCCGGGGATAGCCTCGCTTTCAGCGGGGCACAAGTCTTTTCTTCCGGCAGTATCAGCCGAGTGCTGGCGCCCCGCACTGTGCCGGCGGTGCTACTGAAGGGGATGACGTTTTTGCCTGTAAAATCGTGCCTTTCCAGCAAGGAAAGCACAGGCATGGGAATGGTGGCACCAGGAGAGATCCACGGAAAGTATTCTCAACCTGCCCGGCAAGCGCAGGACCCACGCCATTGTGCAAATACTTCTGTGATGCTTCGTAGATGTTTCCCCTGTGGGGATGTTGTATCCGTATCATAAAGTGGTCGGTCTTCTCTTTGGGTCCTCCTGCAGAACGGATACAAAGAGTTCCTTGTCCTGCGCCCGCTCTGCCTCAGGCGCTGTGAAAACCTTATCCAATGCCTGCAAATACGGGGACGGTGCCTCGGCCTGTCAGGTGATGACGAAAACATCGTCATCTGCGTCGCAGACAACGGACCTGGCTTGCCGGAAGAAATGCTGGAACGTGTTTTTGAGGCATACTTCCGCCGGGAACCGTCACGCAACCGGATCTCGGGAGGGATAGGACCAGGGCTGGCCATTGCCAGGAATATGGTGCTGCTCAATAACGGGGAGTTGCTACCTGGCAACCGTCCGCAGGGAAAAGTCCTTATGGCCAGGAGTATTCTGCCAAGGCAAAGACAGGATGGGCAAAAGTAAGGCAGAAAGAGAGCGCAGGCTGGCGGTCTGGACATGGGTACAGGGATTGCCAGTACTCAGCCATTACCTTATAGAAGCAGATAGAAATGGTGCAGAAGCCTGCATCTGCCATTCCGTAAAACCTGACGATATCTGGCTGTATAAAAGGAGGAAAAGACATGTCTGGTATACGTATCAAAATCGGCGGGGAGTTCTTTCGGAAAATTCGTGAACACTCATGCTATTACGCAGACAAGACAGCCTTTATAGAAGAACTTCTGTGCGGAGTGCCTCCCAAGGTATCCCGCATCACCCGTCCGCGAAGATTCGGCAAGACGCTGATGATGACCATGCTGCGTGACTTCTTTGATATCAGCCAGGACAGCAAGGCTATATTTGACGGACTTGCCATCTCGAAAAACAAGGCTCTCTGCGACAAGTGGATGAACCAGTATCCCGTCATATTTTTTACCTTAAAGACCATTGAAGATACTGATTTCAGTGCTGCAGTAGGCCAGCTTGTAACACTGGTCCGTCAGATTGCCGTCGATTTCACCTACCTGCTGGAAAGTGACAAGGTAAATATGAGTGACAAGAGGATCCTGCAAGAGTTCCTGGACAGCAAAAGCTCCCTCTCTGAATTGCAAAATTTCATTGTCACTTTTTGCCGGGCTCTTTACGCACACTGGGGAAAGCCCGCCATTGTGCTTATTGATGAATATGATGCGCCCTTAGCCAAGGCGTACAAAAAAGGCTATTACCCTGAAATGGTAGATTTTATACGCAATAGCCTGGAAAAGGGCTTAAAGACAAACAAATTCCTCCAATTTGCCATACTCACCGGCGGTCTGAGGATATCAAAGGAAAGCCCTTTTAGCGGCCTCAATAATTTTGCATTTTTTGGCATTTCTGAAGCCCGCTATGCCGACAAGTTTGGCTTCACCTCAGAGGAAGTCAATGATTTGCTGTCTGCTGCCGGTTTTATAGAGAAGAAAGAAGAAATAAAGACGTGGTACGATGGCTACCGTTTCGGCAAAAATACAGAAATCTACTGCCCCTGGGATATTTTGCAATATATCTCTTCCTTGCAGAATGACCCGGACACTGTGCCGGAAGCATACTGGGAAAATTCAACTGAAAACAATGTCATCCGGAGCTTTATCGAAAGAACTGACTTCGATGCAGATGAAGATATAGAAAATCTTCTGTCAGGCGGATACGTGGCATGTACCATTAACAAGACAATTACCTATGACACTCTGTATGCTTCAGAGGACAACTTCTGGACGTTGCTATACCTGTCAGGCTACCTCACCAAGGCTGCTCCGGACAAAGTGAAAAGAGAAGATATATCTTCTGATTCAGGAGAGACGCCTCTT
>CAVLCT010000157.1:0-3840 GCA_963661665.1 Bulleidia sp. | reverse complement strand
CCCTGCTGTCTTTTGTGATGTCAAAGAAGCAGGAAAGCATGTCCATAAAGAGTGTTTTGCCAAAACGGCGGGGACGGGTAAAAAGTGCTGCCGAACCAGGAGAACGAAAACGGCCGGCAGTACCTGGATCACGCAGAAAGTCTTCCAAGAAGCCAGTCTTGTCTACATAGTAGCCGTAATTCTGGCGTATCTCGGCAAAGCTCTCTGTATTAATGATGTTGACACCTGGCATGGGTACATCTCCTGTTGATCCTCTATATTGTACTTTGGGGGAATAAAAGGGGCTAAACTGTGGTCTGTTTTCCCTTTTGTCCGGAGGCTCTTCGTGTCTTTTGTAAATTCATCAGTTTTGCCAATGTTGTCAATGTAGGGGGCGTCATAACCATAGTTTAGAGGGATGGTAGAAAGGGCTGGTGCCAGGCGGGTTAGAAAATGGCTGTGGTATCCAGCCAAGCGGGTACATATGGCAGAAATACTCTTTTCTTGTGAATATTGAGAGAAAAGTGCACAATACCACTGTCAGTATCGCCTGTATCTGCGACTTTGCGCTTTTTGCCAGTACAGTGTACTATATCTTGTTCGCCTGAGGTCAGTGGCTTTACTTTTCACAGGCCGTCTGGCCTGGCATCCCGATAAGGAAGCAATCGGGCAGGAGACTGCCTGTCTTTTGATAACAAGGAGATATCATGCCTCGCAATATTACAAGCATTGAAGCCATGGGGAAGGACCTGGCCTGGACACTGGTTCAGCAGGCCAAGGGCATGCCCGATGCCAAGGGCATAGACGACTTTCTGACAGACCGCACTTTTCTGGTGCTCTTTGCCAGACATGACCTGACTGAAAGGCTCTGCATTACTGCGGCCATATCGCAGATGAGCGGCCATACCGCCTATATGGGGCCTGAAGAGAAGTGGATGGATGTTGCCGCTGTCTATCCTGAGGCACTTCTGGGAACCCTGAGCTACTATGTGGACGGGATCATAGTGCACGGACATATGCCGGATGAGCGGGAGATAAGGGAGATTTCTTTCCCTGTGCTCAATGTCGGCTGCAAGGAAGCTCATCCCTGCCATGCCCTGGCTGACATTATGTGCATGATGCGCTACGCAAAAGAAAAGCTTAACACACAGCGTTTGTGCTGGATTGGCTATCCTGCCGGCGCCATGTATTCTCTCATTGCCGCTACCAAGTTTTTCCCATACGCAATGTCCCTGTTCCTGCCTGAGGATTTTGACACGACAGCCCTGCGTGTCAAAATAGCAGAGCTTAAGACTGATATTACAATCCATACAGACATCGACAGCGCCGTGAAGGGATGCCAGTTTATTATGGGTGGCTCGGCCGAGGGCATGCGCTTTGAGGACAAGGTGCGCTGGAAGATTAACAAGGAACTTCTTGATAAGACAGGTGTGCAGACGCATGTTCTGGCAGGCACCAATCCCATGAACTGTCTGCCTGTGGAGATGGATGTCGTGTCTGGTCATCACGATTTGTTCATGCTTCAGTCTGAAAACAAGCTGCGCATGTACAAGCGTATGCTGCACTGGCTGATAGGCATGTAGTGGCATATATTGCCGCATCATCAGGCAAAGCATCAGAAATAAGGGAAAGGGGAAGATCTTGTAAGATCCTCCCCTTTCTTTGTTTTGCTCGCAGGTCGTGAAAATGACAGACTGCCAGGATGTGACCGTCTGGGGTCAACTGTCAGAGCCAGCGTTTTTTCTGTTTATGCCGGTGCCTGTGCTCCGTTGATATGGTCAGTAATTGCCTGCATGGAGGGTGCTTTATTGGCAAAAACTGCGAATGAAATCAGAGTATTGGGATCAGAATTTTCAATATAGGAAGCCACAGCTTCGGGAAGAGTGCCCAAACGAGCTTCCAACAGAATTTGCAAAATCTGTTTTATGCCCTGCTCCCTTCCCTGAGCTATTCCCTGGATTATTCCCAGAGCCCTTCCTTCATCAATATATTGATATTTCCATTCAGCAGCATTTTCCAGCAACATGTTGTTTTGCTCCTGCCAACTGTTCTTTTCAGAATTCAAATATGAGTCCGGCCCTCTTAAGTGCAACTTCTGTCTGTGTTTGCAAACACCTTTCCAGAGAAGCGTACTCAGAGCCTTCCTGATGCGGTCCATTGCAAAAGGCTATGGGGAGAACACAGAGGGCAAAGCCCCCGCTAGCAGATGCCCGCATCTGACAATATCCGGTTATAGTGCCCGCACCATGCAAATGTGGTCAGTAATTGCCTGCACAGAGGGTGCGCTGTTGGCAAAAACAGCGAATGAAGTCAGAGCTTCTGCATCTGAGGATGCAATATAGGAAGTCACAATTCTGGGAAGCGTGCCAAAACGATCTTCCAGCAGAAGATGCAAAATTTGTCTTATGCCCTGAGCCCTTCCTATAGCTGTTCCCAGAACTATGCCTTGAGCCCTTCCATCTTGAATATGTCCATTTTTCCACCTGGGAATATTTTGCTCCAAAAAGTTGCTTATCTCTTTCAAAGTGATAAATTCAGAGGCTTCCTGTGAGAGTCCGGCCTGATCAAGGGCAGCTCCTATCCATATCGCAAGCGCCATTTTCAGAGGGGAATAGCTTCTTTCCATTGTTATTTCCCATTGCTGATGATTATGGGGAGGCGGTAAGGCTGGTTCCTGGTCTAGACAGCCTGCCTTACGTTGCTCAGCTGTTTTCCGCCTGAGCCTTCAGTGTTTTTACAATATTTTGTAATGTTTGTCATGGCAATTTTTTGAGATCTGAAACCATATGGTTGCCTATGAGCCGGCGCATTCAATAGAAAGGAAATAGTGCCTTCTGGTTACGCCGTTTTTGTCGCCTTAAGCTCATGCACCTGCGGTTCTGCATGCCTTCCTGCGGAAAGCATGGTGCAGAGCAGAATGAGGCCTGCTCCGCAAAGCCCCATGGGGGACATGTGTTCTCCCAGGATGCCCCAGGCAAAGATGGCTGCGCACACAGGATAGGTTCCCTGCAAGATGCCTGTTGTCCTGGCAGAGAGATGGGGCAGGGCGATGTTCTGTAAAAGATAGCCGCCAATGGTGCAGCCCAGTATGCCGTAGACGAGTATAGTGATGTTGCGCCCGCTCATAAGCGCTGTGACGGCCTGTTCTGACACTCCGCCCTGAAAAGCTCCCATGACAAGGCAGATGGCTGCTGCGCACAGCGTCTGCACGAAGGACAGCGTTGTGGCATGGACGTAGGTGAGGGATCTGGCTGAGTAGATAAGCGAGAGGGCAAGCAGGACGGCTGCCAGCAGGGCCAGTATTTCTCCCTTGCCAATGACAGGAAGCCCATTCCTGGTACACAGCATGGAGAGCCCTGCTGTCAGAAAGAGGCAGAGCAGAAAATCCTGCCTTGTGCCAGGCTGGTGAAACAGCACAATCAAAAGGACAGGAGTCAGGGCGCAGCTTAGGGATTTGAGAAAGACAACGGTGGATACGTCTGTCAGCTGCACTGCCATGTTGCAGGCCACAGTGGAGGCAGCCAGGCAGGCACAGGGCAGAAGGTAATGGCGCAGGGAAATTTTCTTCAGGTCTTCCAGTATTGTCCTGTGCCACAAAAGCAGGAAAATCAGCACTGCCAGGACAAAGCGCACTGAAAGGAAAAAGGAGACCGGCACGTCCCGGTAGACCAGTTTAAGCAGGGCATCCATCAGCCCGTAGAGGACGCTTTGCAGAAGGATGAGAAAACCGAACTGAGTGATCATAAGAACTTTCTCCGGCCAAAAACAGATAAGAGGGCACTTGGTTCAGTATAGTGGAGAAAAGCGTCTTATTTGTAAAATTGAATGTTTTAATCTATATGTTCACAAATTTCGATTGAT
>CAVLCT010000156.1:0-3867 GCA_963661665.1 Bulleidia sp. | reverse complement strand
TTTCCTGCAACAAAGGACAATACATACAACCTTTATAAATAAACTGCCATTCAGCAGGAAATTGTACAAATTATATCTTCCTTTTATGCCTCTTGCCTTGGAGCAGCTTTCTCTTAAAGACTATGACCTTGTTATATCCTGCGAATCAGGTCCTGCAAAAGGAGTCCTGGTTCCGGCATCTGTTCCTCATATTTGCTACTGTCATACACCTATGCGCTATTTGTGGGATTTAACGCACGAATATGTGGGAAAAAAGAATTTTTTGTTTCGTCCTTTAATGTCTTTTTTGTTGCACAGGCTTCGAATGTGGGACTCACTCTCAGCATTGCGTGTTGACAGGTATGTTGCAAATTCATCCTGTGTTGCACGACGTATTGCACGCTGGTGGGGCAGAGCCGCTAATGTTGTCAATCCGCCTGTTGAAATACCTTCCTCTGATATCAGCATCACAGAGTGTGAACGGGACAAAGCACCATATGTTTTCTTTGGCCAGCTGGTTTCGTATAAGAGGGCGGATTTGGCCATCAGGGCCTGTCACCTGCTTGGACGCAAACTTGTCATAGCAGGGGACGGTGAGGAAAGGATGAATCTTGAGAAACTGGCTAGTTCGTTAGGAGCAGAGGTCAGTTTTTTGGGCCGTTTGCCTGATGAATCCGCTAAATGGCATTTTCTAAACCATAGCCGCGCTCTTTTGTTTCCAGGTGAAGAGGATTTTGGTATTATCCCCATTGAAGCGATGGCCTGTGGCTGTCCTGTCATAGCGTATGGGGTTGGCGGAATTCTTGATTCTGTCCGTGAAGGGAAGGATGGTGTTTTCTTTTATGAGCAGACACCGGAATCCCTGGCCTCAGCAATCTGCGAATTTGAAAAAAGGACTTTTGCACCTGACGATCTGCGTGCCAGAGCTGAAGAATTCTCGGAAGAGCGTTTTCAGAGGGAAATGCACAAAGAGATTGATGAAGTGCTTAAAGGGCATCGATCGCCCGCCTGTTAGGAGTTGTATGTCGTGTCCGTAGAACTATCCTGCTATAAGGCCTATGATATCCGTGGCAAAGTACCTGCCCAGCTGAATACGGATATTTCCTATGCCACGGGTTTTGCTTTTGCAAAGTATTTCAATGCGAAACATGTTGTAAGCGGTCATGACGCAAGGCTTTCCGGGGAGATGTTGCAGAACGCCCTGATGGCAGGCCTGGAGGCCGGTGGTGCCAGGGTGTATGACATAGGTCTTTGCAACACTGAAGAAATATACTATGCCTCTGCCCGTAAGAATGGAGACGACTTCTTTTTTGACGGCGGTATTATGGTGACAGGGTCACATAATCCTGCTGATGAAAATGGTTTGAAATTTGTACGTAGCGGTGCAGTTCCAGTGAGCGGTGATACCGGACTTTTGGAGATCAAAAAGCTGGCTGCACAGTACTTGCAGACAGGATGCCGGCATTCTGATGCACCAGAGGCCAAGGACGATGTCTGTTTTAGAAATGAGTATATCGACTACCTGTGCCACCTGGCTCCTGTTGAACAGTGCAAAAATATAAAAATCTACATTGATCCTGGAAACGGCTGTGGGGGGCTTCTGGCCCGTCCTCTCTGTGAAAAGCTTGGTATTGCTTTTGCCGGGGACAATCTTATCCCTGACGGACATTTTCCCAATGGAGTTCCAAATCCCTTACTTCCCGAAAACAGGGCAAAAACCGCTGAGTCTGTACGTCAACACGGTGCTTCCCTTGGGATTGCCTGGGATGGCGATGCGGACCGGTGTTTTTTCTACGATGAGGATGGAAACTTTATTGAAGGGTACTACCTCGTCGGTTTGATTGCCCAGGCTATGCTTAAACGTTTCCCGGGGGCAAAGATAATCCATGATCCCAGGTTATACTGGAACACGGTTGATTTGGTCACTCATTCAGGAGGTATTCCTATTCAGTCAAAGACTGGGCATGCCTTTATCAAGGAACGCATGCGCGCAGAAGATGCAGTCTATGGCGGAGAAATGAGTGCGCATCATTATTTCAGGGAATTCAGCTATTGTGACAATGGCAGTATTCCCTGGCTCCTTGTCCTTGGCCTTATGGCTGATAGCGGTCGTACTTTGGGTGAACTGGTGCATGATAGGGCGGAACTTTTCCCTTGTAGCGGAGAAATAAATTCCAGCGTCCAGGATGCCGTTCCCATTATGACAAGTATAGAAAAGAAATATGCTCCCAATGCAACCAAAGTAGAACATGTTGACGGATTGAGTATGGAATTTGGCACATGGCGTTTTAATCTGCGTTCTTCCAATACAGAACCTCTTTTACGTCTGAATGTTGAATCAAAAGGTGATAAATCTCTTATGGAAGATAAGACTCAGGAACTTTTGCGCCTGATTCAAAATCATAACTGAGCGGCATTATTATAAAGGAGACGCATATGCAGTGTATACCAGTTATCCTGAGTGGCGGTTGCGGTACAAGGCTTTGGCCTTTGTCTCGTCAAACCTATCCTAAACAGTTTATTGAATTCGAGTCAGGCAAAAGTCTTTTTACTCTTGCTGTAGAAAGGGCAGAATTAGCTTGTGACGGAGTTCCGCCGATTGTTGTCTCCAATGAGGCCTACCGTTTCTACGTGGCTGGCAATCTGGCTGAGCAGCATATTGAAGGAAAAATCCTGCTTGAACCAGAGGCCCACAATACAGCTCCTGCCATTGCTCTTGCTGCGTTGTCTGTTTTAGAAGAGCAGGATGCCCTGATGCTGATTTTGCCGTCAGACCATTTAATCAAAGACAAAAAGGCTTTTGCTGAAACTGTCAAGCAGGCAAAGCTGTCAGCAGAAAAAGGACACTTTGTTACGTTTGGCATTGTTCCTGATAAGCCGGAAACGGGATATGGCTATATTCAGCAGGGTGATGAGCTACCAGAAGAAGGAAGCTTCAGGGTAGCCAGGTTCGTAGAAAAACCACCGTTTCAGGAAGCAAAAAAAATGGTGGAAGATGGCGGCTATCTCTGGAACAGCGGCATATTTTTAGTAAAGGCATCTTTATATATGGAAGAGCTGGCACGTTTTGCGCCGGAAATGGCAGAAAAGTGCAAACAGTCCTGGGTAAAAAAACAGCAGGATGGATCTTTTATCCGTCCTGGAAGAGATGAGTTTATGCAGACTCCGTCAGAATCTGTTGACTATGCCGTGCTGGAAAAGACAGGGAAGGCATCAGTATGCAGATTTTCTTCATCATGGAGCGATATGGGGACATGGGAGGCTTTTTACCAGAATGGCTTAAAAGATAACCATGGCAATGTCTGCCATGGAGATGTTATTCTGGATGAGTCTACAGACTGTTTTGTGCATAGCCAAAAACGCCTTGTGACTGCATTGGATGTCCATAATCTTGATATAATAGAGACTGAGGATGCCATCCTGGTTGCATCGCGCGACGCTAACCAGAAAATAAAAAACATTGTCAGCCGTCTGAAAGATGAAAGGCGTCCTGAATACCAGCATCATCCTGTATCGTACCGACCCTGGGGAAAATATGAGGTATTGACTGTTGATACTCGTTTTCAGGTTAAACGTATAACCGTCAATCCTGGTGGCGCACTGTCCCTGCAAAGACATTTTCACAGGGCTGAACATTGGGTTGTTGTCACAGGAACTGCTACAGTTACCATTGGAGAGACACAATCTTTAGTAACCACTAATCAGTCGGTGTATATTCCAATTGGGGAAAAACATCGTCTTTGCAATAATGGTAAAATTCCTCTTGTCCTTATAGAAGTTCAATCCGGTGATTATCTTGGAGAAGATGATATAGAACGATTTGAGGATATTTACGGAAGAGATAAATAATCAACAATATACTTAAATAGTTTAATAATTGTACTTAAA
>CAVLCT010000155.1:0-3936 GCA_963661665.1 Bulleidia sp. | reverse complement strand
GTTCAGGGACTGTGGGACATAGCCTATATGGCTGCGTATGCCTTCAGCAAAAGTAATAGAGCCTGTGCAGGGCACCTCTCCCAGCAGGCTGAGCAGAAGCGTGGTCTTCCCGGCCCCGTTGGGTCCCACAAAGACAGTCATGCCGCCCATAGGCAGGCTGGCGCAGACATCCTTAAGGACAGTGCGTCCGGAAAAAGAGACATTCAGATGCGATATTTCAAGAACATTTTGTGCCATATATCTGTTTGCCAACCTCTGTCAGGCTCTATATAAGATACCGTCTTTCATGCAACGCCCAAAACATGGTCCAGCCGCCATGCAAAAAAAAGGAAGCCTTTTCCCATGCACCTTTTCCTGTATCCTGTCCTTTTTGTTTCCTCTCTTTTTGCAGAAAAAAAGATCGTCAGCCTCGGGCTTGTGCTGGCCATGCTGACGATGCTTCCCTCACAGCTGCATGCTGAAGAGGCAGACAAAAATCCTGCCGCAGAAAGCACGCAGCAGGCTGCATCCTCAGCCGGAAATCCGGCGGCAGAAGAAAAGGCCGGATCCGGGGCACAGGATGGGGCACAAGCGGAACAGGAGCAGAATAAGGAACAGACAGAGGCTCAGGAAAAGGACCAGACAGAGGCGGCGGCTGAGGAATTAGCAGATAAAATTTCCGAGGAAAAACTCTATCCGCAGGACGTAAGGGATCTCTGGCCGCAGCTGCGGGAGCTGGTGACATCCCCGTATGGTGCAAAGCGGAGCAGCCCGGGCAGGGGAAGCCATGTTCACACAGGCCTTGACATACGGGCACACATAGGATGGCCCATACGGTCCCTGCAAAAAGGCGTGGTGACTGAGGCGGGCATGAACGGCCCTGCTGGGCTGATGGTGCAGGTACAGCAGGAAGACGGAAAGATCGTCACCTATGCGCACATGTCCGAGATTCTGGCTAGCAAGGGAGATGAAGTCTCACGGGGACAGCACATTGGCAGGGTGGGCTGCACTGGACGAACCTCAGGGGCGCATCTGCATATTGCCATCAAGGATGCCTCTGGCAGGCATATCAACCCGCGCAAGGAAATCAACGGCCTCTGGGAAGTCTTTGATCCGCCTGTCGAGGAACTTTCAGGCCCCATCGAGAGCATGGCCTGCACGCCAAGGGAGCGCATGAAAGGCGGACAGGCAAACAAAAGGCTCACCGGGACAGAGCACTACCTGCGCATGCGCAAGGCACTGCCAAAGAAAACCCGTATCAGCCTGCCTGAGGGATCCTACTAAAGATCCACCAGTTCCACGTCTGTTCCGGCCAGCGAGCGCCCCAGGAAATTGCCGCCTATGGCCGCAAACCTGGCGACATTGTCCGTTGCCATAAAATGTATGCTTCCAGGCTTTGCAGAAGGGCTGGCAAGATGCTGTTCTGCCAGAAGCGCACTGACAGCCCCGGCCGTTGTCTCTGCCGAGTCCACTATGCGCACGCCCTCCCCGGCAACATTGGCAATGGCCTTTTGCAGGAGCGGGAAATGGGTGCAGCCAAGCAGTATGGTATCCGGCCTGGCAGGAGCTGCCAGGATGTCAGAGAGATAGCGCCTGGCCGTTCCTTCCACTATATCGCCTTCAAGCCAGCCTTCCTCAGCCAGGGAGACAAAGAGGGTGCAGGCCCTGCTCAGGACCTTTGCCTCAGGGTTCAGCCTGTGTATGGCCTCTGTGTAGGCTCCGCCGCGGACCGTGGCTTCAGTAGCCAGGACTGCTATGCAGCCTGACCTTGAGGCAGACACGGCGGCCCTTGCGCCGGGCTCGATAACGCCCAGCACAGGGATATGGGGATACATGGCCCTGAGCGTGGGCAGGCAGACGCTGCTTGCCGTATTGCAGGCAACGACAAGCATCTTGATGGGCGTGCTCTTCACAATGCGTGCGGCAGCACGCACGGTATAGTTAATAATGGTTTCAGGGCCTTTTGTGCCGTAGGGCAGGCGGGCAGTATCGCCAAGGAAGTAGTAGTCTTCCGAGGGAAGATGCCTGAGCAGCGCCGCCAGCACAGTCAGCCCGCCGACACCTGAGTCAAATATGCCTATGGGAAGAGACGCATTTTCTGCCTGATTGTACGACACGCTGCCAGCTCCTTCTTATATGCCAGTGTACCGGCCCGCAAACAGGCCGGCAAACCCAAACTTGTAACGCAAAGACACTGTCAAGACAACAAGCTGAAAAAAGGATGCCCCGCCCGTATGCAGCACTGCATTCAGCGCCATATGCGCACAAGCTTGTCTTTTTTCGCCCGAACGGTAAAAATTGGCTTTCTTCCCTTTCCCCCTTTTCAGACACTTCTTCTTTCTGCCTTTCCCCTCCAGGATTCCATCATGCTAGCAATACTTGACTACAAGGCCGGAAACCAGACCAGCGTGCTCCGTGCGCTGCAGCATCTGGGCATTCCCGCAGCCATCACGGCAGACAAAGCCGAGCTCTCCGGCGCAGAAGGCATCATCTTTCCCGGCGTCGGTTCTGCCTCCCAGGCCATGGGTGTTTTGCAGTCGCAGGGCCTCGACATCTTCCTGAAAGAGGCTGTCGAAAAGCATCAGCCCCTGCTGGGCATCTGCCTTGGCTGCCAGATCCTTCTGGAAAGCAGCGAGGAAGGCCCCACCCAAACGCTTGGCATCCTCAAGGGGCATTGCAAAAAATTTCCTGACACGCTGAAGCAGGAGGACGGCACACATGCGCCTGTCCCCCATATGGGCTGGAACTCCGTTGTCTGTGAAAAGGAAAATGCGCTTTTTGCCGGCGTAGACAAGGATGCCCAGTTTTACTTTGTGCACAGCTATTACGTTGAACCGGCACCGGAACTGGCCACAGGCTTTACGGAATACGGGGGCTTGCGCTTCTGTTCCTTCTACGGCCGCCCGGGACTCTGGGCCACGCAGTTCCATCTTGAGAAGAGCAGCAGGGCAGGACAGATCGTTCTCAAAAATTTCTACGCCTACTGCAAGGAGCAAGGCCATGCTGTCTAAACGTGTCATTCCCTGCCTGGATGTGCGCAACGGCAGGCTTACCAAGGGTATCAGGTTTGCCGGCAACATTGATATAGGCGATCCTGTGGAAAGCGCCCGCAAATACTACGAGGAAGGCGCCGACGAAATCGTCTTTTACGACATTACCGCCTCCTGCGAGCACAGGGGCATCTTCCTCAATGTCGTGGAAAAGGTGGCTGAGAACATATTCATTCCCTTTTCCGTGGGCGGCGGCATACGCACGGTGCAGGACATGCGTGACGTGCTCCTGGCCGGTGCCGAAAAGATTTCCATCAACTCGGCCGCAGTCAAGACACCGGAACTTATCAGCGAAGGCGCCATGGCCTTTGGCAGCCAGGCCGTCGTCGTCGGCATGGACGTGCTGCGCGTCCCCAAAAGCAGGGAGATCCCTTCAGGCTATGAGATTGTCATCCATGGCGGGCGCGTTAAAATGGGCCTTGATGCCCTGGAATGGGCCCGCAAATGCGAAAAGCTGGGAGCAGGGGAGTTGTGCATCAATTCCATAGATGCCGACGGCACCAAGGACGGCTATGAGCTTACCCTGACAAGGGCCATTGCAGATGCCGTGAGCATTCCTGTCATCGCCTCCGGCGGTGCCGGCAAGCCTGAGCACATGCTTGATGCCGTCACAAAGGGCGGTGCCTCGGCTGCCCTTATCGCTTCCATTGTGCACTATGGCTCATACACCATACGCGAATGCAAGGAATATATGGCGCAGCACGGCGTGCCCATGCGCCTTGTATGGTAGCGGCATGGCAGTGTCAGCCTTGTAACGGGCTGTACTGGTCAAAAGGAACGACATTTTGCTGAACGAACTGCACAGCCTTCTTGCCTCCCTTCCTCCCCTGGCCGTTGCTTTTTCAGGCGGCCTGGACAGCCGATTCCTCTGTGCCGCCTGCCTTGGTGAGAAGCATGACGTGCTGGC
>CAVLCT010000154.1:0-4023 GCA_963661665.1 Bulleidia sp. | reverse complement strand
CCTGGCAGAGACAGAGGAGCTGGGACAAAGGCTTGCCAGAATGATCTGCAAAGCCCCCTTCTCCATCCTGCTTAAGGGGAACTTAGGCAGCGGCAAGACAACGCTGACAAGGGCCATTGTATCCGGCCTGCCAGGAGGAAAGGACGCAGAAGTTGCAAGCCCGTCCTTCACCATCTGCAACTTCTACCCGACAAGGCCGCCTGTCCTGCACTGCGACCTGTACAGGCTGGGCGAAAACGCAAGGCTCCCCGAGGAAGCGGAAGACCGTCTTGACGAGGGATGCATCATGATTGCCGAATGGGCAGAGTACCTTGACAGGGACTTTCCCCTGGCAGACTGCCTGGAAATATCCTTTGACTTTGCAGGAAAAGGCAATCATAGTATGCGCACTTTGTCACTTGCGGCCAGCGGCCGCAATGCGGAGCTGGCACTGGCGGAACTGGGACGATGTTCCGCATGAACTGCCTGACAGTACCTTCTATAAAAAGCCCGTCCCCTGTATATAAGGAAGGGCTTGATGACCCGGATTTTTCCGGGCTTTTTTGCCGGGATTGCTCATGAAAATACTGGTTCAGAAGTTTGGCGGCACGTCCGTAGCCAATCTTGAATGTATGAAAAAAGTCCTGAACAAGGTCCGTGCGGGCCTTGATGCGGGATACAAGGTTGTTGCCGTGCTTTCAGCAAGGGCAGGCGACACAAACAAGCTGCTTGGCCTGGCATCCGAGTGGTCGGCCACGCCGGATCCTGCAGAAAGCGATGCCCTGGTCTCCACCGGAGAGCAGATTTCCATCGCCCTTTTCTCCATGCTCTGCAAGGACAACGGCATAAAGGCCAGATCCTTCCTAGGCTGGCAGATTCCCATCGTTACGGATGATGCCCATGGCGAGGCGCGTATTCACGAAATTGACTCGACGGCCCTCAAAAAGGCCCTTGAAGAATACGATGTGCTTGTCGTGGCCGGCTTTCAGGGCAGGACAGAAAACAACCGCATAACAACTCTGGGGCGCGGCGGATCCGATACATCAGCCGTGGCGCTGGCTGCCGCCCTGGATTCCTGCGAATGCGAAATCTATACTGACGTCAACGGCGTCTACACCACGGATCCCAATATCTGCTCCAGTGCACGCAAAATAGACAGAATTTCCTATGACGAGATGCTGGAAATGGCCAGCATGGGCGCCAAGGTGCTGCATATCCGTTCCGTGGAATTTGCAAAGAAATACAAGGTACCCGTACACGTCCGCTCAACCTTTACCAACGACCCGGGGACGCTGGTGACCCTGGAGGATCAAACAATGGAAGCTCTACTCGTTTCTGGCATTGCCTTTGACAAGGATCAGGCCCGCGTCACCCTGCATGATCTGCCCGACGTTCCCGGTATCGCCGCAGCCATCTTTGGCCCCCTTTCAGAGGCCGGCATTCTTGTTGACATGATTGTCCAGAATACCAGCCAGGAAGGCCATACGGACATGACCTTCACCATCTCCCGCAAGGATCTGAAGAAGACCCTTGAGCTGATGAACACGGTCAGTGAAAAGACAGGCGCCACGGAAGTTGCCCATGACATCAATGTTGCCAAGGTGTCGGCCATAGGCGTTGGCATGCGCAACCATTCCGGCGTGGCTGCCAGGGCCTTCTCCGCCCTGAACAGGGAGGGCATCAACATCCTCATGATCAGCACCTCCGAAATCAAGATCACCATCCTTATCGAGGAAAAGTATCTTGAGCTTGCCGTGCGCATCCTGCACGACACATTCGGCCTGGACTGGGATATCAACTAAGGCCTGACTGAAGAGTGCATGGAAAAGCTGCACGAAGAGGTATCAGGAGAAAGCATGCGCACCTGGAAAGGCATCATACTGGCAGGAGGTTCGGGGACAAGGCTCTACCCGCTGACTCTGAGCGTCTCCAAGCAGCTTATGCCTGTGTATGACAAGCCCATGGTCTACTACCCGCTGGCTACCCTGATGCTGGCGGGCATACAGGACATCTGCCTTATCACCACGCCAGAGCACAAATACCTCTTCGAGCAGCTTTTGCATGACGGTTCCCAGTGGGGCTGCACCATTAACTATGTCGTGCAGGAAAAGCCGGCCGGCCTTGCCCAGTCATTCCTGCTCTGCAAGGACCACATTGCAGGCTGCAATACCTGCCTTGTGCTTGGCGACAACATCTTCTACGGCCATGGCCTGCAAAAGCTGATGCACCAGGCTATGAAGCGCGATACCGGTGCCACGGTCTTCGGCTACCATGTACGGGATCCTGAGCGCTATGGCGTGGTAGAATTTGACAGGGACATGCAGGCTGTCTCCATTGAGGAAAAGCCTGCACAGCCAAAGTCAAACTATGCCGTCACAGGGCTGTATTTCTATGACGACAAGGTGACAGACATTGCATCCACTATCAGGCCCTCTGCCCGTGGAGAGCTTGAAATCACCGATGTCAACAACAGGTACCTTCAGGACGGGCAGCTGCATGTAGAGGTCATGGGACGTGGCATAGCCTGGCTTGACACCGGCACGCATGATGCCCTCATGGAAGCAGGCGCCTTCGTACAGACTGTGCAGAAAAGGCAGGGCCTGAAAGTGGCGTGCTTAGAGGAAATTGCCTGGCGCAGCGGCTTTATTGATACAGATCAGATGAAAAAGCTGGCCATGCCGCTTGCAAAGTCCGACTATGGGCAGTACCTGCTTGAGCTTGCAGGGAAACAATAACGCAGACTGCGTGCAGAACAGCGAGTAAGAAATGGAAGTCATACAAACTCCCGTCAAGGGCGTGTTACTGATCAAGCCCAAAGTCTGGGGCGATGCCAGGGGCTATTTTGTAGAGACCTGGCAAAAGAAGCGCTATGAGGAAGCCGGCATCAGCCTGCCTTTTGTGCAGGACAACCACTCAAAATCAAGCTACGGCGTACTAAGGGGGCTACATTTCCAGAAGACGCACCCGCAGGGCAAGCTTGTCTCCGTGTCCCTAGGATCTGTCTTTGATGTAGCCGTAGACATAAGGCCTGACTCGCCAAGCTTTGGCAAGTGGTTCGGCGTTGAGCTCACCCAGGAGAACCAGTGGCAGCTGTGGATAGAGCCAGGCCTTGCCCATGGCTTCTGCGTTACCTCGGAAACTGCCCATTTTCACTACAAATGCACAGACTACTATGCGCCTGACGATGAGGGAAGCATACTCTGGAACGATCCCTTCTTTGCCGTTGAGTGGCCTGTGAAAAATCCCATCCTGTCTGCAAAGGACACAACAGCCCCATCCTGGGCTGACCTTGCAAAGCAAAAGACAATATAGCTGAGAAGCCATGAGCAAAACATATCTTGTGACCGGCGGTGCCGGCTTTATAGGGTCAGCCGTTATTTTGCAGCTGCTCAAGCGCACTGATACCATTGTCGCCAATGTTGACAAGCTGACCTATTGCGGCAATCCGGCTTCCCTGGCTTCTGTTGCAGACAGCCCCCGCTACCGCTTCTTTCACGCCGATGTTGCCGATGCTCAGGCTATGAGCGCCATTATCGAAGAAGTTAAGCCCGATGCCATCATGCACCTGGCAGCAGAATCCCATGTGGACAGATCCATCGACGGCCCTGGCATCTTTATCCAGACTAATATTGTCGGAACATTTACCCTGCTTGAAGCTGCCAGAAAATACTGGTCTCACCTGCCTGAGGACAAAAAGGCTGCCTTCCGCTTCCATCATATCTCGACAGACGAAGTTTTTGGCGACTTAGGAACGAGCGGCGGCTATTTCCATGAGGACACGCCGTACCAGCCTTCTTCGCCCTACTCTGCATCCAAGGCCTCATCCGATCACCTTGTCCGCGCCTGGCACCGTACCTACGGACTGCCGGTCATCGTCACCAACTGTTCCAACAACTACGGTCCGCGCCAGTTCCCTGAAAAGCTGATTCCGCTCTGCATATTGCGCGCCCTTGCAGGACAGAGCATCCCGGTCTATGGCAAAGGCGAGCAGATACGCGACTGGCTCTATGTGGAAGATCACGCAAGAGCCCTGGAAATGGCTGT
>CAVLCT010000153.1:0-4099 GCA_963661665.1 Bulleidia sp. | reverse complement strand
GGCAATACAGCCGTACTCAGTGGTGTAACCATCAACAAGTCATTTGCCTGCGGCTATGGCGGCTTCAAGGGCCTGATGAAGTATATTTCTGCCAGTGGGAACGTGGCATCCCTTACCGATTGTACTGTGCAGGTGGATGTTTATGGCGGCTGTGTCACCGGCGGGGCTACCCTGTTTTATGACAAACTCGTCTATTCAGAGTTGTCCGAGGCCAGTTCCAATGAGCTGACTATATCGGACAGCACGGCTGGCTTAGTGTTTGCAGGCTATGCTTTCAGCTGCCTGAATGCTGTAGCCACAGGCAACAAACTGGTGAAAGTTGAAAATACCACCATAACGACTCAGATGATCGGCGGATATGCAAGTGGCACGTCAGCCAGGGCTGTTGAAAACAGCGGCATTCTTGAAAATGTGACTTTTTCAGGGGAGAGTTCTTCCGCCTACTTTGCAGGCGGCATGGCAGATGCTTGTGAATATGACGGAGAAGTGGCGGAGGCCGTCGCTTCATACAACAGCTTTGAGATAAACGGCGGAACACTGGCCACAGTCTATGGCGGCATGGCTGAGGCAAAAAATCAGGGTACAGCAAGTGCTACAGGCAATGAACTTGTACTGAATGATGCAACGGTTCAGCAGGAACTCTATGGCGGCTATGCTGTCAGCACAGTCGATACAGAGGACGATCCTGAGGCTGAGAGCGGCGATGCCGCAGCCAAAGGGAACAGGCTTGTACTGAATGGCGGAAGCTTTAAGGGCGATATCTATGGCGGCTATGCTCTCGTTACAAACAGCGCGGCAAAAGCCAGCGGCAATGTGATCGTATTGCAAAACGGCACAGACGATACAGCTCCTGATATCGAAACTGTCACCCTGTATGGCGGTTATGCCTGTACTGCCTATGAAGAAGGATCTGCCAGCAGCAGCGGCAATGCCCTGGTATTCAGCAACGTCGCAGGAATGACGGCTGTCAACATCAAAAATTTCCAGGCTCTCAGCTATGAGTACACTGAACTGAATGCCGGCGATACCATCCTTGAACTGACAGGAACTGACGAAGACAAGGCCACATCCATTGCCGGAGCAAAAGTATCGCTCACTGCCGGCAATCTCTATGGCAGTGACGGAGGCATGTTCATGCCTGGCGACACGGTCGTCCTTCTGAAAAATGACAACGGCATTGATGCGGAAGGCATTACCCAAAACGTCACTGCCTACTGCAAAGGTGCCACTCTTTTGTATGATGTAGTCATTGAGACCAGCGACGACAAGAAAGAGCTGCTTCTGACGGCCAGGGGAACGGGAACAAAGGTTAATTCCGGCACCAAGGCTGTTGCCGAGGGTGCAGCCTCAGGGCTTGCCCTTGCCGGTGAATCTGCCAATGCGGCCATAGAGGCTTTGCGTGATTTTTCCATGCCCTCTGGCTCAATAACTCCTTTTGTGCATGTGCAGGCTTCTTCCATGCGCCATGAAACAGGTTCTTCTGTGAAGGTGAGCTCTGTTTCCCTTGTGGCAGGCCTTGGCACGGGTATTGAGACCAATGCCGGAAAGATAGGTGCCGGAGCCTTTTTTGAGTATGGCAAGGGATCCTATACAACCCATAACTCCTTCGATGACAGGGCCGATGTCAATGGCGACGGCACTTCCTGGTACATGGGCGGCGGCATCCTGGCAAAGATGGATTTCAGGGACACAGGGCCAGGCCATTTCTATGTGGAAGGTTCTGCCCACATGGGCACGCTGCATAACGAATACGACAGCAACGATCTGACAGACTTCTACGGCAACGTGACCAGGTTTGACATGGACAGCCCCTACTACAGCCTGCACGGCGGCTTAGGCTATGTCTGGAACATGGCAGAAGGCCATGACCTTGATGTGTACGGAAAGTACATCTGGACCAGGGTGCAGGGAACAGACGATACGCTGACCACCGGCGACAAGTATGAAACTGACGACCTGGATTCCAACAGGGTCCGCCTGGGCGTGAGATACTCCTACAAGGGATCAGAGCGTTTCAGCCCCTACATCGGAGCTGCCTTTGAGCATGAGTTCTCAGGAGCCTGCGATTCACGGGTCTTTGGCCATTCCGTGGCAGCCCCCAGCTTTGAGGGAAGCTCCGGCTTAGGCGAGCTTGGCATAGCCATGAAGCCGACAGAGACACTGCCTCTTTCGTTCAACCTGGGCGTGCAGGGCTACGTGGGCAAAAAACAGGGCATCCTGGGCAACTGTTCCATCATGTATGAATTCTGATACCGGTGGCCAAAGTACAGCCCAAAATGCCTTGGAGAGCTTTAGGCTTAAAGTACCATGCAAGTAGCATGAGGCATATTCCCTCTTTTCAAATCCTTGATACAGGGAACATTTTTGTATAAGGATCGGCTTAAGACAGACGGTCCTTATTTTGTGCGGACGGCAAAAGAGCAGAACAGACAGAGGGACAGAATGCAGAGGCTCAGAATAGACACAGCCTGCTCATCGTTCAGGCGGATACGGGAAAATGGATACTGCTATGTTGATAAGACAGATTTCATAGAGGAATTCCTTGGCAACGGTCCGCTGACTGTTTCGCTTATCACCAGGCCAAGGCGGTTTGGCAAAAGCATGACCATGAGCATGCTTGCCGAGTTTTTTGACATTACAAAGGACAGCAGGGCGCTTTTTGACGGGCTCAAAATTGCTGCAAACAGGGAGCTGTGCGAAAAGTGGATGAATGCATGGCCTGTTCTGTACTTGTCTCTGAAAGACATAAAGGGGCCTTCCCTGGACACTGCCATGTTCCAGTTCTCTACACTGGCAGGTGATTTGTGTGCCGGCCATCTGTATCTTCTGGAAAGCAGCAAGGTCGGAATGCGTGAGAAAAAGCACTTGCAGGCAATTTATGACGGTACTGCCTCCATTGATGAGACAGGCAACGTTGTGCATGTTCTCCTGCGGGCTCTGGCACAGCAGTACAGCAAGGAAGTTATTCTGATCATTGACGAATACGATGTTCCTGTCGCAAAAGCGCAGGAACATGGCTATTATGCAGATATGAAGCTTTTCTGGCAGAATGCCCTTGGCTGTGTGCTGAAAGAAAATGCCTGCCTTGAATTTGCTGTTCTGGCCGGATGCTTTCCTCTGCCTGTGGAAAGTTCGTATACGGGGCTGAACAATATTATATGCTATGATATCAGTGCATCATCCTACGCTGACAAAATCGGCTTTACAAATGAGGATGTGGACGGCCTTTTGTCGTACATAAATCTCTCCCATGTAAAGAATGATCTTCGCGACTGGTATGATGGCTACTGTTTTGGCGATAAAAAAGAGATGTACTGTCCGTGGGATGTTTTGCATTATATCACGGATTTGCAGAAAGATCCCCAATCCAGGCCGCTTCCCTACTGGATTAACAGCGGAAAAAATGATGAAGTGAGAAGATGCATTGAAAAGTCTGACAAGGTTATACGCAAAAAGTTGTATGAACTGCTTCATGAAGGAAGCGTCAGAACAGCTGTGCTTAATGAAGCTCTGACATATGACAGCATTGACTACTCTGACAATACTGTCTGGACGCTTCTCTATCTGACCGGCTATCTGACAAAAGTACAGGGAAAAAACTGCTCACATGGAGCTAACGATATCACGCTTCGTATTCCTAATAAAGAAATACATGCCATTTTCAGTATGTATATTGATTTATGGGCCAGAAAGAGCGTAGAGAAAATTGATCTAGGACAATTCCTGGACGCTTTCTGGAAAGGCGATGCAGAAGCTCTGACGCAGGCACTTTCATCTGTCATTCTCAAGTCTCTCAGCTGTTTTGATGTGTACAGGGAGTACTGGTACCACGCCCTTCTTACCGGAATTTTTTACAGCCAGCACTATACTGTATCTTCAAACTCTGAGTGCGGACATGGCTTTGCTGATCTGGTAATTGTCGATGAAGACAATGGCAGGGCAGCTGTTGTCGAAGTGAAGCAGACAAAGGACCTGCAAAGACTGCCATCTCTTTGCAATGACGCACTTGAGCAGATTAACAGGAATAAATATGATATCAATATAAAAGAGTATGGTACTGTGCTCCACTGGGGGCTGGCTTTTTGCATGAAAAACGTTC
>CAVLCT010000152.1:3717-4106 GCA_963661665.1 Bulleidia sp. | reverse complement strand
AGCAGTATCCTTTGTGTGCGGGCCTGGCATGCTGCTATGTGCACGTATATTCTATGGCTGCTGTGGAGGCTGCCCCAGATACCGGAAAGGCCGTCAAAAGGACAGCTTCCCCAGCAGGCTCTGTGCAAAAGAGTCCCATACCCAAAAAATGAAGAGCTTGTTGCGGAAAGATCCTGCTACAGCAGTGCCAGTTTTCCTGAAAAACTCAGAAAGGAAGGATGTCACGGGACTGCTTTTGTGTTTTCGTCAGCTGCAATCAGAGAGCGTGCACGCCAGGCAGTCTGAGAGGCCTGGATGGCCTTGCCTTTTTTGCCATAAAGAAGGGAATAGCCAGTAGTTTTGCGCGTGTGTCCGTATATCCGCAAGATGCCGGAAGGCATCCTTAAATC
>CAVLCT010000152.1:0-3707 GCA_963661665.1 Bulleidia sp. | reverse complement strand
TTTTTTTTTTTTTTTTGAATTATATCGTGCAAGAATTCATATAATTTCAAACCTTTGTATCATCTTTCGCTTGTTATCCTGATTTTTGTTCAGCAAAACTGTATGCTGGAATTTTTCCGGGGACAGGCTTTTCCCGGAAAGCGTATCATGGTGTGCGCTAAAAAGCGTTTTTTACCAGATGCGCAAGGATATTTTGTGTAGTAAGAGGTACTATTCAGCGTTAGGGATTTATAGTGATAATACATAAGTACAGCTTTTAAGCAAGCAGAACTGTATATCAACATACAAGCACGGATGCTGCAGGAGGACATATGTTTTACAATGACGCCAAGAATGAAGCCATAGAAAGAGCCAAGCAGAGTGAGGCTGCCTTCAATGAGGAAGTGAACCAGGCCAGAGAGTTGGCTCTCAATCTCTATTCCAGGAGAAAAACAGCGGCGCAGGCTATCTATCGTGTGGAGAGATATATCAACGCCCTGGCCAACAGTCCCAAAGAATTTCGCAGGGATATTGCCAGAATCATTGTGGAGCTGCGGGAATTCAGGGAGGCCGTGAATTTGGAAGAAGAGAGTAATTCCGCCAACCTCAAGGGGGCGGGCATGGCCATAGGCGGCGTTGCCATGGGCGGAGCCGTGGCTGCCCTGGGCCCCACCGCAGCAATGGCTGTGGCTACAACTTTCGGAGTTGCATCCACTGGAACTGCTATCTCTGCACTGACCGGAGCGGCAGCAACAAATGCGGCCCTTGCCTGGTTAGGTGGCGGCGCCATAGTGGCTGGAGGTAGCGGTATGGCCGCTGGCAATGCCCTGATCGCCTTCATGACCGGTCCTTTGGGCTGGATTATAGCTGGTACGCTGGCCGTGGGCGGCGGCGCCTTTGCCAGCTACCAAAACAGCGAGCTGGCCGAAAAGGCCAACAAGTATGCTTCCGACATCAGGACTAAACTCTCAGTCCTTAAGCCTAAGGTGAAGGAACTTCGGAACTTGTACGTGGAGACAGGGAATCTTACCAGCGCCATAGCAGTTACGCCCTTCAACAGCTATCCCGATAACTATCTGAACTTCAATAAGGCGCAGAAGGATAATCTGGCTACGCTTGTGAACAATACCATCTCCTTGGGCAGGCTCATCAATAAACATATTGAAATAACAGCCTGAACAACCCGCAAATGCACACAGGTACTGGTTGTATCAGAGCAGAACCAGGACCAGGACCTTGAAGGTGCAGACAGGAGCATTTATGGAACAACTGCGCAATTCTGAGCATGGCCGAAAGTTTGGGGCCAACATCCTCACAGATCAGACCATTGCCGGCTATATTCAGCAGCAGCTTGAGCAAAAAAGGGCCGAGCTTGCCCAGACATTGGCCGACAATGCCGCCATGTTCATGCAGGGCAGGCAGGCGGCCTATCAGGCTCTCGATGAAGCCGTTAGCTATGTTGAGAAAGTCCGTGATTTTGTAGCTCCTGACAATTTGCAAAGGGTGCTGGGCAACATGGGGACCAAGCACGGCGAGATAGCTGAACAGATCGAGGTACAGATTACCAACGGCAGACAGGTCTTTGACGGCCTGAAAAAGATAGCCGACATAGAATCAGTCCATCGCACGGCACCGGAAGATTTTGTGATTGACGGTGTGCCCTATCAGTCAAAGTTTACGGCCGGCTTCAATAACACGCTCCATCATGTCACCGAGCATATAGGTAAATATCCCGACTTTACCTTTGACGCTGCCCGGTACGGATATCAGGGACAGGCAGGTTGCTACATTATTCCCAAGGATCAGTATGAGACCATTGGGAAGATATTGGGCGGCGATACGGGCGAGTTCAATGACAAGACCATACGCGCCTGCAGGAGCTTTGTGGCTAAGATAGAGGAGGCCACTGGCAAGCCCTTTACTGACGTGGTCAAGCCATCAATCTCTTCCTATCGGGAGGTGCAGATAGGGACCGTGGACAGGACCCTGGACCACTATGAGGAAGGGTTCCGCTCGGACACGAATGAGCGGATCAAGGTCATCAACAGGGACGAACAGCAGCAGGCACAGGAAGCCATCCATAGGGCCGGTCCGTCTCTGGCCGAGGGCGCTCAGGCTGCGGGCGTAGGTGCGGCTATGGGCGGCCTGATTTCAGGCTCCCTGAGGGTATACAAAAAAATCAAAGGCGGCACAAAGATAACCCAGTTCACGCTTGAAGACTGGAAAGAGATAGGCGTTGATTTCGGCAAGGGTGCTGTGCGCGGCGGCATCTCTGGCGGCGGCATCTACTGCCTCACCAGGCTTGGTGGTTTCTCGGCGCCATTTGCCGGAGGCATGGTCAGTACAGGTATAGGCATCGCATCTCTTTTTATGGATTACAAAAGCGGCAAGATAAGCGCCGTAGATTTTTACGAAGCTTCCTGCTCACTGAGCGTGGAAGCCGGCCTTTCCGCTGTAGGATCTGCCCTGGGGACTGCGTTTATTCCTTTGCCTGTCATCGGTTCTGTTGTCGGCGCTATGGCGGCCAGAGCTGCTATAGAAATAACTAGAACTATTATGGGAGAAAAGGAAAAGCAGCTCATCGAGACCATGCGGCATGAATATGAGCAGCTGACGGCACGGCTATCACAAATTGAGAGGGCAGAGCTGGACAAAATAGAGGCCTATTACACAAAGTTGCACGGCCTGATAGCTGCGGCGTTCAACCCGGATATCAATATCAGGCTCAGCTCAAGCATAGAGTTGTGCAGGACTCTGGGCGTTCCGGAGGAAGAGATTATCCATAATGAAGACGAACTGGACAGCTTTATGCTGTCCTGAGCTGTAAGTGCATAAGGCACCGCACTGTAGTAGTCCTTAGTGCAACAAGCGGTACTCTCTCTCTCTAGGTTTAGTTATTCCTGTTTTCAAATAATGGAGAAAGCGACTGTATGCTCAATATCAAAATTATATGCATGCATCAGTATTTTGAGTCTCATGGCGATGTTATGGCACCCCTTCCTCTTCCTTTTCCTTTGTCCATTATTAAGAAAAGAGTGGAAAGTGGTAAATGGACAGACCCTGTGTATACTTTTTCTTTTGGGGTAGTAGAATGTTCAGAAGGTACCACCTTTCGTGCTCTTCTTGACAAGATAGGTGCTTCTCTTGAAGTGCAAAAGATTCATTTTATCCGTGGTCATGAGGCTATTCCCATTAACAAGGGGGATGTAGATTTTCCGCTTTGCGATGAAGATATGCTTCATATTACAGATGATTTCAGTTTGATGAAGAGATTTTTCCCACCTAGTGTAGCGTACACTCCTATCGTTTAAAACGGAGTTTTCCTGTAGTCAGGCAGATACTGAATGCCCACGCCAAGGCAATGGGGTAAGACAATGGGCTACGATTATCACGAAAACCTGAAACGTGAACTCATGGAGTGCGTAGTAACGAAACAAGGCAGATAGATGGCGCTGCCATTCACGCAATAAAACAGTTTCCTGGTCCGGCATGTCACAGATGTGCCGGACTCTGTTTTTACAAGTGCAGCAGGTGCTTGACGGCAGTATCTGTCATTTTGCGGTAGCAGTTGCAAAAATTCCCTGCCATGGCTCCTAGGAACGTCTCAGCTTAACCATGTGCACCACTTTCCGGCTATCAGGTGCAGGGCAAGTCCTTATGCCTGGATCCCCCTCTCCTGATGGATACACCCATCTTAGGAATCATGCTGCATCTTGTTTCAGAGGAAG
>CAVLCT010000151.1:0-4113 GCA_963661665.1 Bulleidia sp. | reverse complement strand
ACGTTTACGCCATTGCCGAAAAGAGAAAATAGATTGCCTTGCGCTACATTTGCTGGCAAAAAGGCTACAGCCCCAGTATGCGCAGGATAGTCCTGATATCGCAGGCAGATCGCACTGCATCAGCCAGCCTGTCCAGTTCGGCATCGGGATTCCAGCTTGCAAGAGGCTTTCCATAGGGCTTTTTGCCAAGGGACTGGCGTACAGTATCCAGAAATGCCCTGCGGAAGAGGTCGTCATCAAAAAGCCCGTGCAGGTACGTACCAGCTATATGTCCGCAGGCACAGCCCAGAAAAGGTCCATCTTCTGTGTCTGGCCTTGAAAAGTACTGCATACCGGACAGCTCCCTTGTAATGCGTGTCTGTCCGTGATGTATTTCATAACCTCTTGTCTGCACGCCATAAGGCGTGGCTGCATGGCTGATCCTTGTAAGGATTTTTGCTTCTTCAAGCGTAGTTGCCAGGGGCAGAAGATGCAGGCCTTCCATGGTGTTTACAGAGGATTCAAGTTGCAAGGGATCGTGCAGCGCATCGCCCATGATCTGCATGCCGCCGCAAATACCCATGATCCAGCCGCCTTTCCTGGCATGTTCCAGGATCCGCCCGGCAAGCCCTGATGAGCGCAGGAGGGCGCAGTCTTCCGCTACGCTGCGGGAACCAGGCAGGATGACCAGATCTGGGTTCCCCCATTCGGCACTTGTTTTCACAGGCCTTAGCGTCACATCAGGTTCAATACCAAGCGGTGCAGCATCCGTGTAATTGGCTGTGCGTCCTAAGACGACCATGGCCACATCCAGCGGGTCAGCAAGCGTTGCCGGCCTGAAAAGATTGCGGGAGAGGCCCACGCTGTCTTCTTCAGGCAGGTTAAGTTCCGCAAGATAGGGGATGACGCCCAGGACGGGAATTCCTGTTGCCCGCATCATATAGTCATGGGCAGGGGCCAGCAGACTTGCATCACCGCGAAAGCGGTTCACCAGGTATCCTGCCAGAAGTTCCCTTTCTTCCTGCGTGCAGGTCATCCAGGCGCCGAGAAAAGCGCCGTAGACGCCGCCTTTGTCAATGTCTCCTGTCAGGAGGACATGTGCTCCGGCTGCCTTTGCCATGGCCATGTTGACAAGGTCGCTCTCTTTTAAATTGACCTCGCACATGGCTCCTGCACCCTCTAAAACCATGACGTCATGCTCAGTAGCAAGGCTTGCGTAGGCTTCCAGTATGGTCTTTTTATAGTCCTTGCGGGCGGAAAGAAAATCCCTGGCCTGCATGACAGAATGCGGCCTGCCCATGAGGATAACCTGCGATCCTTTGTCCGTGAGCGGCTTTAAGAGCAGGGGATTCATGCGCACATCGGGCTGTATGCCACAGGCCTCTGCCTGCAAAATCTGGGCCCTGCCCATCTCAAGGCCGTCCCAGGTCACACCTGAATTGAGGGACATATTCTGTGCCTTGAAGGGGGCGACATTATAGCCTTCCTGGCGCAGTATCCTGCAAAAGGCCGCTGTGAGCACGGACTTGCCTGCTCCGGACGATGTTCCCTGAAGCATGAGGGCTGGCGTATGCCTTTTCTGTGGCTGCGTGCTGCAAAAGGGTGCCTGGGGAACAAGTATTTTCCTGAGGGCTGTAACCAGGCGGTCTGTATCTTTCTTTCCGCGCACGGCTATACGGAACCATCTGCCGTCCTGCAGTCCCTGATAGGTGGCGCAGTCGCGAACGGCCAGCGCTTCTTCTTTCAGAAGCCTGACTGCAAGGTCCTTATGCGGGCTGTTCAGGCGTACAAGAAGAAAGTTTGCCTGCGACCGGAAAACAATGAGAGGAAGCGTCTGCAGCGCTTTCAGAAGATAACAGCGGTTTTGCCTGTTCAGGGATCGTGTCTTTCTTTCGTCTTTTTCTGTCTCAGGCGTCTTTTCCAATATTGCCCTGATGCAGGCCTGCGCAATGCAGCTGACATTCCAGGTGGGCAGTGACGCCCGTATTTCCAGCATCAGTTCTGGCGACCCCAGAAGACAGCCTGCCCGTATGCCTGCCAGGGCATGAAATTTGGTAAGCGAACGCACCAGGCACCACCTGAAATCCTGAGGCAGTCCCTGTTCTTTCCCTTTGTTGTTCCGGACAAGCCATGGCAGGACCGACATTTTTTCCTCAGGGCCTGCATAGGTCAAAAAGGCTTCATCTATTATCCAGGTGATATCCGGCCTTGCCTGAAAAAGCTTCATGAGAGCCTTAGGTGCAAGATAGGTGCCTGCCGGATTGCCGGGATTGGCGATGATGACGGCACAGTTTTCAGGGCTTGCCAGTATGTCTGCAACAGGGATCTTCCAGTCTGCCAGATGATGCGGAGCAGAGGGTGCGCTAAAAGTGCAGGACGGGTGTAGTGTTTTTAGGCCGGCCAGACGGCAGGCTTTTCTATAGTCGCCAAATGCTGGTTCGGGGATGACCACGCAGGGGACGTCTTTTTTTGCCAGCACGTATGCCAGGGCGTGCAGAAGTTCCGATGTTCCGTTGCCGAAGACGATGCCGTCCTCGCTGAGTCCCGTTTTTTGTGCACAGAGCCTGCGCAGGGGGGCAGAATCAGGTGCAGGGTACCTGCCTGCATCGCTCAGGGCACGGAGCATGGCAAGCCTGAGATACTCGGGCGGACCGTCGGGACGGACATTGACGCTGAAATCGATCAGCTCTTCATCGGCATGCTCAGAGCAGGACACAAGTGCGTCTCTGTCGCCTCCGTGCGGAGGCAGGAAATAGGCTTGCTGCGTCATGGCTTTGTCAGTTGCAAAAGGGATCTGGCGGAAAAAATGGCGGTCAGACACTGGCTTTGGGCGTAAAAACAAAAAGATGGATACGGTTAAGCGGTGAAAGGCGCGTATAGCTGCCTATGGGGGCAGAGACGGCAATGTCCACGCTCATTGTTTCCTGCAGGATGCCGTCCTTAAACTGTTGCAACAGGGCTGTTGTTTCAAGAGTGATGGCCGAGACGACAACGCAGGCCATGGGATCCTCTGTTTTCAGGGCTGCAAGGGAAAGGCGCAGAAGCTCCGGCAGATCCCTGCCTGCTCCGCCGATAAAAACGCGATTTGGCTGTGGCAGCGATGCCAGCAGGTCAAGGCTCTCCCCTTCGTGCAGGGTGACGTTGCTGACGCAGTGCCTGCCCAGGTTGTGTTCAATATTGCGGCAGCGTGCAGGCACACGTTCCACAGCCGATACATGCAGGTCTGGCCTCAGCATGGCTGCTTCTATGCTGACAGATCCGGATCCGGCTCCTAAGTCCCACAGCTCGCCAAAAGCCGGCAGGCGCAGGCAGGAAAGGACCAGGGGCCGTACCTGCTTTGCCGTCAGGCAGTGGTTTTCAAACGCATATGCCTCATCGTCAAGCCCCAGCGGCAAAGGCATGGGTACAGCCCCTTCAGGCAGGAGCACCAGGATGCCCGTAGGGCCAGTGTCTGCCATGGCTGCTTCCTTGAGCGTGCACCGGGTGATGTATTCTTCTGCTGATCCAAGCTGTTCAGCCAGTATGCAGCATCTTTTTTGCGAGGCTGGGTGCAGGGCGCAAAGCGCCTGGGCAAGCCTGGATGGCGTCAGCGGCAGTCCTGTATAAATAATGGCAAAAGGGGCTTCCAGCAAAGGACGTAGCGAGGCTGAGCCTGAGTGCACTGAAAAGAGGCGTGCCTTGTCCCAGGGAAGGCCGGTTTTGTGGCAGAGCACCTGGAAGGCCGTAAGCCCAGGATGAAAGCGGACCGTGATTTTTTCCCTGTCCGGTTCATCGCACAATATGCCGGCAAGCGTGCTGCCTATGCCGTGATACAGGGCATCGCCCGAGGCCAGCAGGCAGACGTTTTTTCCGTTGTGAACAAGAGTGATGGCTTCCTTGAGAGCGTCCTTAGGCGATGGCAGTATATTGTGCAGGAGAGGACCATTTCTCTGCCCTGTACCAACCTGGGAGAGCAGTCCTTTAGCCGCAAAAACATGATCTGCCAGCAGCACCTTTTGCAGTATATGCTGAGGCAGGGGGCCTATGCCGCAGGAAAAAACATCCAGTAAACCTTTTGCTTGAGCAAGGCCTGACGGGGCTGAGATATGGGACATAGCGTTCTTGTGTACAGGATAATTGTCCTGCATCCGGGGG
>CAVLCT010000150.1:0-4115 GCA_963661665.1 Bulleidia sp. | reverse complement strand
GGTGCACAATGTGTTTCCCAATTGTTCAGATTTTGAAGAGGAAAAAAGACTTGAAGTTATTCGGGAATTGAATAATAAATTAGCAGTACTTGATAATAAAAAGGAGAAGATATTTCTGAAAATAAAAAGGAGAATTGTACAATATTCAGATATTTCATATAATGATGCAGTAAAATGGGTTAATGATAATGTCACTTTTGGAGAGTCGTTAGTAAATAAAATGATTTTGTCAAAGAGGTATAACATAGTTAAGCCGTCTTTTGATAAAATTAATGATATGACAATTGATATAGTTAAAGATAAACTTGCATATATTAACCGAAATACAAATGCCATACTGAACAAAATAAAAGATGAAATTGCCTATATTTACCGTATAACTAATGGCAATATTAGCCCGGTTAAAATAGAGGGAGCAAGGGTTAGCATTCATCATGACAGATCCAAGGTATGTAAAGAAGAGAATATAATCAATTTGCCGATAGCATATTTTGGCGCCTTATATAATCATGCAGATTTGCCGAAAGTAGATTTTGGCGCCTTATATCATGATGCAGGACACGTGTTTGAAAATGCAAATCCACGTTTTCTGTCTCCGGCCATACGCTTTGTCAAAGACAGAGCCACTGGAAGCCCGCAAAAACTGGCGGACCTTACCAACCTTTCAAACGAGTGTGATTATGGCGATGATGAAATGGTTATTCCAGGCACATTTTGTCACCCTTATGTTGGCAGGCTACATGGTGACGCAACGGAAGTTTTGTCCACAGGGTTAGAGCTTTTGGGTGATGCAGGAAGGTTCTTACGAGGCATTGATGATATGGAACACCTGAGATTTTGTTTTGGATGTTTTGCATCCCTTCCTCTCAAAGGCATTGAACTAAACGACGAAGACGGGTTGATAAAAAAAGCAGGCAACGCAGGAAAAACTGCTGCATGGATTGAGGCTCTTGACAACGCCATATCTGATGCTTTTACAACAGCTCTGTGCACACAAGAAGGAGTGGAGAATTTCAAAATCATAGAAAAAGTATCTCTTGCTAAAGGAAAACCATTTCTCCATGAAAGTGAGCGAAAACTGATAACAGCAAAAGTATTAAAATACGGCGAAGATGTTATAGCCAAAAAAAATGATTCAGATGATGCACTAAAAAAATTTACCCGCATAGTGTATCTTGCCATTTGTAACTTGAAAGAACTTATTCCGGACGCATGTCCAATAATTAATATTGATTATCTGGAAAAACTTTCTTGTATTCCTCCAAAATGGTTTACTCCCCTGACAGAACTGCCCTCCGTTGACCGAATTACCGAGGTTATAATGTATTCATATTTATTCAACATTTGTAACTTGGATCATGAGCCCGTTGTGTCGATTCTTATGAAGGCGGAAAACAGATTTAAGACTTACAAAAGTATATTTGTAAAGGCCAGCGGGGGACAGGAAGAATGGAAAGCCAACAAAGAGGCTCTGTGGGACATAAAGAATGCTGCAGTAGCCGAATTTTTCGACTGGCTTGAATGGCAGTATGGCCTCACTCCATATTTACATATCCACCGTGGTGGTTTTGCTCCCTACGCTCTTTATAAAGCTGTGGAAAAATCATTTGAGTACGAGATTACGGTAGAAACAAATGAGTCTGTGGAAGACTTTGGCGATCCTGGCACTTATTTTAAGGATAGGTATATACCCGGCGCGATTTACTAAGGAGCTAGTATGAACCTTTTGGAACGAAAGACAACCGAAATGAAGCAGGGAAAAAGCTGGGAGGCATTTACAACGTCCTTGCCAGTGCTTTTGGGGGGCATCTGTTTCATCTCTTAAGAAATATCGTGTAAGTCTACTTTAACAGCCTGCGCTGAAACTTTTCCCAGGCTATATGAACCTATCGCACAGGAATAGTGAAATAACATATCGGATCACATCCATAAATGGGCCATTCCCCTGACAGAATTACCGAGGTTATAATGTACTCATATTTATTCAATATTTATGATGAAGGAGCGCCTGACGTAATTGTTTCAATTCTTTTGAAGGCAAAAGACAGATTTAGTTGTTACGAAAGCATATTTGTAAAAGTCGGCAATGGTAAACTAGAAAAATGGGAAGATAGGGAACAAGCTTTATCCAAAATAAAGGATATTGAAGTAGCCAACTTTTTCTACTGGCTTGAATTTCAATATGGGATGGTTCCTTATAGATACATCGGCAATGAGCGTTTTGCTCCTTATGAGCTTTATGGTGTGGTAAAAGGATCATTTGATTACGATATTACAGTAGAAACAAATGAACCAGTGGAAGACTTTGGGGACCCTGGCACTTATTTTGAGGACATGTATAAAAAATATCCTCCCGACGTGGATTTTTGAGGTGTATTAACATGACTCTCACTACAAAAAAACAGGAGTTGTATTGTGAGCATTTTTGAACGAACAAATAACGGTCCCAACCTCTTGGAACGAAAGACAGCCGAAATGAAGCAGGCAAAAAGCTGGGAGGACATATACAACGTCCTTGCCAGTGCTTTTGAAACGCCTGCTACACCTCTTTATGACCAGCTTGTAGCAGGCGAGTTTAACGACCTGCACTGGGAAGAGTTTGCCAGGATTTGTGACCGTATCACGAAGGAAGAGAATGTGTCGTGGCCTGAACTTCATAAGTACATTCTTGCCTACGTGGACGAAAACGAACCTGAGGGCGGATACAACTATGCTGCCATTATGAAGCCGCAGGAGAGTAACGTGGATACAGAGCTGTGCAGAGTTGTGCGCAAGGCACTAAAGAACATGCCTCTGGACGAATCCGAAAGGCAGTTGTTCGAGCAATGGCAGTCTTCAGACAGCCACTCCGGCAGATAAGGGGGAAAGTCAGATGGCCAGGACACGCATTTCTGCAGGCGGCAAGCCTGCGTGGCTGAAGGATATGTATGATATCATTGACGGCAAGTACGACAATGACCCCGATAAAATGGGCAAGTTGCTTGACGCTGCCAAGAAGGATGTGGGGGAAAAGGGGTTTGTTTTTACGTGTAGCAGCCCTGCCATGGCTACCAGAGCTGTCAGGGCTGTCACGCAGGCAGCAGAGCATCGTGTAGAACTGCTCGAAACAAGGGTACAAGCCCTCAAAGCACAATCTGAAGAGATACAGGCAGAGGTACAGCATCAGAGAGAGGTGCGGGATAAGTTGGCAAACTCTCTCGAAGAAGAACGCATAAATGAACAGATACTCCGGAAGGAGCTGGAAGAGAGGATAGAGAAGCTCATCAGAGACAAGTCTGGAAAGACACTCTATCAGCGCCTTGAGGAAGGGGAGTTTAACAGCCTGCATTACAAGCTGTTTTTGGAGTTACTTAAAAGAGGATGCGAAGATGAAGCAAACAGACTTGACTCTACGAACAGATATGAAGACATGTTTCCACCAGTGGAGCTGTCATAGGATACAATTCATTTTATGCAAAGTTCATGACTATTACAGGATACAGGCTGGTAAGAGAGATGAACATACCGCCGGCTGTCAGGGACAAGACTGCTCCCTGGTAGCCGGAACCATGAAGCAAAGGAAGTCTTAGCCCGAAACCGCATATATCTGTTCCACTAACCATGAGCAAACTTCCGAGGTTGTAATGTACACGTATACTTTCACTATTTATTCCCATGTCGAGCCTCAAGAGCCCTATATAACAATTATTCTGGAGGCAAAAGACAGGGTCAGTCCTTACGAAAGCATTCTTATACAAAAGTATAATGAAAAGCGTGAGGATTGGAGCACCAGTGTACGAGATTCGTGCAAAAAAGATGTCCCGTGGGATGGTGAACTCTTTTTTGGCTGGCTTTCAAGGCAATCTCTTTTTGACTATGGCGACGGCCGTATTCTTTTGTCCTGTTTTTCACCATACGCATTGTATGCAGTGTTGGACAAGTCAGACAAATACATTTTCTCTTTTGACTCAAACGACCCCGAAGACATTGAAGACCCTGGCACTTATTTTAGCGATAAATATAAAGACCTGCCTATCACCGGTGTGGTTTTTTAAGGCATATTAACATGTCTCTCGCTACGAAAAAAACAGGAGTTGTATTGTGAGCATTTTTGAACGAACAAATAACGGTCCCAA
>CAVLCT010000149.1:0-4182 GCA_963661665.1 Bulleidia sp. | reverse complement strand
GGCTTTACTTCTCTGTATAGCCTTCACGAACTGCGTTTTCCATGTGAGACAGCTCGTCATCAGTCAGAAAGCTGAAATAGGATTCCCGCTTTTTTGCCTCAAGGCAGCCGTTATTTTGTTGGCAGAACTTGATAAAAAGGTCAATCAGGCGGTCTGGTATGTCTGCAATTTCCTGAATGGCCTGTTTTGTCCTGTCGTACTTCGCAAGAAAACCGAGTTCTTCAGTCAGTTCATGATCAATGGTAAGCCTGATGAATTCATACAGCGCTTCTGCCTGGGCGGTCATGTCAATGTATCTGTACAGAGACCCTGTATCATTCAGGACGGTCATCTGTCCTGCATCGTCCAGGTCATACTCAGTCAGTCTCAGCAGTGGTTTGGAGAACGCTTCCAGCGAACGATCGTACAGCTCCGGATTTTTCAGCATGACAGCCGAGACAGGGAACATGATTCCTTCAGGGACCGCTCCTTGCCGGGACAGAATGTTGTGAATGAGAAAGCGGTGAATACGGCCGTTGCCGTCCTCGAAGGGATGCAGGAAGACAAAGCCGTAGGAGATGACTGCGGCATGGATGATGGCAGGGACATTGCCTTCCTTCATAATCTTATGGGACGCGAGCAGACCCTCCATTAATTCAGGGAGGTCGTCAGGTTTCGGGCAGACATAGTGAACGAGCTGCCTTTGGCAGGTAATCGTCTGGCCGACGTAGTTCTGGCTCTTGCGGTAGTCGGTGTCCCGAAAGCGTGGATCGACGATGCTGTTTTGTGCTTCGAGCAGAAAAGATTTTTCGCAAAAATCCTTGTCTTCGGCCTTCTCAAGCAGGGCGATGAATTTTTCCGTTCGCGAGGAGCCTGGCCTGATGTGTTCTATCTCGAAGGAGGAACGGGCCTCTTTGTACAACAGGGATTTGCGAACCTGTCTGAGAAGTTCCGGCTCATAGGATGCCATGAGATTTTCGCACCGCTTTTGCAGGTCGTTTTCTTCCATGGCGGCCAGTTTTTCTGTGCGCCGGATGATGGGGCAGAAAGCTTTAGTGCCAGGCAGATTGTCGATGATGCGCTGACGCTGCATGCGGCGGCCTGGCGTTGCTGTGAAGTAGCGGTCCGGATCGAGCAGCTCGATGTAATTCCCCTTTTTTAAGTCAGGCAGAGGGAGGTTCCGCCCTGTCAGGAATTCATAGAGGTACCAGATTTTGCGGGCGTATTTGCCGGTTGGCTTTGAGCTGATCCAGGCGGCTATCTCGTCTGCAGGGACAACATTGAAAAGGGCCGACAGGATGCCGAGGTGTACTCCGTCGTATTTAAGGGCGAACTCAAGGTGGTCTCCTGTCCTGTCTCCGGGCCAGTACGACTCCGGGTAGACTGTCTTTTCCTGCCCGTCCTGAATCGTCGATTTCATCGTGCCAGTATGGCTGACTGATGACGTATGCCAGTTCGGGAAAGCACTCAGGCTGAAATGCTCTGTCAGAAACGCATAGCCTTGCCAGCCTGTTCTGTGCAGTATTCAAAGTTGCCTACCGTCTCAAAAAACAGTTACAATTCTGTAAAAACAGTTACTGCAAGCCTTCGATCTTAAAATACAGTTACAATGTCAGCGGCTTTCAGGAGTGTATCGGCTTATTTTATGTGCAGGACTACAGGCCGTTTTTGTTTTGCTGTTCAGCCGGCCATGAAGCCTGCTTCATGCCCCCTTGAAGGGAAGGGGGGCTAGTGGTAAACGTATCACTTTAATGCAATCATTCCTGTCAGCAGTGCTGACGGTACCATATCATGCAAATTAACCGGTACGCAGAAAGAGCCTCATCCTCCTTATCCTATAGGGGCTCTCATGAATCTGTCCGATGGGCTGCGTACCAGTTCCCCTGCAAGGAGTAGGTCTCAATGTCCGAGTATGAAGCAGTAATTGGCCTCGAAGTCCATGTACAGCTGGCTACAAAATCAAAGCTTTTCTGCAAGTGTCCCAACTGCTTCGGAAAAGAGCCGAATACCAACACCTGCGAGGTGTGCACAGGCATGCCCGGGGCCCTGCCCAGAATAAACCATGAGGCCGTGCATTTTGCTACACTGGTGGGCCTGGCTACCAACTGTTCCATTAACCTGGACTCCGTTTTTGCCAGAAAGAACTATTTCTATCCGGATCTGCCCTGCGGCTACCAGATCTCCCAGTTCGAGCTGCCCTTGTGCGAGCACGGGCACCTCATGATTGAGACAGACAATGGCCCGAAAAAGATAGGCATCACCCGTATTCATATGGAAAATGATGCCGGCAAGAACATCCATTCCCAGACCGACAATCACAGCTACGTTGACCTGAACAGGGCTGGCACGCCCCTGGTGGAAATTGTCTCCGAGCCTGATATGCGTTCTGCAGAGGAGGCAGTCGCCTACCTCAAGTCCCTCTACCGCATCGTGACCTATCTTGGTGTCTGCGACGGCAACATGGAAGAAGGGAGCTTCCGCTGTGATGCCAACGTTTCCATCAGGTGCAAGGGCGACACAAAGCTGGGCACCCGTACCGAGCTCAAGAATGTCAACTCCTTCCGCAACGTGGCCAGGGCCATAGCCTGCGAGATCGGCCGCCAGGAAGACATCCTGGAAGACGGAGGCGAGGTAAGCCAGGAAACCCGCCTCTATGATGCGGACAAGAACATAACCGCCGCCATGCGCAGCAAGGAAGAGGCGCATGACTACTGCTATTTCCCTGACCCGGATCTTCTGCCTGTCCATATAGAGCCTGAGGAATTTGCGGCCTGGCAGAAGGAACTGCCGGAACTGCCCAAGGAGCGCATGCAGCGCTTTATAGAGATGACGGGCATTGCAGAGGACGAGGCTGAAATCCTTGTTTCCAGCAAGGCCATGGCTGACTTCTTTGAAACTGCTGCCGCTTCTGCCAGTCCCAAGAAGGTTGCCAACTACATCGTAGGCCCCCTGCAGCGCGAGCTCAATGCCAGCGGCAAAAGCCTTGCAGAGCTGGGCATGACTGCCGCTCATCTGGCAGAGCTTGTCTCTATCGTGGAAGAAGGGCTTATCAGCGCCAAGATTGCCAACGACATTTTTGCCGACCTGTGCGCCAGTGGTGCCTCTCCCAAAGCCTATGTGACAGAGCACAAGCTTGCCCAGATTTCCGACACAGGAGCCATTGATGCGGCAGTGGACAAGGTCATTGCCGCCAATCCTGCCGAGGTGGAAGCCTACAAGGGCGGCAAGAAAAAGCTTGTCAGCTTCTTCATGGGCCAGGTTATGCGCGAGACCAAGGGCAAGGCCAACCCCGCAGTGGTGAGCAAGCTTTTGCAGGAAAAGCTTGGCTAAAGTACCTTGACCAGAGAATAGCGAAGAAGGCAGACGCATTCCTCCGCAAAGGAGGGTGGGTCTGCCTTTGATCTATGTACTGAACACTAAAAGTACTGAACACTGAATCTTGTGCACTAATGTGCACTATGCTGTGAGGAGAACAATATGAAGCGTTTCATTCTGCCCGTACTGCTCTGCCTGTCTGCGGCACTGCCTTGTGCAGCCTTTGCCGATGCAGCACTGCCCCAGCACATGTACCAGGGAGAGGATCACTTTAATGACAATACCTGCTTTGGTGACAGTGAGAGCCAGAATGAAAAGCTCTTTCTGGGCGAGGGCGGCTGGAATAAGGCTGTGCGTACTGCCAACAGCCACCTTTGGGAGTGCGATACCCTGGCTAAAAGGTACCGTCTGCTGAAGGAGAAGTTTTATGACGTGAAGGGCAGGCTCAACGGGATGAGCGTCCTGGACGTGAAAGAGGTCTATGCCATGGCTGAACTCCTCATCCGTGACCGCGCTGTGAATCTTGAGGCTGTTTCCGGAAACCCCAGGATGAGTGTGCAGGAGGTGCAGAAGAACGTGCTGGACACAGCCACGGAGCACTATCAGTGCATCAGGGACATCATCGATCCTGAGGAAGTCATCGACTACATTCTGGACAAGACAGGTGCCGCCGATATGGCCGGGTTTAACAAGATCTACTTAAGCAGCTTTATCAGACTGCGCTATATCATGCTGTGCACAGGATAATGACCTGGCAGAAGCATTTCTGCGCGCTCTGAAGAGCTTTTGCCGTATTTTGTGAAACCGCTGGTACAAGACAATGTTTTTGGAGGGGGCTGTCCTGCCTTGTAATGGTACGGACAGCCCCCTGCTACATTCATTCAGGGG
>CAVLCT010000148.1:0-4200 GCA_963661665.1 Bulleidia sp. | reverse complement strand
CTGTTTTCGATTTTATGGTACGCATCCTATGACCCCATTGTAGCACACAAAAAAAAGCCCCCCATCGTTATGATGGAGGCTTACATAGTATGGCTTTTGGGGGATAGCAGGTCATAGGATGCGTACTTCCAGACTAAAAAACCGGCCTTTCCTTTTGGAAAGACCGGTTTTCTTTTGCATTGCAGGGACTTAACTTGTCTTGTTGTAATTTGCTATCTCAGCTGCATGGCGCTGTCCAGGACGACGGAAGCATCGGGATCTGCCAGAAGCATTGCTTCATGCACGGCAGCCGCATCGGCAAAAGTATCGTAGGGGCCGAAGCGCTCCTGTCCTGTCGCTGATCTTGATTCGACATAGAAGGCTTCGCCCTGCCTGAGCGGCCTTCCCTGGGAGTCGCTGACCACCTCAAGCTCAACAGTGGACACGCCCTTGCTGTTCAGCCCTATACGGGTTGCTGCCGCCATGGACATGTCAATAATCCTGTTGCCGACATAGGGGCCCCTGTCGGTGACGCAGACCATAACGCTCTTGCCGTTATACTGGTCCGTCACGCGCACGATGGTGCCGAAGGGCAGCGTCCTGTGGGCAGCGGTAAAGGTATACATATTATACGGCACGCCGCTGGCAGTGGCGCGCATATTAAAATCGCTGCCATACCAGGAGGCCTTGCCCAGCATTGTGTCTGAATTGTTTCTGGCACGCTCAAGCCAGATGGCACGGCTGTCCCGTGACTTTGTTTTTTTTGCTTTCGCCTGACTTTTGTTGCTGGTTTTATGTTTGACTGCTTTCTGCTGGGAGTCAGGGCGAGAAAGGGCAGCTTCGCTCACAGAAGCAAAGCTGACTGTAAAGGAAAATACGGCGAGGAACAAAACGATGCAGGAAGAATACAATCTGCGGAAGACCATGATGCCTCCTTGGTTAAGGTTGCCACTGCCTCTCAGATACGTATTCGCCGGAGCCGTACAACTGCACGGGACAGGCATGATGAACAGGTGCTGAGGGCGGCCGCTTCCATGCGGCACAGTCTTTCTGCCAGGAGAAGCCCCAAAGGACATGGCCTTGTCCTGTAAGGGGGGAAGACTGCTGTAAAAAACAATAGTATTTTTTACCCTACACAAACTACCCTGTCAAACAAGTACCAACTTTTTGTTATTACGTTCTTTATTAGCCCTTCATGCTCTGCCTTCGGGCAGATTGTGCCCCGTATGCTCCTGCCGGATTCCTGTTTTTGGCAATTCTTGCCCTGCCTTATTCCCTGTGGTAGCTTGCGTAACCTGCAGTGAAGTCTTTGCCTTTTGGCAGTGCACCGGTTCAGCTGCCGGATGTGATGCCGGCTTTTCCTTTGATTTTGCTGCTTTTTTCAAGCTTTTCCACCAAGAAGGCCCAAGGCAATTATGACCAGACAGCTTACGTCCTGTGACGCAGGGCCGCATATACAGTCCTTCCTTTTCACGGCTCTCAGCCTTGCTGTGCTCCTTTTTTGTGCCTCCTTTTGTGCTTCCTGTGCACCAAGGGATATCAGCACAGGCGGAGGAGATGTCGATGCCAGGTACTACGGCCCTCCAGGACCGGACACCAATGCGGAAATGCGCTATCCGACAGCTGGTTCCCTGAACTACCGCAGGGAAAAGCATCTCTACAACATGAGCAACCCCTCTTATTTTGAGGCAATGCAGGAATGGAGGGTGAACGAGTTCAAAAGGCATATGGAAAGAAGAGGAATGTCCTCTTCTCCCGAACATCCCTCGTACAGGGAAACGCCGAAACAAAAATCGCCTTTCAGAGAATAACATTCCATGGATCTACTGACGCAGATCGCAATAGGCGCCCTCGTTGCGCTTCTTCTCCCCAGACGCCCTGCCACTCTCTGGTGCCTGCCTTTTTTTGTCCTGGCAGCCATGGCCCCTGACTTTGACATGCTCTTCTCAGGGGATGCCATACATTTTATCCGCCTGCACAGGGGAATTTCCCATTCTGTCTTCACGGCCCCGATCATCGCCTTTGCTGTGGCACTTCTGGCGCGCCCTTTGTGGCGGCCTTCCACAAAAAACCATCTCTCCCTTGGCACTGTCTGGCTGTACTTTCTGGGCTGCATTTTGCTGCATCTTCTGCTTGACTGCTTCACTACCTTCGGGGCCAAGGTCTTTTTGCCCTTCTCCGATGCACGCATCCATCTCAATGCCCTATTCATGGTGGATCCGTTCCTGGCAGTTCCTATGCTTTTGCTGGCAGTTCTGGGCAGGTTTGCTGCAAAAACACGGCTCTTTGCGACCATTGGACTTGTCTGGGCCCTTGCCTACCCGTGCGCCTGTCTCGGGCTGAACCAAGTGCATGCGTCCCAGCTGGAAGACGAACTGACTGAAACAGGGCACAACGTCTCCCATGTATCAGTCGTTCCCGACTTCTTCAGCCCCTTCTACTGGCGCGCCATCTATATAGAAACCTTTCCTGACGGCTGCATCACGCTCAGGGAGCAGAGCCTGGGAGGGCTCGGGCGCCTCCGCGGCAAGGCCAGGTACTTTACCCTCTTGCCGCTGGATCTGGCCAAGCATCTTGCGGCAACCTCAAGCAAGTGCCGCGACTTCCTTGACATAACGGAAATTCCCATAGCCACGCCCATGTCAGAGAAAGATGTGAAGGCAGCCAGAATCAGCCTTTCCTTCCTGCCAGACCAGAAATTTTTGAAGTCGCCGGCCAAATGCGTCACCAACTTCACGCCCGAAGAGCATGACGGCCATCCAGCTGTCAGCATGAAAAACTTTGTCTGCGAAGACATGACCTATTTTATCCTGTCGGATCTGCATTTCGGGTCCGGACTGGCCATAGGGCGGAAAATACTGCAAAAGGTCTGCACTACGGGCAATCCCTTAAAAATGATGCTCGTGCTCGACCAGGATGACAACGTCGTCATTGAGAGGATGGCCTTTGACGCTCCGTTCAGGGGTACAGGATGGAGCAGGCCGGTGGCGCCTGAGCCGCAGACTTTTGCCGACTGGCTTCTCGGAGTACAATAGGCGCGTCACAAAACGCCGGCCCTTTCCTTACGTGTTCGGAGGACTGTCTTTCGCCCTTTTGCAGGACAAAAGACGTACCATTTTATGTATACATGCTCTCTTGATCCTGTTGCCTTTTCCATAGGCAGTCTTTCTGTACGCTGGTACGGACTCATGTACGTCATCGGCTTTCTGCTGGGCTGGTACCTGGGCCGCAGGCGTGCGGCACGCTTTGGCTGGCAGGTGCGCGATGTGGATGACCTGGTCACCATCTCCATGCTGGGGTGCGTTCTGGGCGGAAGAATTGGCTATATCCTCTTCTACTCCCTGCCCATGTACATGGAAAACCCCTTGGAGATCTTCCGTTTCTGGAACGGCGGCATGTCCTTCCACGGAGCAGCCATAGGCCTTGCCCTGGCCTTTCTCTATTTTGGCCATACAAGAAAGCAGTCCTTTGTGGACATAGCCGACTTTATAACGCCGCTTATCCCACAGGGGCTTTTCTTCGGGCGCATAGGCAACTTTATCAACGGCGAGCTCTGGGGCAAGGTAACTGATGCTCCCTGGGGCGTCGTCTTTCCCTATGCAGGCCCCTACCCCCGTCATCCTTCGCAGCTTTATGAAGCCTTTCTGGAAGGGCTTGTGCTCTGGATTGTGCTTTTCTGGTTCTCTTCAAAGCCCAGGGCCAGGGGGCAGATTGCCGGCGTCTTTGCCATGGGCTACGCCATATCGCGCTTCATCGTTGAGTTTGTCCGTGTTCCCGACGAACAGCTTGGCTACCTTGCCTTCAACTGGCTGACAATGGGGCAGCTCCTAAGCCTGCCGCTCTTTGCCTTCGGCTTGTGGCTCTTCTTCGGCAGCCATGGTTCAGGGACAAAGAACGCTTCCCAGAGCTGAGCTGAAAAAGAGTGCGGGCCTCTCACAATGCCGGCAGGACGGCATATTTTCCGGCATTGACAAGCAATACCTTTTGTGACAAGGAAAACCCACTTTTTGTAGCAAAAATACTGGCTTGTGCCGGCCTGCAAAGGGCAGTACAAGCCAGCAGTACATTTTATTCAGTCCGCAAGGAACACCTTACGGAACAAAGCCTGGGAGGCTGTATGTCAAAAGAAGACTCCATTGAAGTTGACGGCGTCGTAGAGGAAGCACTGCCCAATGCCATGTTTGTGGTAGAACTCACCAACAACCACAAGGTACTCGCCCA
>CAVLCT010000147.1:0-4260 GCA_963661665.1 Bulleidia sp. | reverse complement strand
CCCTAAGGAAGTTCTCTTTATGAGCATCTCTGGGGCAGACGCCTTTATGGCTGATAACGCCGCCCCGCTGGTGGTCGCCTTTTCCAGAAGAGAACAGATCTGAAAACATAAAACGGCCTCCCTTCCCTGGACATGCCTAAAGGAAAAGGAGGCCTTCTCTGTTATGCCCCGTTCCCTGCAGGGAACGGGGCTTTTTCATGCTTTAGAATTCGTACATCACACTGCAGTTGCCGGAAACGCCCTGCTTCTGTCCCAAATAGCCCTGCACGCCAAGATTGACGGAGAGGGGCAGGCTTTCTGCGGGCTTCATCATCAAGCCAAGTTCGCCCATGCCGGAGCTGCCCTCAAAGCTGGGAGCTGCCACGGAGTGGCCGAAGGCCCTGGAATCGCAGGAGCCTGAGAACTCATGCTCGAAGGCTGCGCCCACATAAGGAACAAAGCGTTCCGAGCCATTGTATGTGTACCTGGCACCAAGGCGAATTCTGTTTGAATCCATGTCGTCGTATTCAAACTTGTCCGACGTTGTCAGTGTATCGTCCGTTCCCTGAACCCTGGTCCAGATGTACTTGCCATACACATCAAGGTCATGGCCTTCAGCCATATTCCAGACATAGCCTAAGCCGCCGTGCAGGCTGTAGTAGGGGCTGTCCATATCAAACTTGGCAACGTTGCCTTTAGAGTCATAGAGGTCATTGCTGTCGTATTCGTTATGCAGGCTGCCCATGTGGGCAGATCCTTCTACATAGAAGTAGCCGGGGCCCGTGGGAACAAAGTCCATCTTTGCCAGAATGCCGCCACCCATGTACCAGGAATTGCCGTCGCCATCTATGTCGGAACGGCTGTCGGAGGAGTTATGGGTTGTGTAAGAGCCCTTGCCGTACTCAAAGAAGGCGCCAAGGCTCAGGTTGCCGGCACCAGTATCAATGCCGGTGCCAAGGCCTGCGACAAGGGAAACAGAGCTCACGTTGACAGAAGAACCTGTTTCATGACGCATGGAAGAGGCCTGGACGTGCACAAAGGGAGCTATTGTGCCGGAAGCCATGGAGAAATCACGCAAAGCCTCTATGGCAGCATTGGAAGATTCATTCACAAGGGCAAGACCTGCGGCAGCACCCTCGGCAATGGCCTTTGTGCCAGGCTGCACAGCATCACTGCCTTCTGTGCGGGTCAAGATGAGCTCAATGTCCTTGCCGCTCTCATCCTGAGCTGTCTGAAGTTCCAGGTAATATTGCAGGGATATGCCTGTCTGGCCGGTAAGAACAGGTTTGTTCAGGACAATACCTTCTGTATTAAGACCGCCCACCAAATTCCGCAGAAGGTAGACCTTGTCTCCTATCTTAAATTCGCCGCCATCCTTGCCAAAAATATTGGAGACCCTGACGTTTACATGTGTTTTGGAGACATCGGTCGCCTCTTCACCAGTCACCGTCAGGATGACATCATCAGCATTCAGTACACTGTACGTATAGTTCAGTTCCTGGAAATGCTCAATTTTATCTTTTGTCTTGTTTGTCGCATCACTGAAATTCAGGCTGGTGCCTGTGCTGGTCAGGAGGAGTTCAGTTTTTGTTGTCTGAAGTGCCAGGACATAGCCCGTGTACATGTCATCAGTGCTGGTAATGACAGGTTCATTCAGGACAATGCCGTCTGTTTTAAGGCCGTTTTCATTCTTCAAGAGGATGACAGTATCTCCGATCGCAAATTCGCTGCCGTCTTCTTTGCCATAAATTTTCGAGAGAGTAACCGACACAGTTGCATTGGAGATGTCGGTCCCTGATGCGTCTTTCAGGGTCAGGATGACGTCCCCTGCATGCAGTTCGTCATACGTATAGGTCAATGTCTGGAAGTTCTTGATATTGCCGGCTGTCATATCCAGCACGTTGTTAAACTTCAAGGTATTACCTGTGCTTGTTGCGGCATAGCCGCCATAGAGAACGGTTGTGTCCGCAAAAGCAGGAGTTCCAGCTTCACTCTTGTTCAGCTCTACTGTGTTATTGAGCGCTTTGGCTGTACCGGTAGCCTCGGCGTAACCGCCATAAATATTGCCGCTGTAGCTTCCCCCATTCAGGGAAAGTGTGTTTTCAGATGCAGAAGCATCTGAATCGTTGCTGCAGGCATAACCGCCATAGAGGTCCTTGGTGACTTCGGCATCGGTCAGGGTCAGATTGTTGCCTTCTGCTGTTGCGCTGCTACCGCTGCCGGTGGATGCAGCCATACCGCCATACACAGTGGCAAGAGTGCCGCCTTTTACCTCAAATTCATTGCTTAAGGCCTCTGCCTTGCCATCATCGCCGTTGGCGACAGCCATGCCGCCGGAAAACTCTTCAGCACTGGTATTGCTGACAGTACCTTTGTTGCCTTCAGCCTTTGCTGTCACGCCATTTGCAAATCCGCCGCTCAAAAGATTTACATTGGAGTCTGACACAGCCAGAGTGTTGCCAGTGACAATCGCACTGCCCTTACTTGCGTAGGCACATGCAGCATATTCCAGCTCTGCCTTTCCCCCGGACACTGTCAGCGCATTGTCAGTGGCAATAGCTGTCGCATTTTCGTTATTTGCATTGGCATATGCACCATATGCCGACGTTGTCTCGCCGCCGGACACGGACAAGGTGTTGTCAGCAACAATCGCGCTCCCGCCATCTGCCTTACCGCCATATATTTCAGTCACCTTGACATTGTCACCAAATTCTACATTACCAGTGTTGTGCCTGACAGTTACAATTCCCCCTGTAGCAGAAGCAACTCCTCCTTCATGAGAGGAAGCCTCCGCAACTGACACTCTTTCAATGGTGGCATTGCTCAAATTGGTAATTGTCAGCGTGTTACCCTGATCTGTCTTTCCCTTCTCAGAAGCTCCGACTGTAACATTGCCGGTATTTGCACCAGCCCCGGCAGCCCTTATATGCCTGAATTTTAGAGGATTGCTCTCAGTTCCCGTAAAGGCCGAGGCGTCAATTGTCAAAGTATTTGACTGGGAAATTAAATCACCGTTGCCACTCTTTTCAGAATTCGGCTGGCCGGCAGATATCGTTACTAGTGCGGTCCCTTCCTGAGAAGTTGTATATGCTTCAACTTTAGCCCCGTTTTCAATAATAATGGTATTCCCAATACACTCGAACGTGCCATTAACTACTGCCTTTTTAGAGGTATCAATACGGGCCTGGCCAGCGTAAACAGACCCTTTAACAATGCTGCCGCTCTTAAAGGTAAGCGTATTATTGTTTGCCTGAACAGTTACCTTCTCAGCTGTACTTGTAATTTCATATCCGGCATAGCCACCATTGACGGCATCTACAATGGCGCCGCTTTTAAATGTGGCTTTGTTGTCATTAGCCTTAAGTTCGGTCAGACTTGCGTCAGTTGTGTTAATAGCTTGCCCGATAACAACTGAATTATAGGTACCTGCATCAAACACTTTGTCATTCCCTGACGAAGAATCGGCTCTGCACACATAAGGTGCTACAAGAGGAAAAGACAAAAGTAGTGTGGCAAGGCACGCCGTATTCTTGAACAACATACTGTTCTCCTTCCTTTCCCATGCTGTATGAGTAAGGAGCATAGCTCTGCTCCATTCTGTCCCCAGTCTCGCAAAGGGAAAACAGCCCTGGCTCACTTTTTTCCTTTCAGTAGACCGCCAGACAAAGTTTTTTTACATGCCTGACAGATAAAACAGCACAGAAAGAGAAATAACATCTTCTCTAAAGGAATAGTTTCTTTCTCTTTTGAAAAACAAAAAAGGAGCTTCCAGACTGATAGTTTGGTAAAAATCAGCATTACACTACTTGAAAAAAAAAAAAAAACGCAAGCACTTTCGAAGACTTATCATCATTTTGTTACCTTTTTTTTCGGATAAGACCACTGTAGCCAGCACACATGCCATCCGCTTCAGTCCTAAAAACCTGCACACAAAAAAAGACCTCCCTTCCCCTTGCATCAAAGCATGCCATGCATGCCCTCTGCTAAGGAAAAGGAGGTCTCCTTATGTTGTGCCCTTTCCTTGCCGGAAAGGGATTATTGTCTGACTGAAATTTCCTGCTACAGCATCCCTAAGCCGTCACCGGCTCTGGCAGACACTGTCCCTGCCTTATGCGGTCTGCTCATACCCCATCTGAGAACGCAGCCAGCGGCGTACCTCGCCCTGAGGGGCACTGATACCCTTCAGCCCGTGATTTTCCTTCTCAAAGGAAGGGATGAGTGCTTCGGGCATATCCATGACAAAGATATCCTCGCACTCTTCGCAGGTACGGCGTACCAGGC
>CAVLCT010000146.1:0-4350 GCA_963661665.1 Bulleidia sp. | reverse complement strand
ACGCAACATGCTGTAGAGCGAGCTTTGCTTGCCGTGCTTATGGTTTCGTATATTCAGCCTTTTGAAGACGGAAACAAGCGTACCTCGCGTATCCTTGGGAACGCCTTGCTTGTTTCTGACGATTACTGCCCGTTGTCTTATCGAAGCGTTGACGAAGTAGAGTACAAGAAGGCAATGATTCTTTTCTATGAGCAGAATAATGTCAGCTATTTCAAGAAACTTTTCCTTGAGCAGTTCCGCATGGCTGTCAGCAAATACTTTTAGCTGTCATGCTGTACTCCTGCCGTGGATAATTGCTTGAATTGTCACTGTGTAGTGTATTGCCATGCCTTTCCATGGCCTGGAAAATATGCATTCAGCACAGCAAAAGGGGCAGTTTATGAGTATCAAGCTTTTGTTCAAGCGTCTGTTTGGCGGCTACAACAACCGCAGAGGTGAAAAGGTCGCCAACAAGTTCCTTGATATCAGGGTTAAAAACCCTTTTGACCCATCTGTCACCTGCACCCTGGGCGACCTTTGCATCATGGGCTATATCACCGAATAAAATATTCTGAATATTGCCCGAAGCAACGGCATTGAGTTTCCCTGTGAAGCTGTAGACTTCCAAGGCAACAATGTCCTTCAGTACCTTCTCTACCACGGGAAGCCCTACAATTTGTCGGGTAGCTACCCAAGAGAGATGAGCAACTACTGCTCATGTTTGAGCATATGTGCAGGCAAGCTTTGCCTGCACTCTTCCGGACATTTTGCTTCCTTGCAGACGGACGTTACTTTCTGCAACTGCCTTCATCAGCTGCTTTTCCATTGCATCCGGTATCGACTCCGGCATTCAGTTCTGCCTCGATTTCCTCGATGGTCGGAAGTGAACCATTGAAACTTTCCGGTTCTAAATCTGTTAGTTTGTATTCCGAAATGCCAGCCGGCATATTGTTTGAGCTGGACGCATATTGTGCCATCACATTGTCTTTTGTTTTGCAAATCAGCAAGCCTATAGTCGGCGCGTCATCTTTTTGCTTCAGCATTCCGTTTACCGCCGCTACATAGGTGCCAAGCTGTCCCATGTCGCCAGCTTCAAGCTTTCTTGTCTTTACTTCGATCACAATATAGCAGTGAAGCTTTGCATGGTAGAACAGGAAGTCAAGAAATTGTTCTGTTTCTCCAACCACAAGACGGTATTCCCTGCCCAGCATGGCAAATCCGTTGCCTAGTTCCAGAAAAAATCGCTGTATGTTGTTCATGAGGGCGTCTTTTAATTCTTTTTCATCATATTGCTCGCGGACGGCGATAAAATCGAAGACATACGGATCATGTGTTATCTCCTGGGCAAGATCGCTTTGTGGTTTTGGCAATGTTAGCTGGAAATTGGAAACAGCTTTTCCCTGCCGTTCATACAGCCTGGTATCCAGAAAATTCAGCAGTACATTGCGTGACCAGTTGTTTTCTATCGTTTTTTTTGCATAGAAGAGGGCTCGTTCTGAATCATTGCCATATTTGTCAATGATAAGGCGTATATGTCCCCAGGGAATGGAGAAAAGCGGCTCTGCAATTTTTCCCACAACCTGTGGGAAAATTGGCTGCCCCGTACTTTCGTCTGCTTTATCAAAAGGTTGTGGTATGTTTTTGGCATCCTCCACCAGCAGGTAGAAACGCTTTATATAGTACAGATTCTTCATGGACAGGCCTTTTACTCCAGGAAGAACGTCAGACAGATCATTGCTCAATGTTCTGTAAAAAGAAGTGCCCCATTTTTTTTCAGATTCTAATGAAACAATATCTCGTCCCAAACTCCAATAAAACAGGAGCATTTCCCTGTTTACTTGTACAGCTGACTTAATTTGACTATTGCTGTATCGCCTTTTTATAGTTTTCAGCCAGTCAAAGTACATACGATCCGATTTTATAATTTCATTCATGCTGGCTTCTGCTCTTTGGAAATTTTCAATCGGGAAACGATTCTTTTTCTCACTTTTTGTCAGACGGCACAATGTGCACTGACTTGAGATAGGATACAAGCTTTGGGTAGTTACCCATCAGAGTGATGAGCAGGTACTGCTCATCCTGCTTGGTCACATACTGGATGATTTCAGTACCGTTATGCGTTGCCAAGAAGGTGTAGGTGTTTTTGTCATCGCCGACAGCCGCAAAGTCATGCCCTGAAAGCTGCTTGCACATGTCCTTGGCCATCTTTTCGGCAGTGCCCTTGCTTTTCCCCGAGAGTATCAGCATGGAGGCATCCTTTTCCATGCTGCTGATACGGACTCCGTCATCTATCTCTTCTACCGGAAGCTTGCTGGGCACGCTCACGGTAAAGCGGCAGTCAGCGCTGCCGTACTGGCGTGTCGTAACAGTAGGAATCGCAGGCTCTGTCGGCCGGTGAAAGAGTTCCTCTCCGCTGTTGATGGAAAGCCTCCCGTCGCCTAAAAGCTGCCAGATGACTATGCACCCTGTTCCGCTTTTCTCACGAAAGAAGAGGTTCGGCCCGCTTTCAAGAAGAGTGCCGTCTATGCTGCCGCTCTGATCCTTAAGGGAAAACGTATCATTGGTAATAGTCAGCAGGCGGTTGCTGTCCAGGACAGATTTCCATTCTCCCTGAAGTTCCGGCTGTGGTGCCGTCTTTTTGCCGTCTGCAAGAACCGGTTTTTCCTTGTCGCTCCATGGAAAGCAGACGTCCCCTGCGTGGGCAGCTGCGCCAAGGCAGAAAAGGCAAAGTACCGCAAGAGATATACGTTTAAGAGCTGAATGCAGGATAAACAAGGCTGGCTCCTATATGCTGATGGAAATATAGCCTGGCAGGACATAAGCGTCCCTGGCATGAGGTGGAGTGTCTCCTGCCTCAAGTCAGTGCCGGCATGTCTTTCTTACACCATGAAGTGCCATTATGAAAGGATGCCCTGGGACAGAAACCTGCCCGCAAAGGGCGCCTGCTTGCGTTATGGCATGCCTCCTGCTTGGCCTTCTTATGCCGCAGGGGAAAGCGCATGCGGCCGCCTTTGGAGAACTGTCTGGGAGAAGCTGCCAGAACATGGTCCTTTCTGACTTTTTTTGAGAGAATCAGGCAAGTTTTAGCGCTAATCAGTTATTTCAGCGGCCAGACGGACTTTGTATAGTCTGTTCAACAGACTGCCTCCGATGGCTTTTAGTCATGTACATCCTCTTCAAAAGGGGGATTGCTCCCTTTTGATAGAAGCACCCTTATTGCAGGGCAAGGAGAAAAGCATGCAGGAAAATATTCTTTCCAGAAGAACGATACTGAAGGGCTCTGTTGCCTGCGCCGTAGCTTCAGTTGCGGCACCGGTTGCCTTGTCCGCATTGTCTGCGGATGCCATGGCCCAGGCTGCGAACAAGCCGGATCAGAAGACTCCGCTCATCGGGTCCAGGAATGTCACAGGACTTGAGACCAGCGGCAGCCGTGCAAAGGTGTATTTTACGCCTGTCATAGACAGTGCCCATCTTATCAAACTCTATCAGCTCATCAATGCTTCCATTTACGGCAAGGTAGCCATCAAGCTGCATACGGGCGAGAAAAACGGTCCCAACATCCTGCCCCGCGACATGGTGCAGGCCTTCCAGGCCCAGGTGCCAGACAGCACCATTGTGGAGACCAATACCCTCTACAAGGGCGACCGCTACACGACAGCCTCGCATCGCGAGACTCTCAAAGTTAATGGCTGGACCTTCTGTCCCGTGGACATCATGGACGAAGAGGGCGATGTCAGCCTGCCTGTCAGAAACGGCCTTCATCTCAGGGAAGTGGCTATGGGAGGCCATATCGTCAACTACGACTCCATGATAGTCCTGACCCACTTCAAGGGCCATGGCATGGGCGGCTTTGGCGGATCCATGAAGAACATTGCCATCGGCTGCGCCTCTGGCCAGGTTGGCAAGCGCCAGGTGCACGGCGTTCTAGGAGAGGTTCCTGAGGACTGGAGCAAGTGGCCTGCCAAGGAACATCTGATGGAACTTATGGCAGATTCTGCCAAGGCCACCTGCGATTACTTCGGCAAGCACATCGTCTTTATCAATGTGCTGCGGCGCATGTCTGTTGACTGCGACTGCGCAGGACTCAGGGCGGCAGAGCCCACCATCCCGGACATTGGCATCCTGGCTTCCACCGACATCCTGGCCATTGACCAGGCCTCCTGCGATCTGGTCTTCGGCCTGGACAAGGAAAAGAACCACGATCTGGTGGAACGCATTGAGAGCCGTCACGGCCTGCGCCAGCTCACTGCCATGAAGGAGCTCAAGATGGGCAATCCCCAGTATGAGCTCATTACAGTAGAGTAAGCCCTGCCGGCAGTACTGCCTGTATTGCAATCTTTCCACGACAAGCCCAGGGGCCTTGCCGCTGTC
>CAVLCT010000145.1:0-4380 GCA_963661665.1 Bulleidia sp. | reverse complement strand
TGTCGAGCTGTACATCCTGCCAGGTGTACAGCTCTTTCCCTTTTGGGCTATGTACAAGGGCAATCCCTGCGTGTCTTGCCTGGCCTTTATCTTGTGCCATCCATTCTATGTCATGGGGATGTATGCGAAGGCCGTATCCAGCTGCCTTAAGGACAGCCTCCGTCCTGCACCACTGTGACAGAATGCGTGAAGCATGGTCTTCATCGTCCACATCTGTTGCACATACACTGTCCGTACCAAGGAACGATGCTGGCGGCAGAAAACCTGACCGCATCTCTTCCCAGTCTGCCCCTATAGAGAGTTCCCCTGCCTGTTTGTCCTCTCTACACTCTCTTGTCCCCAGAAGGCAGAGGGCTCTCTCCGTGTATGAAAAGGAGACGGCAGTGTCTGGCAGAGGCAGATACGGCCTGCCTTCCTTTGTCTTTAAGAGGTGCACTGGCCTGTTGTTCATGCCGGGCTCATGCAGGCCAAGTTCCCGCAGTCCGTACAGAAGAAGGCTGCGTGCCTGAAGACGCAGGCCGAGAGCTTCCCTGCTTGTGTATCTGGAAAGATAGCCTGCATCCTCAGCTCCGTACTGAGCGGCTGCCTGTTCTATGGATATCTGCCCTGCCAGCACAGGAGGTCTTGTAGCGACAAGCAGAAGGAGGTTTATTTTACGGTTGCTCATGAGTTTGTGGATGACATGCTGCATGCCGGGTAACAAATGGATCCATATGGATGTTAGACGTCAGTCCTTCTTTTCTACTGCTTTGCCGATGTTGTAAACATGAGTTTGGAGCATCATTCTGACTCTCAAAGAAAAGCGCAGTACAGCCTATTACGGACTGTCTGCGCTTTGTCATACTCTTGTTTGCTTTTTTCTGGCTTATTGCTGGGCGTCAAGCCAGGCATTGGCTTCCTGCAGGTTCAGTGTCTTCTCATAGAGGGCACGTCCGCTGATGGCTCCTTCCAGCTTGCCATTGACTGACAGGGGATACAATCTTTGCAGATCAGTAAGGTTTGTAACACCTCCTGCTGCCAGGACCGGAACAGGCGATATACGGCATATGGTCTCCATCTCGGCAAGATTGACGCCCTTTTGCATGCCATCGCGCTCTATATCCGTGTACACGATAAAGGCAGTACCCTTCTCAACAAGTCCTGGGATGGCATCCACGGCACGTACTCCGGAATCCTCTGTCCAGCCCCTGGTTTTAAGAATGCCTTTTTCGGCATCCAGGGAGACACCTATTTTGCCAGGAAAGGCTTCACAAAGCTTTGCCAGCAGGTCTGGTTCCTCAATGGCTGCCGTGCCGATGATGAGTCTGGTCACGCCGGCATCAAGATAGGCCCTGGCTGCCTCCATGGTCCTTATGCCGCCGCCAAGCTCCACAGGAATCTGCAATTTGGCACAGATCTTTTCCACCAGCTTTGCATTTCTGGGGACGCCGTCAAAGGCACCGTCCAGGTCAATAACATGCAGATACCTGGCACCTTCTTTTTCCCATGCCAGGGCTGAGGCTACAGGATCAGGAGAAAAAACTGTTGTTTCGTCGGCCTTGCCCTGTCTTAAGCGGACACAGGCACCGTCTTTGATATCGACTGCTGGAAGTACAATCATGCTGTATACCTTTATAAAAAAAGGCTGCCGCCCCTTTGGGAGTGGCAGCCCTGTGTTGGTCTGTATTTGCTACTTTGCGTAGGGGCTTATCAGCCCCATTTTCTTCAGCATGCTATCCATGCCTTCATCGGCAAGTTCCCGTGCGCTTACCCACGCTCCCTTGCGTTTTACAAACTCGCCCATGCTGAGCAGGTTGCTGGTCAGGCCGACCTGGCGTTCCTCAAAAACGGCGTGGTTGTATATGGTGCCTGTATCCGTGCGGATGAGGTAGAATTCAAGCTGGACCGCAGCCGGCTCGGTGACGCCTGCCTTGGAGCCTTCCCTGTCATGCCAGTTGAGAACCATGGGCACCAGGATGAAATCCTTGCCGGTCTTCTGAGCCAGGCTGACCCAGCCAGGCAGAGCCTGCGGCTGGGAAGCGGTGTGGAAGGATGTGCCTTGTGCAGACAGGGGCGGCTGTTCCTTGTGGAAGGAGATATTTCTGTCCTTTTTCTGCGCAAGCAGTTTTTGTTCGAGATCGGAATCCAGCAGCATAAGCTGGTCTGCCGGAATAATTCCCTGGCTTGAAGGAAGCTGTCCTGTAATGAGGCTGCCTGTATCAGTGGGCTGGCTGAAAGGCATGACAGCTATGGAGTAGCGGTGACTGAAGACGACAGGTATATCAGCCGTCGATCTTGGCTGCTTGCTGCAGCCTCCTGCAAATAGCAGAAGGACCAGGGCCAGCAGGATGCTAAGACGAAAATGTGTCATAAGGATTACCTTTTTTCCGCTGAGAACGCAGAATTTGCGATGCGTTTTTACCGGAACAGGAGACAGGCAGAAGCCAAGGATGCAGGCTTATTCCTGTCCCTGGAAGTCTATCTGAATCTGCTCGGCTGTCTCGTCTGTGCGCATGGCTATGGTGCCGATTTCCCAGGCTTTGTAATTGAAGGACTGAATCCTGCTGATCGTGTCGCTGACCTGGTCCCTGGGGACAACCAGGATGTAGCCTATGCCTGAGTTGAAAATCTGGCACATTTCAGGCCATGTCAGGCCACCGGTGTTTTTCAGCCAGTGGAAGACTGGCGGAACTTCCCAGGAACCGAACGTGATGTGTGCCTCGACCTGCCTGGGCAGGATGCGGGGAATGTTGTCGTAGAAGCCGCCGCCTGTAATGTGGGCCATGCCCTTGATGTGGGTGTCTCTCAGAAGGGATTTGATGACGTTTACATAGATGGCCGTGGGGGCCAGAAGCACGTCGGCAACAGTGCGATTTTCTTCGCCAGGGAAGGGATCGTCTGCCTTGAGGCCTGACTGGTCCAGCAGCTTGCGCACCAGGGAGAAGCCGTTGGAGTGCACGCCAGTGGAGCTTATGCCGATAATGGCGTCATTAATGCTGATGTCTGAGCCGTCGATGATTTTTTCGCTGTCAGCTATGCCGACGGCAAAGCCGCCCAGGTCGTATTCGCCGTCTGCGTACATGTCAGGCATTTCAGCAGTTTCGCCACCAAGCAGCGTACAGGCGGCCTGACGGCAGCCTTCGGCAACGCCGGAGATAACGGTTTTGGCCACGTCAACATCCAGCTTGCCCGTGGCAAAATAATCCAGGAAGAAGAGGGGGAGGGCTCCTTGTACCAGAATGTCGTTGACGCTCATGGCAACAAGGTCGATTCCTACTGTGTCGTGGCGGTTAAAGCGGAAGGCCAGCTTGAGCTTTGTGCCTACGCCGTCTGTGGAGGAAACCAGGACAGGCGACTTCATGTCGCTGATATCGGGTCTGAACAGTCCGCCAAATCCGCCTATGGCAGAAAGGACGCCCTTGGTGTGTGTGGAAGCAACAATATCCTTTATGGAGGAGACCAGGGCATTGCCGGCCTCGATGTTGACGCCTGATGCAGTATATGCTTTGGAACGTTCGCTGGACATGGGAAACTCCTTATTATGCAGGTATGTGGAAAAACCACAGCTACTTGCTGTCATATACCGTACACTGTAAAGGCTTGCAATCAGCATCGCCTGTATGCATCCATACAATTTCTTGCAATTTTTCTAGCCTAAAAAAATATCTTGCCATAGAATGTTTCTTGTAGTATAACTTTAACAAATAGAAGGCTCAGACGGAAAGTGGCTGAGCAATGGAACGTTAGGCTGTCTAGACCTTGACCCAGTCTGAAAGACCCAACCCACCTTACAGATGGATAGACAGAACTAATACAGACACTTTGCTCTTTGGGCATTGTTTTCCTGCTGATCGCCTTCTTGCCCATCAGAAAGTTCTTAAGTAAGATGAGGAGGCCTCATGGATAAAATAAAGCTAAGCGACCTTACGTACAGGAACTTATTCAGTCACCAGGTGATGATGATATCGCTGTTTCTGGAATATGTACCAACGGTGCTTGCCAGCATTCTGGATCTTTCCACCCTTGATCGTCTTCCGGACACTTATGTAAGCGATGACTTGCGGGAACGCCGTAATGATATCGTATGGCGGGTCAATCTTACCAATGGTTCCACCATGTACTTCGCTGTACTCTTGGAATTCCAGAGCAGGCCTGACAGGCTGATGGCGCTCCGGATCCGGTCCTATTCATCCCTGCTGCTTCTGGATATCGCTAACCGCAAACGTCGGTTTAAGCAGCATTCCCTGCCGTATATTTTCCCCATTGTCATGTACAATGGGAAAAGGCCATGGAGAGTTCCTTTGGATGCAGATCCTTTGTTTGCCCCCATGCCTGCTGAACTGCGTCAATATTGCCCCCAGCAGAGCTATATTCTGCTGGATGAACGCCATATCCCTGATG
>CAVLCT010000144.1:0-4413 GCA_963661665.1 Bulleidia sp. | reverse complement strand
AAAAAAAAAAAAAAAAAAAAACGGCAAGCAGTTTTGTGCTTACAGATCATATTTTTCTTTTCCTGCCGCACATGGCCCGTTTCTGTTCGTTATATCATGCAATTCAGGAGAGCTTCCGGCCTTTGCTTTTAGCCCGTACAGGCAGTTCTTGTGTCATTTCGTCCCTTGCTTTTAGGGGGAAGCAACATGCCGCAATGACCTCTTCCGCCAGCCCATCAGGCACTTTTCAAGGCAGGAGGCAAAGGCCGTTGTACAAAAGACAAGACCTCCCTTCCCCTGTACCCTGCATGGTTCACCCATGCGCACAAGGGAAAGGAGGCCTGCTGTTGTTTGTCCCGTTCAGTCAGGGACGGGACTTCTTGTCATTCGTTAGAACCCGCACACCATATTGCAGCTTCTGGTGGCTCCGTCCTTCACAGCTGTTTCTTCGTCATCCCGCCGGTAGCCCGGAAGAACGATGCCATACAGGCAAAGAGACGTCTTCCTCAGCCAGATACACTGTCTCAGTTGCGGATAAAGTTTGTCAGCACCTGCTTTTCCCGGTGAGGTAAGGGGAGTCCGCTTTTCATAGCCAGTTCCCTGCATTTTAAGAAATAGGCCATATTCCTTGCCAGGGTCCGCATGGTCTGCAAGCCTTCCAGGTCCTGCCTGACATCCTCGGCACAGGCCCCGTGCACCATGTTCCAGTACTGCGATGAAATGATCGGCATCTGCACCAGGGAAAAGTACTTGTTGAGCTGATCGAATGTGGACGTGGTTCCGGCGCGCCTTGCCGACACCACGCAGGCCGCAGGCTTTAAGTAAAACACGTCGCTTCCACTGTTCATGCCGGCATAAAAGGCCCGGTCCATGAACGAGGTAATTGCCCCGCCTGCCGCGGCCCAGTGGACAGGCGTACCGAACACGTATCCGTCAAATTCAGGGGCCATTTCAAGAAACTCATTGACCCTGTCATTGAAAACACACTTTTTCAGCGTCACGCACTTTTTGCAGGCTATGCAGCCGGCCAGGGGCCTTGTGCCTATCCAGAACAGCTCTGTCCCTATGCCTTCATGCCCAAGCGTGTTCTGCACCTCTGAGAGGGCAGCATGCGTGCACCCGTGCTCATGCGGGCTTCCGTTGACAAGCAGTACTTTCATTGCATGTCTCCATTTCACTGTATCTTGTTCACTGCATCCTACAGGTCAGCATCTGTCTGAATGCTGAGCTCCTTCCACCTGGCGGTTTCAGCAGCCCTTGCGGCATAGACCTCTTCAGCAAAGCGGACGGCACACGATCCAAGCAGGAGGCGGAACGGGCACTCCCTGCCTTCAGCCGCATTGTCAGCCGCAGTGATGATAACCTTTGCAGCCCTGCCATTGTCGCCCCAGCCCTTCATGCCGCTATCCTCAGGATTGGCCAGCCTGACTTTCCGTTTTCCGGCAGTATTTTGGTAGTCTTCGATATTGTTCTCATTAACGGCAATGGAGCGGCCAAAGAAGTCAGTCCTGAAGGGCCCTGGCTCCACAACAATGACCTTTATCCCCAGAGGCTCTGTCTCCTTTCTTAAAGCCTCGGACAGGCCTTCCACGGCACATTTGGAAGCTCCGTAAAAGGCGGATCCCTCAGCAGTGCTTAAGGCCGCAATGGAAGAGAAGTTGACAATGACGCCGCTTTTCTGCCTGCGCATATGTGGCAGGACAAATTGTATCATGCGGAGAGTACCGAAAAAGTTCGTCTCAAACTGCTTTCTGATTTCCTCAAAGGAACATTCTTCCACAGCGCCGCGCAGACAGTAGCCGGCATTGTTGACCAGCACGTCTATCCTGCCAAAGTGCTCAATGGCTCCTGCAACTGCGCTTTGCACTTCCTCATCCTTTGTAACGTCCAGCTGCAAAGGATATGCCCTTTCCGGGAAGCTGTCCTTAAAAAACTGCACGGTGTCAGGATTTCTGGCTGTGACAACAGCCTGGTCTCCATGCTCAAGGACTTTTTGTGCCAGGCTTTTGCCAAGTCCTGAGGAACATCCTGTAATCAGCCATGTCTTCATGGTATCAGTTCTCCATTATTCTTTCTGTTCTCTTGTGGCAGATAAGGCATACGGCCCTGGACAGTGTTGCCAGTGCCCTTCCCCTCATAGTTTGTATCCGATTTTCTTCAGCCACTGGGCAACGCTTTCCGGTGCCTCTTCCATGCGGCTCCTTGAAAGGCAGAAGGCTGTGCGCAAGACCTTCGCCCCTGGCTGCTTTTCCTGGATGGACCTGACAGTGCCGGAAAGCCCGCTGCCTCCGTGGGTGCAGAAGGGAATGATCGTCTTACCGGAAAAGTCGTACTGTTCCAGGAAGGTGTAGAGTATCATCGGCATGTCGGCCCACCAGTTGGGATAGCCTATGAAGATGGTGCCATAGCTTTCTAATGCCGCAATAGTACCGGCAATGGCAGGACGGGCATTTTCTTCCTGTTCCTTCTTTGCCAGGGCAACAAGGGCGCGGTGCTCCTTAGGGTACGGCTTCTCAGGCAGGATGCGGAAGATGTCGCTGCCAGTCATACCTTGTATGAGTTCAGCCACATACTGGGTATTGCCCAGCACCCTGCCATTGACGATGACAGTGCTGTTTTCTTCCTCTCTGGTCATATTGCCAGGCTTGTCGGTCTCAGGCATGGAAAAATAGGCAACCAGAGACCTGCCTGCGCCTGGTCTGGCGTCTGGTCTGGCGTCTGGTGCAGCCTCTGCCGGCAAAGAGTGCATGAGCTGAGCAAACACCCCGCAGACTGCTGCCGCACCAGACATTTTCAAAACGTCTCTTCTGGAAAAATGGTATCGTTGCATATATCGTCTCCTGTATGGCTGTACCGTTCACGCCTTGCACTTCTTTTCTGTCCTGCTCAAGCGAACGAAAGCTGGATAGGAAATCCCTTTATGCCGTTTTCTCAGGGACACTATCCTTTGCCTTTTGGATCTGTGGCCTTACTTAAGGTGCTTTCCGTAGAATTCAGTGAGCTTTGCCACGATCTTATCCACGTATTCCGGCACAAAGTAGGTCTGGATATGCGTTGCCCCCTGAATGAGGAAGAGCTCCTTGTCCCTGGTGCCGGTGGCCTTTGCAAAGGCTTCTTCTGACATGTACAGGGAGTCGGCCTTTGATCCTGCCATCAGTAGCAGCGGGACATTGATAAGCCCGATGTTGTCGCAGGCATCCCAGCTCATCAGGTCCATGAGGCTTGCTGTCGTATAGCGGAAGGTGGAGTTGGGATGGCGGTGCGTCCGGCCGTAGTAGATCATGCCTTCCCTGTAGAGGTCTGTGGCAATTTTGCTTATGGCATCGTCTGTCAGGGCGTCAAAATCGACGTTGCCTGAATAGGCGGTTTCACCGGCAAGCTCCTTTGTGCGTGCGTCAGAGGCCTCTTTCAGGCGGGCTTGGACGGAATCAGTCTGCGTATTCATGTAGCCGTTGCGCCGCACCTCGCCGGTATTGAACATGCTGAGTGTGGCCACAGCCTTGAAGCGCTTGTCTGACTTGGCGGCATTGAGCGTATAGCCTCCGCCGCCGCAGATCCCAAGGGCGCCTATGCGGCCGGCATCCACGCCAGGATAAGAGCTGATATAGTCGCACATGCCATGGATGTCCTCAGTACGGTAAAAGGGCTTGTCCGTATTCCTTGGCGTGCCTTCGCTGGCGCCCTGGTATGAAGCGTCCGCTGCGATGGTAATATAGCCTTTCTCAGCCAGGCGCTGGGCATAGAGGCCTGCCACCTGTTCCTTGACGCCGCCATTGGGATGCGCCACCACTACGGCCGGATATTTCTTCCCTGCCTCATATCCGGCAGGCGTGTAGACGTTGGCTGCGATTTTAAGACCGTTCAGCATATAGGATACAGGATGGATGTTCACCCTGCCCTGTACGTTTTCCACGATTGCTCCCTTATAGACAAGGCCGAACGGATTGCTGTCAGCCGCATTGGCGATACCTGAGAAAGCCAGTGAAGATGTCACTGCCAAAGCTGTCAGAAGATGTTTCATGACTATGTCCTCTTTCATACACCTGCATGGCAAAAAGCCAGCGCAGGAAATGTCTGGAATGGGAGCAGGAACTGCAGCAGATTCCCCCACGGCCATCTGTTCACCTGCTTTTCCTGCTTCCTTAAGGACAAAATAGGTAGTCCACGGCCTGCATTCCATATCCAATAGGCGCTGTTTTTTGCCTGTTCCGACCGCAGCTGACAAAATGAGCAAAAAAGAAGGCGGGAAGCTCCTTGAACCAGGCTTTCCGCCATGCAGACCGGTGAAATCATCAGTAAGGCCGCGGGCAAATCCGGCCATGAAAAGGATGTCAGGAATGTTTTGGTGCCACGTACCTGCGGGCTTTTAACTGGCGCTTGTATTCCGTGTTGATGGAATGAGCTCTCATAGCCTGTCTTAAGCGCCGCTGTGCC
>CAVLCT010000143.1:4071-4465 GCA_963661665.1 Bulleidia sp. | reverse complement strand
TCCCTGATGCCGGTCCGGTAGGACATAAAGGGCATGTCGGCAACCAGGAAGGCATCTCCGCAACCACGGGACACTGCTCTTGTATGGTGAATCATGTCATCCATGGTAACGGACACTGTATCGGGATAGCCAAGCATAACCATGCCCAGTGAGTCACCTACAAGCAGCATATCGCAGCCGGCTTCTGCACAAAGCCTGGCCATGCTGTAGTCATAGGCCGTAAGCATGGTAATTTTTTCTCCGGACTTTTTCTTGTTCTGCAAAGTAATAATTGTCTGTTTCATGCAAGCCTCCTGACAGCCGGCTGGCGGCCTCTGTTCTGGATACAATACTATTTTGAGTTTGCCAGTTTCAGCACATTTGTCAAACCTGGATCTTCTTTTTTTTCCATTAC
>CAVLCT010000143.1:0-4061 GCA_963661665.1 Bulleidia sp. | reverse complement strand
CTGTTAGAACTTCCAGGTAAAGCCTGCATTGAGGCTGTGGTTGGTCTCATGCTTTGCAGCCTGGATGCCGTAGTTCAGGCCAATGGCAAAATTGCCCATTTCAGCCTGGATGCCGGCCCTGCCGGTATAGCTCACAGTATCCATGATGCGCGTGCTCACGTCGTCCGTGGCATTGATGCCGGACCAGGATATCTCTGAGACCGCCCCCAGATCGCCGACTGCGGGGACCACAGCCAGATCGATCTGCGGCTTCACAATCCAGCCAGAGGCCGCGGCGATATCCTTGGAGAAGGTCACGCCAACGGGGAACTGCACGATGTTCTGCATGTCGGACTCAACGCTGTTCAGCCTGGAATTGTTCACTTCCAGATCGTACTCATCCGTATAGAGGGCTGTGTAGCGCACCCCTATATGCGGCATGATGTCCAGGATATCAGTCCTTATGAGATATTCTGCACGAAGATCTGCCGTGAAGGCGCGTGTGTACACATCAGCCTCGGCCGAGCCCATGCCAAGGGATGAGGGCAGGCTCATCTCAAGCTCATGCCTGCCCATGTTGTAGCCAACCGAGGCCATGATGTTCAGATTGTCCAGGGTCCAGCCGCCGTACAGGCTCACTCCGCCAAAATTGTAGGAGTTGTCTGTGCTGGTGACATTGTCCCTGGTCTCAGAATGGCCGCCGCCTCCATGTACGGCTATGCCTGCACGGACATTGCCGCCTGCAAGGGTACCAAGATGCACGTCAGCACCAATGGCAAGGCCGCCGTAATTGCCGCACACAGAAGTGCTCATGTCGTGCGTCCATGTATTGCCATACATGGGCGTGGCCCAGACATCTATGCCGTCCTTGTGGATGCTGTTCTCCGAGTCAAAGCTTGCCAGGGAGAGGTGCTTCAGGACAGTATCGGCTGCGGCATCAGCCAGCCGCATGGAAGTATTCTGCACGCCGGCGGTTACGGCTGCACGGGAGACTTCATTGACAGTATCAACAGCCCTGGCATTATCGCTCATGTACAGAGGCTCCGTGGCACGGCTTAAGAAACGGATGCCCATGATATCAGAGTCCGTATCGTTCAGATTGCTGGCAATCATTGTTGTCAGGGCTGATACGGGAATAACGCCAGGCAGGGCAGAGGCAACGTCACGCATTTCCGTGTTTACAATAACGGAATCTCCGTCCCTCAGAATGCTTGCCTTGATAAGACGGCTTGCCAGAAGGTTTGCTTCAGACCAGTATGAGTCCGCTGTCAGTCCTTCAGTAATGGCATACGATGTATTGGCTTTTGCATTGGTAATATAAAGCTGGGAGTCAGAAGCAACGCTCATGGTGTCAGAGCCGCTGATCATGGCTTCTTCGCTTGCTGCATTGCCGTCCACGACCAGAGCAGACCCGGAGCCGAAGACAACGCCAGTGCCACTGTCAGTTCCTATGAGTAGCTTCTGTCCGGACCTGACTTTAATGCTGCGACCAAGCCCCAGTACGGAGTCTGCCCCGCTGGCGGCACTGGTATCTATATCGCCCACAGTCAGAGAGCCTTTTTTGATGGTGACATCACCACCGAAGAAGTTGCTGTCATCTGCCAGGGCCGTTGAGCCTGAATTCTGGGTGTAGGATCCTGTGAACGTGTCCACGGTGCCGCGGACTATTGTAAGATCACCGGTATTGGTAACTCATACTTCCCACCGCTTTAAAACCATATTTTTACTGTAAAAACAAGATGTTAATCAAGTCTTATGGGTGGGTAAATCAAACCTCTTTATAATTTTTTTCCGTATACAAAACTACATTGAGAGAATCGAAAAGTTGCATGGTCATTTCGCAGGGACCTGTAAATATAAAGAAGTCAAGCCTAATTTATCTGGAACACTTGAATGCGTCAAATCAAAAAGAACATGGTGTAGATACTACGGAAAATATCAATAAATTAGCATAATTATTGCTTGCTTTATGCGTGTACTATTATGATGTAATAGTATCCATAACGACAATGTAGTAAGTAAAAAATAACAATATACAATTTAAATAATACTTTTTAATAAAAAAATTATAGAAAAATCTTCTGTATTAGTGTATTGTAACTATACAATTACTGATATGGAGGAAATATATTATGTTTAATACTGGTATTGATAATATAACTAATAATGTAAATTTTGATAGTAGTATAAATCGCTTTTTCAATGAGTTTGATATATCACGTCTTCTTCATAATTCTAATGCAAGAAAAACAAATGGTGTGTCAGAATCAGAGTTATTTAAATACTGGTTTTCAAATGTATTTAAAGGTAGTAGCATGTATATGCAAATTGTTAATAAAACATTTAATGAAGATTTTTCAAAAAATAGTTTATATAGATTTGTTAATAATGAAAAAATAAATTGGAAAAAATTTATTTCATCTATATCAAAAACTGTAATAAACAATGAGATTGAATATTTGACATCATCATCAAATAAAAAATGCTATGTACTTGATGATACAACAATAGAAAAAAATAGATCTAAGAAAACAGAACTACAGGCAAGAGTATTTGATCATACCAAAAAATCGTTTAAAACAGGTTTTAAGCTGCTTACTTTGGGTTACAGTGACGGGCACTCCTTTATCCCTGCCGGTTATAACGTGCATTCTAGCTCATCTCCCAAAAATATTCTTTGCCCAGCTAAAAAATGTGATAAGCGTTCACTTGCTTTTAAGCGTAGAGAGGATGCTATAAAGTCAAAGATACAAATGGCGTATTCTCTTATTAAAAAAGCTCAAAATTCAGGAATATATGCAGATATTGTTTTATTTGATAGTTGGTTTGCTGTTTCATCACTAATTTCACAAATAAAAAATAATCTTAATCTAGATGTAATATGCAGGCTTAAAAAAAATAAAATGAAATTTATGTATGATGGTGATGAATTAAATATTAAAGAAATATATAAAATAGCTAAAAAAAGGCCTGGAAAATCAAAATATATTCTATCTGTAAAGGCTAAAATAAAATATAATGATTATGTGTTACCAGTTAAAATAGTCTTTGTTAAAAATAATAGCACTAGTAAAAAAGATTGGATTGCTATTTTATCTACAGATTTGGAATTATCAGAAGAAGAAATTATAAAATTATATTCTAGAAGATGGAGTATTGAAGATTTTTTTAAGGTTTGTAAATCAAACCTTAAACTTGTTAATGGATTTAAAAGTCTTTCTTTTGATGCTCTTAATGCACATGTGGCAATTGTATTTACAAGATTTATATTTCTATCTTTACTAAAAAGATGCTCTGAGGATAAAAGAACTATGGGAATTTTGTTTAACTGTGTTTTTGAGGAGTTAAAACAAAGAGATTTATATGAAGCAATTACTGTAATAATGAATTCAGTTGAAACTGTAGCAAAAAATGTTTTTAACTTCACCAAGGAACAATGGGAAAAGTTCAAGGTAGAGTTGGTAAAGGATGAAAACTTCTTTACTATGGCATGTCAAAAAATATTGTCCTTTTCAAAAACTACTCAGGCAATACCAGAGTCTGCCTAATTGTCGGGTTCTAATAATGCCATTTGCTTTCACCAGAGAAACATACTTTTCAATTGCGAGTTGCTCATGGGTTATTATTGCTGTGCCTATTGTCTGTAATTCGTGTGAAAAGGCTACCAAAATGCAGTGACCCTATTTCTACTGATATATACACCACTAACTACATGTTTTATCGTATTTTTTCATCAAAAATAGGGGTGGGAAGTATGAGTATAGAGCTTCTTGCCTTCGTCAACATTGATGTGCAGGGTGGCAATGTTGCCCTGCCTGCCCTGTTCTATGCTGTAGGAAGGCTTTGCAAGATAGTAGCCTTCCTTGTGGTACAGTTCCTTTATGCGCTGCAGGTCCTCGGCCAGTGTCTGCTCGTTCAGCACTGTGCCCTTGCGGGTCTGCATGGCTGCCTCAACATCTTCGGTATCGATCTCGTCGGTGCCGGTGATGATGATGTTTTCAATGCGGGGCTTTTCAACAACGTCAAAAACAAGGACGCTGCCTTCCATGTGGGCATTGACATCCTTGAAGTAGCCCATTTCC
>CAVLCT010000142.1:0-4530 GCA_963661665.1 Bulleidia sp. | reverse complement strand
ATGGAGCCAGGCCAGGCCGGAGGCAGGTTCAGGATGTCGCGGGCATTGTCGTCAAAACGGCACAGGATGTCCGATGGTACATGAATGGCACTGTCGTCAGAGGAGGCTTCGCCGGATTCTGCCAGCAGTTGCAGGAGAAGGCACTGATAGGCGGCAAGGCATTCTGACAGGGACAGGGCCCCAGCACCGGCAGGCAGCACGAAGGAGAGCCCGTCGCCGGTATTGCGCCATTCACAGGCGGGGACACTGCCATGGGCGTCAGTACCCTGGGCGTCCTTATGATGCAGATGTGAAATAATCCCGGACATCAATGCAATCCATTTTAATAGGGGGATTCATGAAAGATATCGTAATATGATGCAGCAATACCGAATTCTCGCAGGGTATTTACTACACACCGCTTCCATTCCTTTCCCTGATGTTTTTTTGAGATGTCCGTTTTGTGAAACTCCCTTTCATACGCATCTTCCAGTTCCGTCCTCAGCAGGCTGTCAGGAACATGGTCTCTGGAGTAATACTTGTACCTGTAGTCGTCATTCAGCACAGATCTCTGCGGGATATCCTCCATGATTTTCAGGGTAAAACTGAACGTGCCTTCTACTACATGCGCCTTGAGGTGCGGCGTATAGGGGGCAGAGATCTGCAGATAAAAGACAGAAAGGTCCTTATTGCCTGACATATTTATGTAATAAAAACTCTTCCCTGCAGAAGAACGCCTGACATAATCACTGACACCATCTCCCAGGAAGAGACGGGTCTGAAGGATTAAATCATGATTGAACAGCCAGCGCAGGTATTTCTCACGGTCAGGATACATACGCGCCAGGTCTTCACGGCTGGCTTCGCCGACATATTCCCTGCATATCTGCAGGAAGAGCTCAAGATCCACCCTGGACAGCCAGCTGAGCATGCATTGTATGCGTTCTTCCCCCAGGGGCTGCCACCAGATCCTGAAAGAGTGTGCTGTCCTGGCCACGCGCGGATCCCCGCCAATGGCCAGTATGGTCTCCATCCAGAGATCTGAGGGCTCTTCCCCGGCCTCTTCCAGTTTGTCAATAAGAATGGCCATAACCTCATGCCCCAGCATGCGTGGCTTGTTAAAATACTGTCTGGCCACCCGGTCCTGCCTGACTTGCAAAAGCAAAGCATCCTGCTGGTTCGGCTCAAGGTTTTCAAGCCTGTGAAGATAGTAGGCCTGCTGGGTTTTCTGAAAGAAGCGCGAGTTTGTAGCTATGCCGTATTCCGTGGCGATATCCAGTGGTGACACATGATTTCTTTCGGCCAGCTTTGCAAGAAAATCATGGCCCTGATTGGTAAAAATTTCCTCCTTGTAGATATGCAGACTGTCCATGCCGAACATGAGTTCTGCCGGTGCGTACCGGCGAAGCTGCCTGCACAATAAGGCCCCCAGATCATTCAGATCCGCTATGTCGTCATACATCACAAAAAACAGCAGGCACAGTTCCCTCAGGGGCAGGCGGGTCAGCCTCCTGCGCCCTGTTTCTTCCGCCAGGCGCTCTATTACGTCAAAAAGGGCAAAGCAAGGCGGGACATCACTGAGAAAGGAAGGTTCCGTCCTCCACAACTCAATAAGCGGGCGGATGTAGGAAGGACTGGTCATAACGCCCTTTATTTTCCATAAGGACTTCCTGGCGTGCCATAGTTCCTTCTTTCTGCGCGCAAAGGCATCGCTGCCCTTCCCTGCACGGCTGGCAATGCTGTTAAGCTCTGAAACACGGTCAGCATATTTTTCCTCAGACTTCTCAGAAACAAGACTGGGCAGAGTCAGAGGGGGAAAGGAAAAAGCCTTCAGCATTCTTTACTCTCCTGGGAAAAGCTTTTCCTTCTCTTTCCATTCTTCTATGGAAGGCTGCTTTGTTGTGAAACGAATATCTATACGCCTGTTCTCCCTATAATCAGATTCAGTTATTTCCGGTGTTTTTACCCGCCTTGTGTCCGCATACCCGCTGACTGAGAAGAGGCGCTCGCCAGACGTGTTAGTCAGTTCGTTAAGTTCTTTCAGGCCAGAATCCGGATCGGGATTTTCATTCCAGACTTTCCAGAGAGAAATAGCCCTCTGGGCAGAAAGCCCCCAGTTGCCGCCATGATAGTCAGATGTTGCCTTGCTGTCGGTATGCCCTTCTACAAAGACTGTTTCCAGATACTCCCAGCGCCTGTCCTTTATTATGGCCTTTTTCAGGTAATAACCAATTATTTTTGCCGTTTCCTTGTCCTTAATGGCATCGCTGTTGGAGTCAAAATTCAGCGTATCAGTCGGAATGCGGATAACAGTGTGATTCTCAGCAATAAGGACCGTTATCCCCTGGCGCTCCAGTTCCTTTTGTATCTCATTCAAAATTTCTACACGAACCATGTTTGCCTTATTGAGCTCTTCAATGCTTTTGGACACATCCTCCTTCATCTGGGAAAGTTTCAGCAGCAGTGCAATACATACAAGTATGAAAATGATGAGCATGCCGGACATCATATCGGAGAAAGACATCCAGTAGGGATTATCCGTCTGCGGTACCGCCGTGCTTTTACGATGAAAAAATGAAAACATGCCGTGTTCCTGCCTTATCTGTTGCCAACTTTTCCATCTATTTCGTCAACTACTTCCGAGATGGTGCTCACAGCATTGGTCATGGTGTCGCAGAATTCCTGCGTCTGGGCATTCCAGTCAGACATGCGCTCACTGACCTGGGCTTTCACCTGCTGTCCATACTCTTTGAGCAGCTCTGTCATGTGGCGGTCCAGTTCCTGTACCTGTTCTGTAGCCGTATTGCCTATTTCTTCCACGTATTCACGCAGCTCGCCCTGCAATTCCTGCCATCTGTCTGCAAGTTGCTGATAATTCTCCGATGCAGTGTCTACTGACCGGGATGCACTTTCTGCCACTTCTGACAGTGAATTTTCCAAATCGCCCAGCTCTTCAAGAATATCTTTCAGTGCATCATGTGTGGAACGGTTCGCAGTTTCGAGAGACTTATACAGTTCCGTTGTTTTCTCAACGTTGGCAGCACTCTTGTCCATGCTTGCCCTGATATCGTCACTGAAACTTTCAAGGGAGGCACCTGCAAAGGCAAGCTTGGTACAGCTGGATTCAACTGACTCACCAAGCTGGCTGAGGCTGTCCTTGCTCTCGTTAATGTCTGCCTGCAGAGCCCTTCCCTGGTCAAGGATATGCTGCATGGATTCAGCATGGTTCCTTAAAAGCTCATTCATATCGGCCATGGATGATGAGTGCTGATCGAAGACGCTGTTTGCGTGCTGCTCTATGCGCTGCACCATAGCGGCCTGCGTCTGTGCAGCGCTCTGTTGCTGCGTTTCAAGCGTCTTAAAGACTTGGTCCATGGATTCAGACATTGAAGACAGAGAACTGTGAAGATTATCCGTTACTCCGCCAAGGGATGATGTCTGGCGGGCAAACTCCTGCTCCATCTGCCCTCTGAACTCGTCAAGCACCGCACGCATATTCTGTCCGGCAAACTCGATATTTTTGCCCTGCTCGGCACTCATATTGCGGAATGCACTGTCCAGACTGCCCATCTGTTCCTGCTGCCTGGCCAGCAGCGTATCCTGCTGTTCCTTCATCTGCCCCATCAGTTCACGCATTGATGATGCCAGCTCGCTGAACATGCCCTTTGCCTGCTCTGTCATGTGCTGGCTCATATCTGCCTGGGACTGTGTGGCATTCTGCTGCTGGCTTTCAAGCTCCCTGAAGAACTTGTCCATTGATTCAGACATGGAAGACAGAGAACTGTGAAGGCTGTCTGTTACCCCGCTCAGGGAGGCTGTCTGGCGGGCAAACTCCTGCTCCATCTGCCCTCTGAACTCGTCAAGCACCGCACGCATATTCTGTCCGGCAAACTCGATATTTTTGCCCTGCTCGGCACTCATATTGCGGAATGCACTGTCCAGACTGCCCATCTGTTCCTGCTGCCTGGCCAGCAGCGTATCCTGCTGTTCCTTCATCTGCCCCATAATCTCGCTCATGGATGCAGAAAGGCTACGGATGGTTTGCTGAAATTCATCCGATGTTTTCTGTATGGCCTCCCGTTGCGTATCGCCTACCTGGCCGACTCTCTCCATGAATTTTTCCAGTACTGACTCCAATGCAGCTTCTGAACTCTCTATCTGACGTGAAGCAAGATCCTGAGAAGCAGAGGAAATACGGTCTATGGAAGGCACTAATGTATTACGCAATGTATCTTCAAGAGATTTCTCGATGGCACTGGCTATTTTGTCGGCAGACTGGGACATGCTTTCTGCCATGCGCTCAAACATGGCCTGCATAAAAGAATCCAGCGATTTCTGCATATTACTGCCAATCTGCTCAGCAAGACCGCCAAGAATATCGGCTGAATCACGGGAACTTTCCTGCACATCACGGAGAGTATCAGCTGTTTCACGGGAGTTTTCCCGTACATCAAGGAAAACATCTGCAGCCGGAACAGGCGGAAACAGATTCATAAAATCATTCTGTATCGAACGCACACAGCGTGCCATCCAGGCAGCAACGATCTTTTC
>CAVLCT010000141.1:0-4536 GCA_963661665.1 Bulleidia sp. | reverse complement strand
AAGCCCAGCAGATAATTGCGGATGCCGATGTCAGCAATATAGTATTTCCCAAGCGTGCGGAGATAGTCTCTGCCCCTGATGTCAAAGCGCCTGGTTTCGTAGAAGAAGCAGCTTTCCAGAAGGGCATCCACATATGCCTGCACAGTATGTGCGCTGGGAGCTCCCTGGCTTCTGCCGTTACCCGGAAGCCCTGCGTTTGCCAGGGTATTGCCGATTGAGGCAATGGAAACACTGGAACCGATATTGCCGGCAAGGCAGAGGATGATTTTGCGGAGCAGCAATGGGTCTGTGATCTGCTTTTGTCCGTTGCGCCTCTCCCTCTCCAAAACATCACGGAGGACCACCGTGGAATAGATGCCTTCAAGAAACGGTAGTGCCTTTTCCTGATCCAGACCGACATCGGCGATACCAGGCATTCCTCCCAAGCGCATATAGGCATCGAAAACCTCCCGCAGATCATACTGAGCACCGCTTTTGTCATAGACCTGCTTGCGAAGCCCTCCAAACGCACTTTGCGTTTCACATAGCTTAAGCCCGTGAAAATCAAGGAATTCACGGAATGAGAGCGGCAGCATTTTGATTTCTACACATCGTCCGGCTGAACATCGTCCGGATAGATAGGTGGAATACTCTGAAGAAAGAAGACAGGAGTTTGAGCCGGTAACATAGATGTCGCAGTCAAAGTCAGCACGGAAGGCGTTTACAGCATTCTCCCATGCCTCTGTCTTCTGCGGTTCGTCAAGAAAAAGATACATCCGTTTACCGGAGGGAGCGTGCCCTTTGACATAGCGCCAGATATCGTTTGCATCCATGCCCCGGAAGTCAAAGGATTCAAAGTATATCTCGATGATCTGCTCCGGCAATATGCCGCTATCCTGCAAATGCTTAACCATCAGCTTTAACAGACTGGACTTGCCGCAACCGCGGATGCCGGTAATCACCTTGACGGGCTCTGTATCCTGGAACGCAATCAGCTTGTTCAAATAGATATCGCGCCGCCTGAGTTCATGAGAGCCTGTCATGCTTTAGTTCCTCCTGTTGGATTTGTATTGCATAAACTGGCAAGAAACTAAAGTTTTTGCACTGAAATGCAAAAAGTTGTATTTTCTAAAGTTTTTGCATGCGGCATGCTGACGTGGTTTTGCCTTGCCCCTGCCTACAGGCCTCTAAAAACGGCTGAAGGCAAGCCGGATTAGCTGCCAGGCAAAGAACTGGCCTGGAATGGAGCGTGCTGACAGATTCCCGGTAGCATATGACAGACATATCGTATCCGTTCAGGGGGCAGTCTGAGATTGTACCTTGGACTTAGTCCGTTTTTGTCATAACTTTAACATGCGCCTGGCGGTCATACTTCCTTTGATGAGGCTTGCTGCCCGTATGAGCCAGGCCGGTTTTGTGTGCGATGCGAGGTACATGGAATGGTACAACGCGATTTCTATATAGACCGCCTGATCCGTACTATGTGGAACGGCAATATAAAGGTCATCACCGGCATACGAAGATGCGGGAAATCTGTGCTTCTCTTTGACCTGTTCTACCACTACCTTCTGGAACATGGCGTTGCTGATGACCATATCCTCAGAATAGAGCTGGACCAGCGCCGTTACTTTAAGTTCAGGAATCCCGTTACTCTCTGTGAGTATGCAGAAAACATTGTCCTGCAAAAGCCGGACGAAAAGTTCTATATGCTTATTGACGAAGTACAGCTCACTTTAACAGTTAAAGACAGTACAAACGCTGATATCGAAGTCACCCTGTATGATATGCTGAATGAATTGAAGGCATACAGGAATCTGGATGTCTATGTGACAGGCAGCAATTCCAAAGGATTGTCCAGGGATATTGCTACCGAGTTCCGTGGCAGGGCTACACAAATACATGTCTTTCCCCTGGCATTTGCGGAGTATTGCTCTGCATTTGACGGTGATGAACAAAAAGCCCTGGATTCCTATATGCTGTACGGCGGCATGCCTGGGCTTCTGGAAATAGATGATGCACCAGACAAAAAGCAGTATCTGTCCTCTCTTTTCAGTGAGCTGTACATAAAAGATATTGCCGAACGTAACAAAATAGAACGTGAGGACCTGCTGAACGATATTCTTGACTTCCTTGCTTCGCAACTCAGTTCCCTGACAAATCCTGCTAATATTGCCAATGCCTTGTGTTCCCTGAAACATAAAAAGGTCAATTCCGTGCTGGTTACCAGGTATATGGAACATATCATCGACTCTTTTCTTGTTTCCATGGCAAGACGGTATGATGTCAAAGGCAAAACCTATTTTAATTATCCCAATAAATACTACTATACAGATGTAGGCCTTCGCAATGCACGGCTGAATTACCGCCAGTATGACCCAGGGCACATTATGGAGAACATGATCTACAATGAACTGCTGCGGCGAGGGTATTCCGTCGATGTAGGTGTAGTCTATGACCGTGCAGGCGGAGGCAAGGTTCAGAAGGAAATAGACTTTGTGGTGAACAATGCGGACGGGAAGGTCTATATCCAGTCTGCATGGCGCATTGATACAGAGGTTAAAGAATCGGCAGAGTTTTCTTCGCTTGCCCTGGCAAAGGATTTCTTCAAGAAAGTCGTGATCCGCATGGATGTGCCACATAATTTCTATGACGAAAAAGGTATCTTTCATTGCAGCCTTACAGACTTCCTGCTGGGGCGGGTCGATTTGTTCTGACTGTCAGGGAAGGGCTGTCTTTTTTTTATAATCGCCTGTATCATATGCAAAAAAAGGAGCTGTCGCAGGACGGCTCCTTTTTCATACCACATGATCGTGTTAAATTTTAGACGTATTTGTACCAAGTTTAATATCAAGATAACTGCTGGTCAGAAGGGGGTTGTCAGATGGTTTGTCATGAAGCAGGGCTGTAAAACAGCTCACCGAACTGTCATTCTGTTGTCTCCCAATGTCCATTACGGTATGAGCCAATGCGTTTAATAAGGCCTCTATCTTTCAAAAATTTCAGATATTTTGTTACAGTGGTTCTGCTGACATGCATTTTTTCAGAAATTTTTAATGTAGTATAAGATGGATCTTCCAAAATTAATTCAAATAATTTTTTTTCTTGTTCAGATAATTCATCTGGTATTTGTTTATTCAAACGTACAATTCGCTCCTCCGGAGCCGTGAACTTGATCATGATGTCACCAGGATGCACTGTATATTCAGGAGGCGGAAGATTATCAGCTCTTAGCTCACTACAGATTTTTTCAACGCCACGTCCCCAGCTTTCTATAAAGCCTGCGAGATAAAACACATGAGCAATATTAGGGTTATACGGTTTGGAGGCATGCTTTTGCATGAGGTTTTCCAATGTCCAGCTCTCTGGTAAACTTCCAATATTCGCCACATATAGACGATCTTCATATACACTGACTTGAATTGGGATTCCTGATTGATATTGTTTGTGGCAAATAGCATTCAGCAACGCTTCACGCAGTGCTTCCTCCGGTACAAAATATCTTTCGATGCGCTGTATTCCTTCGTAAGTTATTTTTGCTTTCATGTATTTCAGAAAAATTATGTCTAATGCCTTGTCTACCTGCTCTAATATAGAACCATGGATTTCATCTTGGTACTTTAATTCAGCATCATTCTCGAAATAACCGATTTTGATATATGCGCCTGATTGATATATTTCCGGGTCGCTACTGAACAACAACATAGCAGAATTGGTAAGATAATTGCCATTTACCAGGTGAAGTTTTTCCAGAAGGACTTCTTTAGACTCTTTCAGCAAATCTTTCCCAATACGGTTTGTTTTTGCCGCAAACTTTTTAAATTTTGAAATGACCCCATCGTCTACATCTGCAATTGAAAAGGCAGGTAAAGGGAGATTGTCCCATGTAGCACCGCGTTTTCGCATTAAAAAGGCTTCTAAGGCAGGACCTGTTAGAATCTGGCGAGTACTGCCGCTTCGTACATAATAGATGCCTTTGCAGGAAATACCGATGGGATAGGGAGGTACATCTATTTCAATAAATTCTTTTCCGTCCTGCTCACGCAAGTTTATGCCTACAATTATGCCCATAGCGTCACGTACTTTGTTCGGAATATCCTCCAGCAATTTTCGGGCATTGGACAGTCCGATGACGTTTCCGTCATCGTCGCAGCCAATCAAGATTTTACCACCTTGTGCATTTGCGTAACAGCAAATCCACTCAAGGTATTCGTCCCTCCATTTGCTTTTCCATTCGATACTTTGGCTTTCAGGCATCGTTTCCTCTCCCTCATCGTACAAAATTGATAAACAATTTTGTACCTTATCACTGTTTCAAAAGCTGAATAAAGATAATATTTTAAGACATTCTCTTGGTCAATAGATTGTTGTTTGTCTGTTTGCCTCAAAGGCAGTCAGAACGGCTTCCATGGCTGTCCTGTGGGGTTGTCAGATAAGTTGCCAGATAATTGCCCACAAAGTGAGCTGAACGGCTCCAATGGCTGTCCTGCGGGGTTGCCAGATGGGTTGTCAGATAAGTTGCCAGATAATTGCCCACAAAGTGAGCTGAACGGCTCCAAT
>CAVLCT010000140.1:0-4550 GCA_963661665.1 Bulleidia sp. | reverse complement strand
GAAATGGTCCTGGACAGGTTTTTGGGAATGTCTGAGGGAAGGTATGGGCGAAGGCCTGGTGGAAGAACCGGAAGGCCTTTGGAAAACAACGTGGAAAGATCTGGCAGAGGAACTGGCTGAAGGCCATTGGGAAGGTCTTTGGGACGTACCAGGGAAAGCTCCCTGGGAACTTCCCTGGACAGCTCCGGGGAAAGGTCCCTGTACAGTCCCTTTGAAAGGTCCGTCCGAAGGACTTGGGGAAGCCCCTGAAGGAGAAGCCTTTCTTCCTTCCTGCTCCCGCACAATGCTTTGCAGGACATCGTCGTCTATGAGCCCTCTGGCGTGCTTTTCCCTGGCGTCTTTCAGCAGGCTGTGCCCGTATGTGCCAACAAGGCTGCGCACGCCCTCAATGAGCCTTGCAGCGTCAAGCTCATAGAGCAGGCTGCGTATGGCCCTGTCGCAGGCAAGGTATTCCCTGAGCGCTATACGGCCTGTCTTGCCGGCCTCTGTCCTTTTGCGGGGCACAAGCCTCTGGTGGATGATGAGGCGTATGTTGGCAAAGAGCACGGCCATGGCGGAGTCACGCTCTTCCTTCCTGAACAGGTGGATGATCCTGGTGAGTGTCTGGGCAACGTCCTGGGCATGCACCGTTGTGTAGGCCGTAACGCCCTGTTCCACGGTGGAGAGGAGAGAGGAGATGGTCTCCCTGTCGCGGCACTCGCCTACCATGACGATTTCGCCCTTGCGCCTTGTGAGTGTACGCACGCCTCCTGCCCAGTCTTCCACGTCCGTTCCGATGGCGGACTGGGTGATGGGTGCTGAGCGCTCCTGGCAGGGGATGGATGAAAAATCAAACTCTATGGGGTCTTCCAGTGTCAGTATCTGCCTGGCAGGGCCGCTTGGAAGCAGGGCCCTGTTCAGGGCTGCTGCCAGCAAGGTGGACTTGCCTGATCCCATGACCCCTGAAATGACTACCAGCCCGGCATCAGGGTAGAGGTTCTTAACAAGGTCATCCGCAAGCTCCATGTCCTCCAAGACAGGGAGCGTCCTTGGCAGGATGCGCAAGACAACGTAGATGCCCTTGTTGGAAGAGGTGGCATTGACGCGGAAGCGCTGGCGCACCCCGCGCTGTCCCGGCACCCTTAGGCCAAAGGCATAGTCAAGGCTGTGCCCTGCCCGCACATAGCCTGCCCTGTTGGACTGGCCGGAGGTGACGTTGACCATGTACTGAATCTCTGCGTCCGTGATGCAGGAGTCTGTTATGGCGTACCAGACGCCGTCCTTCTGCATCCAGATCTTGTCGTCAGGGCAGAGGACAATGTCCGATGCCTCCTGCTCTGCGCACCAGACGAGTATCTCTTCCCACTGTTCCTGGGTAAGCTCATGGCGCAGGGGAGAGGGAAAGCTTGTGAGTACTGTCATATTTGCTCCTTGGTAAAAAATGTATGCCGCTACGGTTTTAGTCAGGATTGCTGCGCTCTGGGATTCTTAGGTTTTTTGCGCCTGTCCTTTGCTTTTGCGGCATCTCCTTCTGGATTCTGAAAAAGGCTTGGCCTTGTGAGGCGGAAAACGGTCTGGTTTATATCAAGGGTTGTCCTGCCGACCTTGATGGGAATGTGCCCTCTTGCCATGACCGGCAGTGACACAAGCCCCCTTTTGTGCAGCATGGTGAACCTGAGCATGCCGCGGTAGTCGGCAGTCAGCCTCTCCATATTCTGCTGAAAGACTTCCTCTGCCTGGGCTCTTCCCTGGGCCCAGCCGGATCTGACGGCATCCTGCCAGATGCTCCTCTCACCTGAATTTTTGGGAAGGCATTCCGGGCGTATCTCAAGGGCGTCAAAGTGCTGTGTGAGATAGTCGCGCCAGCTTGGGGCTGTGCTCACAAGCCTGGCCTGGGATCTGATGGTGTAGGTCTCATCCACTGTAGATGCGCTGTCTGCGTCATGCAGGGTGTGGACCGGCCCTGCAAAGCCCAGGACCGGCGGCAGGATGTGCCCGTCTATCAGGAGGGAAGAGAAGCTGAATATGCTGCCTAAAAGGTCTGCTCGTTCCTCGCAGGCCTTGTTGAGCTCCTGGTAGCGCAGGGCTACGGCCTTCTGAAAGCTTATGGTCCTGGCAGCGTCCCTGACCATGCGCTCGCGCAAGGTGAGCGTGCTGTCTTTGCCTGAGTCCTTGTCTGCATCCCTGTCCGGATCCTGCTTTGCCTGGTACGAAGTGGCTTTGGAGGCATCAAGGTCAAGGAGCTCCTGCATTTCCTTTGCCTGCAGCTTAAGGGAGCTTTCCTGGCCGGGATTATTCTGGCCGGAGCTTTCCGGGCGGGAGTTTTCAGGACGGAAGGCACCTTGTGCTTTAGGTTCCTCCTGTCCGCTTAAGCCTGCAAAGACCTGCTCGTCCTTGCCGCAGGGGTAGCCAGGGGCAATGTATTCCTCTGTCTGGAAAGCTGATGCGGTGGCGGACCCGGAAGTTGCCACGGAAGCGGAAAGGCTGGCTGTTTCTGCGTCCTGGGAGCCAGAATCCTTGCAGAATGATGTTGCGGGTTGTGAAACAATTAAGAGGCCTGCCAGGAGAATTTTGGGGACTGTGTGTGCAGCCTTGTGTATAGGGGAAAATTGGAGATGGCAGGGGCAGGAAAGGCCCGTATGCAGGCCAGTTCTGTCCGCTTTATGGGACTGTTTCATAGACGTACTCTTTTGAAGTGCTTTTCAGGCGTGCCCCTGCCTGTATTTTGGGGCAAGGATTGGGGGTTTTAGGGTTTCTTTACAACAATGCTGCCGGAGGCAGGGGCTTTTTGTCTTCTTCCAGGTAGACAAGCTCTATTAAGCCTGCCTCTTCTATGATGCGCAAAAGCTCATTGCTCTTTGTCTGCATGCCTATGTCGCGCAGAATGGAGATGATGGGCGTCTTTTCTGCCGCTATGTGCACAATGGTGGGCGGAGTCTTGGGCTTGCCCACGACGGACAGCCTGAATCCTGAACTTGCGCAGATCTTTTCTAATGCCTGCGTCAGAGGCCCTTCAAAGCGCAATGTCATGGGAGAAGACAGGGTTTTTGCGGGAGGAGTTGAGTCGTGCTGCTGTGCGGATCCTGTGAGAAGAGCCAGGTCTGCGCGTATCTTGCCGGCTGCCTCGTGCAGGCTTTTGTCTACCAGGGTGCCGGCAGGAGAAGAGGAAGGTGCTTTATGTGTTGCGCAGGCTGAGACAAAGAAGCAGAAAAGAAGGGTCAGGAGTAGAAAAAGAGGCTTTGGGGTGAACTCTTTGTTGTGAAATAAGGCAGAATGCGCACGCATGGTCTGTCCTCCTTGCTGGGTTTATGAATGCCGTTTATGGCGGCTCTGGTTTCAATAGGGTGCCGTTCTGGCTGTGATATGTGCTGCAGGGGAGAGGTGACTTGTGGGGCTTTCTGTCCCTGCGTGAAAGGAATGTAGATTGCTTTTATTGGTGTGTCAAGAAGAAAAATTAAATTTTTTGAAGAAAGTTTTGGTGAGCCGTGCAAGAGGGGCTCTGCTCTGAGAGTGTTTTGCCTGAAGGATGTTAAAGGGGAATGGGTTTTGCTGGAAGGTGCCGGTGACCAACGTCAGGGGACAGCTGTCCAAGTGTGTTATGTCGGGATGGGGCAGAGATTAGTCCACTTAGATTGAAGTGTCAAGAAGAAAATTGACCAAGTTTGCTGAGAGGTCTCCGTGGGGACACAATGTGGTACTGCCGGGTACGGTGGCCGGTGACTAATGTCGGGAGACAGCTTGTGGCAGGGGTATTTAGCCTGAACTGGGAAAAGACTAGTCCTGTTAGATTGAAGTGTCAAGAAGATGATTGGTTGTTTTGTAAAAATAAGGGAAGACGGATGGGCGGAGAGAGGGAAGAGGTGGTTCAGTGTAGTAGGTGGATTAGACGGATAAAGGGAGTGACAAGACTTGTTAAAATCTGATAAGGAAACAGAAGCGTGGGTGTATTCTCCCAATCCCTTTTAACTACACAACACCCTCTGCTTATGGTCTCCCGCACCCTTAGGAAGGATTTCTTTTATGAAAACCATAGATTTGCCTCCTTATGCGCCAACCCTGATAGAATCTACCAGGGCAATCGGGTATTCCCTGGAGGCTGCTGTTGCAGACATTATTGATAACAGCATTGCGGCATCCGCAAAAAACGTGGATATCTTTTTCTTTCCGGCGGATGGCGGCTACGTTGCAATTCTGGATGACGGCTGTGGCATGAACACAGAAGAACTGAATGCAGCAATGCAATATGGTAGCAAAAGTCCTTTTGATAAGCGGGATGCCAAGGATTTGGCAGGCTGTGAATAGTATGAGAAATATAGACCGACAAGAAAATTATTCGTCCGTTTCTTTTGAAAAGAAAAGTAAAACAGACGAAAATTCGATAGAGTTTTACAAGTTTTTTGAATCAGAGAAATACGAATTACTTTATAAAGAGCTGAAAAAATATGGCATTAATACGTTAGATGACCTAAAAAAAATCAATTTATGGTCATTTATGAATCTTCATAAGCTGTACTCTCTTCATGATAGACTGTCGATAAGCATAGAATTAACTGCAAAGCTAAGAAGTCATG
>CAVLCT010000139.1:0-4588 GCA_963661665.1 Bulleidia sp. | reverse complement strand
CTTTTGATGCTCCCCTCCCTTGTTGTTCCACACGACCATGCCGCTTGCCTGTCACGGCTCACATGAACAAAAACATCCATGCCACCGGATTCTGGATGCGTATCAGCCAGATGCCCCACAAGGAGTACCACGTACTATGTGTGATGTAATTGACAGAATTGAAAATCGCGGCATTGATAAAGGACCAGTTGTTTCCAAAATGAGAAATAACTGACCGGCCCCCTACAGCAAAGGCATGTCCCAGAGACCCTGAACGGCCGCTTATTTTTTATTTTTTTTGACATCCATAAATGGTCAAAAAGCCGGATATTATTGCCATACATCCATATTACTGGCACCATGACATCACGCACTACGCAAGTATGCCCTTGTATCAGGAATGGAGCCAGTAAGCATGACGAAGGAAAGACAATCTGACGCATATGAAGAACTTGCCGCCCGGTACGGCACTCCCCTCTACGTCTACAAGACATCTGTCATCCGCAGGCAGGCATTACGGTTGCAAAAGGCATTTCCTGACTTTGCCCTGCTGTACTCCATGAAATGCAATCCCCTGCCAGGCATCTGCCGCCTTCTTGCAGGGCTGGGATTTGGCTTTGACTGCTGTTCAGGCAAAGAAGTCCTTGCCGCATGCGCAACTGACAAGCCATATAACCGTATAGTCTATTCAGCACCTGGCAAGACAAGGCAGGAAATAGAATCATCCCTTGGCAAAAGCCTTGTATTTGCCGACTCCTGGTCTGAGCTGGAACTTATCAACAGTATTTGCGCAGAAAAGGGCATAGTCCTTGATGCAGGCATACGGGTCAGCCCTGCCATAAGCCTGGGTCAAGGCACAAGGCCAGCCATTCTCAATGCAGTGCCCGACAAGTTCGGCGTTCCGGAGGAAGAGCTTCCGGCAAGGGCCAGATGGCTTGCCTCCTTAAAAAACATCCGCTTAACAGGACTGCATGTCTATATGAGAAGCCAGGTCCTCGATGCGGAGACGCTTTCCTCTGTCTTCTCCCATACAGCCGCCATTGCCCGGCTTCTGCACACGGAGCTTGGATTTCAGCTGCGCTATATCAATTTTGGCGGCGGATTCGGCATTCCCTATCAGGCGGAAGAAGAACTTTCCCTTGAAGGCACAGGCAGGACATGTTCGGCACTGGCAAAGGACCTGCTTAAGCTCTGTCCTGGCGTGCAGCTCTTTCTTGAGAGCGGGCGCTACCTTGTGGGACAGGCAGGCTCATTTGTCAGCCGTATCCTGGATGTCAAGGAAAGTCGCGGCACCACCTTTGTCATCGCAGAAGGCCTGCTGAACCATTTCTTTCGTCCGGCGCTGGCCCGACTCATGGATGATTTCACGGAAGGCATGCCTGCTGCCGCAAAGGGCCCGTGCGAGCCTTTGTGGGGAGGACCAGGCATTCTGCTCCCTGAAGTATACGGCACCCCTGCTCCGGCAAGGCCTGTCACCCTGTGCGGCACATTGTGCACTGCCCAGGACTGCGTTGCCAGAGATGTTGTCCTGCCGGACATTGTGCCAGGCAACCTTCTTGTCTTCCCCAATGCAGGCGCATACAGCGCTGTACTGAGCCCCCATGACTTTGGTTTCCAGAAAGAGTGCAGGCAGGTACTGATTGTCTGACCACACCGCAGTTTGCGGGAGGGGCTCAATAACGGACAGCTGGCAAATTTCTGCAATCTCAATTTATACCAGAAACGTTAAGGCAGACCATTGCCATCATTAACTTTATTCAGGTATTAAGGATATAGCTTAACATTAATTTATACCCTCAGGAGGTCATCCATATGGGCAAACCACGCAATCCCAATCCACCGGTTCGTACCCAGCTTGTCAAAAATAAAAAGACAAAAGATACAGTATGGTATGTTATAGAACGCAAGGTGCAATACAGCCATGAAAAACATACAAATATAGTTCTTGATTCAAATGTCATAGGAATTTTGAAAAACAAAGAAGATGACTACAAAGACATGATCCCTATTGATGAATGGAATGAACAGAAAAAACAAGAAAGAGAGGAAAATAAAAAAGCCAAAATCAAGACAATAAATGATACGGAGAACAAAGCAGTCCATAAGCCTCTGAGCATTGAGGAAAAGGCTGCTGTTTATGAAAAAGGAAGACAGGATACAAAAGAAGAAATTGCTGTTGCAATGCTAAAAAACAACTTTTCCCTGGAACAAATACAGATGTGCACTTCCCTGTCACCGGAACAGATAGAACAGATAGCAAAGGGAAATTCCCTGCTGTAACCAGCCTCTAAACTTTGGCTTTCTGGGGATGTACTGTGTCAGGCATGCAAAACAAAAAAGCTACGGCAAGTTCTTTACAGCATTCCACGTATCAAGGTATTAAGAACATAGTTTTACATTAAGCTGTACATCCAGGAGATCTTCCATATGAGCAGGCCGCGCAACCCCAATCCCCCCATCCGTACCCACCTCGTAAAGCAGCAAAAATACGGCGGTATATGGTATGTCATGGAGCGCAAGGTCCAGTACAGCAATGAAAAGAAGCAGACTATATGCCTTGATTCTAAGGCTCTTGGTGTTTTACTAAACAAAGACGATGATGTTAAAGACATGATCCCTATTGACGAGTGGAATGCACAGCAAAAGCAAAAAAAAGAGGAAATAAAAAAAGCAAAAACACAGACAAAAAAAGATACAAACAAGGCAGTGAAAGTACGCCATAATACTCTCAGCACACAGAAGGATATTCAGGGGGATGATTCTCCTGTGGCTGATGTTTATGAAAAAGCCATGGAGGAAGGCAGGCTGGAAGCGAGGGAGGAAATTGCTGTTACAATGCTAAAAAACAGCTTCTCCCTGGAACAAATACAGCTGTGCACTTCTCTGTCACCGGCCCGGATAGAGCAGCTGGCAAAGGAGAATTCCCTGCTGTAGCCAGCCTCTGAACTTTGGCTTTCTGGGAATCTACTACTGCCAGGGAGGCAGAACAGCCTTGTGTCACAAAAGGGCACCGGTCCGTGAAAACCGATGCCCTTAAATGACAAGGTCTGTAACTTGTTGCTGGTTACAGTTTCATACTATTCTTATCCAGCAAAAAATTTTTCAGACCGATTGTATTAATTCCGTCATTATCACGACGCACATTAATGTTGTCTCCGACAACTATTATTTTTCTGAATGAATCATGAATGGTTGAAAGGCTGCGTTGTTTCTGATGTATTTTTTCTGTGTCTAAGAGAGAATAAGCCGATTGTATATAGTACTTCTCGCTGAATTTTGTAGCAATAAAATCAACTTCCAGCTGTTTCTTTCCACGTTTTCCGTCAGCTTTTGTTTCATAATGCTCAACCATACCAGCATCAACATGAAATCCGCGGACTTTCAGTTCATTGTAGATAACGTTTTCCATCAGATGCGCTACTTCAATTTTGCTGAACCCTATTCTTGCATTTCTTAATCCTGTATCTTCAAAATAATACTTTGAAAATCTCCCAATGTATTTTTTCCCTTTGATGTCATAACGCTCTGCCCTGCTTATGAGAAACGAATCTATCAGATAGTCTGTATAAGTTTTTATTGTCTTATCACTGATGCTCTTGTTCTTTACACTTTTGAAAGTCCGCACAAGCTTATTCATACTTGTGTAACTTCCTATCTCAGAAGCAAGAACATCCACAAAATCATCAAACTCTGCTTTATTCCTGACAGGGTGACGTTCAACAATATCAGAGATATAATCTTTTTGAAACAAGGAAATAAGATATTCTATCTTCTCTTCTGGTTCTTTCATTGTCAGAGTAAACGGCAGACCGCCATAAACAAGATAGTTATCCAATGCTTTATCTTCAGCTCCCTGATACACAGACATGAATTCAGAAAAACTTAAAGGATAAAGATGAATCTCATCGCCTCGCCCACGGAATTCAGTAATCACATCAGATGAAAGGAATTTTGAATTGCTGCCCGTTACATAAACATCCACATTGCTAATGTGCAACAGGCTGTTAAGAACCTCTTCAAATTTGTTTATGTACTGGATCTCGTCAAGAATGATATAATAATCTTGCTTGTCCCTTATTTTCTTCTTTATGAATTTTAGAACAGCATAAGGGTCACGCAATGCTATATTGTCAAGGTCGTCCAGTGCTATCTCGATGATATGGTCGTCAGGAATGCCGCTTTCTGTCAGATGATCATGAAAAAGACGTAACAGCAGATAGGATTTTCCGCATCTTCTTACACCTGTTACCACTTTTATCAGCCCGTTTTTCTTCTTCCGGATCAACTTGTCCAGATAAATATCGCGTCTGATTTCCATCATAGTCCTCCATTCCGAAATCTTGTGCAGGTGCACCTGATTTCGGAACAGAGTAACCCTGAATTTTATTGTTGTGGTCAATGTACAGAGCTTTATTATTCCGAAAAATAGTGCATATGCACCTAATCTCGGAATAGAATATACATTGGCTCCTAGATAGGTCAATATATGAAGCCCCTCTCATTCCGACAAACTGTGCAGATGCACCTGATTTCGGAATAAAAAGTCACTTCATACCATTCACCGTCTGCTTCAGCTGTTTAGCAAAGCCGTTCAAAACGCTCACCAACT
>CAVLCT010000138.1:0-4623 GCA_963661665.1 Bulleidia sp. | reverse complement strand
ACAGCCAGGGATTTTGGCATGGAAACACCCCTGCTTTCCGCAGTCAATGACGTGAATGTCCGTCAGAAGGTGCACCTGGCCCATATTATTGAAAACTACTATGAGCCCCAGGGCGGCGTGAATGGCAGGACGCTGGCCATGTGGGGCCTGGCCTTCAAGTCCAACACGGATGATATGCGCGAGGCTGCCTCCCTTGATATCATCAGGGAACTGACAGCCAAGGGCATGCGTATCGTGGCCTATGATCCTGTTGCCGCTGAGAACGGCCGCCGCATCCTTGCAGACAACAAGCTGGTCAGCATAGTCGCCGATCAGTATGAAGCCTGCGAAAAAGCCGATGCCCTGTGCGTGGTCACTGAGTGGAACCAGTTCCGCAATCCTGATTTTGAGCGCGTGAAGGGTCTTCTGACGGCACCTATCGTGTTTGACGGCCGCAACCTCTATGAACCTTCAGCCATGGCCAGGCGCGGCTTTGCCTATTTCTGCATAGGCCGCAAGGGTGCCGCAAAGCAGTAGTAACCATATCAGACAAATCAGGGAGGGGGCCGCCGGCATTCTGGGGCTCCCTCTTTTTTTTGAGTTCTTTTTTCTCCCATGAGCCGGCTTAAAGGAAATACAAAAGGCGCCCACAATTACCATTGCGGACGCCTTAAGCTGAATTCTTTTAAGGATTGGTTGTTACTTGCCGGCAACGGGCTTCACAACACAGCCGGAACGCAGGCAACGGGTGCAGACGTTCAGGGTAGCAACGGTGCCATCGGCAAACTGATGACGCACGCGCTGCAGGTTGGGGTTAAAACGACGCTTTGTTTTGATGTTGGAATGGCTGACCAGATTGCCAACCTGCGGGGTTTTGCCGCAGAATGCACACTCTTTGCTCATTGGATTTCCTCCCTGTATGTAGAAAAAAATTGAAGGCTGGTACAATGTCCTGCGCTTTCCGGATGCCTGGTGAGGATTTATGTGCAGGCAGGCTGCGAAATCCTTTTGGGATGCGCCTTTGAAGCAGAATAGGAAGGGCGCTGATGATTGCTACGGCATGGTAAAGACAGAATAATATATGTTCCACCTGTAAGTGTGGCACAAACGGACTTACTATCCTATATATATAGTAATTGCAAGATATTTGTGAATAAAAATTTGTTTTGTGTTCTGTGTCTGCCGCGCAATAAGTCTGATGCGTCATAATTGTGGCATTTTGCTGACAATTCTTCTTATTGCTTGACCCTGTGCACTAAATTCCGTAAAAATTGAACTGCATTTTCAATAATGCCTTGATTATGCCCTCGGACATTGTGCAGGAGAAGCCTTTTTATGACAGCACGTTGCACGCAGACTGTGTATACGCAGGACCTTGCGGCTGCACCAGGCAACCGTATTCTGCTGTTGCCGCTGTCTTCGTCCTGCGCTGTTCATTCTTTTTGCCGGAGGAAAAGCGTATGAAGCTGGCAGACCTTCTTGCTCCCTACAGCAGCGTGATCGGGGCAGGCCTTGTGCGTACTCTTCTGACAGGATCCTGCGGGGCTCAGACAGTAGCCAGCATGACGGCTTCCCTTATGGCAGGCATAACAGGCTTTGATGTCGCCAATACAGGCACCAGAAAGGGCGGCAGGGTGCTTGCAGGGGCTCCGGTTGTCCTTCCTGTGGACGGCAGCATCAGCGAGTATTATCTCAAAGTAGTAAAGGAAATGCGCCTGCGCGAGCCTCTGCCATGCGGCTGTGCCATTGCCAGCAGCAGGAAGCTGCGCAATGCCTGCTGGCATGAAGCGGCAAAGATTATGACAAAGAAGGCACAGGGCACATTGCCGAAGAAGATGCCCATGTCCGAAGCAGAGCGCCTGGCCTGTGAAAACCAGCTTGCCATGCATACGTTTGCTGAGAGCACCAAGAGCTTTGTGGCAGGCAGGGTGCGGGTACGTCATCCTGCCCTTCACAATGCAAAGGGTCTTGCTTCTGTCAGGCGAGTGCTTCAGGCCAGGGGAATATCCTGCACGCTTAATCACGTAGCAGGCTCAGCCCTTCTGACCTATGATGCTTCAAAGATGACCGAAAAACAGTTCTGCCAGGCGGTTCTCCCCTTTGCCAGGACGCTCTGCTACGCCTGAATCGGCCCTGACCGGTCTAAAACCTGAAGTAGATAAAGGCATTGTAGGTTGCTCCGAAGAGCGGAAGCATGCATAGGGCAAGCAGGAGGAGCGGCCAGGCGTATTTCAGCGATTCAGCCAGGCAGTACCTTGTCCTTGACGCTTCTCCAAAGGCAGCCAGCTTTTTTTCAAGAGCAGGGAAGGACGGACCTGACAAGAGGACAGCCAGCACAAAGGCAATATAGACATCCCCTGCAAATAGTTCCAGGCAGACCTTGAACGTCTGCGGCGTGAAGGGATTCTGTCCCGCAAGGCCCAGGAGAAAAGCCTGGAACTGGCTGACTGAGGCTGAGCGGAAAAGAAGCCAGCCAACCATAATGACGGACATGGTATAGATGTGCGCCAGAAAAGTGGGCATTTTTCCCGGAAAGTTTTTGCCGAAGCGCTCAAGCACAAGAAAGAGGCCGTGGTACAGCCCCCACAGAAGAAAGACCCAGTTGGCCCCATGCCAGAAGCCGCACAGGGCAAAGACAATCAGAAGGTTACAGCAGGTGATGGCTGTTCCCTTGCGGTTGCCGCCCAAGGGAATGTAGACGTAGTCCCTGAACCAGCCTGACAGGGTCATATGCCAGCGCCGCCAGAATTCGCGTATGCTTTTTGACACATAGGGGTAGTTGAAATTTTCGGGATAGGTGAAGCCAAACATCCTGCCAAGGCCTATGGCCATGTCAGAGTAGCCTGAGAAGTCAAAATAGATCTGGAAGGTATAGGCGATCATGCCTGCCCAGGCCACAAGGAGGGAGACTTCCTGATTGGGGACAGAGAAGGCGGCATCGGCAACGCGCCCGAAGGTGTCTGCTATGAGCATCTTCTTGGCAAGGCCGTATATGAAGCGTCTCGCGCCATCTGCAAAGCCTGTGAGCGAGAGGTTGCGCGACTCAAGCTCCCTGGCTATTGAGTCATAGCGGACAATGGGGCCGGCAACAAGCTGCGGAAACATGGTCAGGTAGCAGCCAAACCGGATAAGACTGCCGGAAACCCTTGTCGTACCTTTGTAGACATCGGCAAGGTAGCTGATTGCCTGGAAGGTATAGAAGGAAATGCCCAGAGGCAGGGCTACATGGAAGTCCGCAGGCGGTCTCAGCCAGCCTGGCATTGTGCCCACAATGGTGCTGATTAAAGCTGTAGACAGCAAAAAGTTGATATATTTGAAATAGATGAGAAAGAGTATATTGGCTGCTACGCTGCAGAAAAACCACAGTGCGGCATTTTTGCTGCCACGGTTGACTTCTATGGCCAGGGCAAAGAAGAAATTGAACAGCATTGAGCCTATGAGAAGCACAAGATAGGAAGGCTCTCCCCAGGCGTAGAAGAAGAGGCTCAGCACAATAAGGAGGCTGTTCAGAAGGGTACAGCGCAGTTTTCCGGAGAAAAGATACGCTGTGCCATAATAGAGGATAAGAGCCACCGGCAAGAAGACCAGGAGGAAGGTAACAGAACTAAAGACCACGGGCTTTCATCCTTGCCCTGAGGGCATCGAGATAGGGTATGCGGTTAAAGCGGCAGGTGCTGTTTTTCTTTATGGCGGGATTGAATCGCAGCTGTACTTTTTCATGCGGAGCAAGCCAGATAACCTGGCTTATCAGATTGGCTCCTTTTTTGAGCTTAAAAGCCGAATTTTTCAGCTGGCTGAATTCTTCCCCTGGATTTGTCCAGAAGAGCCTTGCCTGCGTATCCTCTGATACTGTCACGTTCATCATGAGGGCAATTCTGCCAAAGTCGTCCGCAGTTACTGTCTTTTTGAGCGTCAGTTCAGGATTGTTGCCAGTGCCTTCAAGTAGCAGGGTATCGCGCCCTGTATCTTTTTCCAGCGAGCATTCTGACTGCAGGCAGTCATCCGGAGAAAATGACGGATCAAGCGTCCAGCCGTCATTGCCAAGCCAGGTGTCGCCCAGTATTCTGAAAATGGCTTCGTTGCAGATATATTGCGATGAGGAACGCTCAACAAATTCCTCAATGACGGCGTCCGGATGATATTCCTTGATGGACCGTTCAAGAAAGGACTGTGTTGTATCTCCTTTGTTCAGATAGTAGTGGCGGTGATTGTAGAGGCGGACGTTATGCACAAAGGGCGTTACAGCGTTTGAACCATGTGTTGCCCCAAAGTATGAATCTGAGAAAAAGAGCAGGGAGCCTTTTGTTTTTGACTTGTTGACGCAGGTCTTGTTGTATACCCAGCTTTGCATGTGTTTCGGAGCCTCAAAGCAGGTTATGTTGTCCGTTTTCTTCAGTGTAATGAAGGGGCTCTTTTCCCAGCCATACGGGAAAAAATGCTTGTTTTCAATTGTTACTGCGTAATAGTCAGATGCAGGGACAGGTTCAAATATCGGGTTATCCCTGGCAAGGATGCCGGCCATATAGGGATAGGCTAGGGCAAGCGCATTGCCGTTCCAGTGATCCGTATCCCAGGTGTGGTCAAACAGGCGCCTGTCTTTTGTAAATGGGGCCAGGTATTCTTTCAGGGAGTAGAAGTTGATAT
>CAVLCT010000137.1:0-4713 GCA_963661665.1 Bulleidia sp. | reverse complement strand
AGTGGAAAGAACAATATAGAGAGGAAGGCAGGGAGGAAGGCAGGGAAGAAGGCAGGGAAGAAGGCAGAGTGGAAGGCAGAGACCTGCTTTTGCTGGATTTGCTGAAAAACCGCTTCGGCGCTCTTCCTGATTCAGTGACTGCCTATATCGAAAATTCTTCTGACTCAGATGCCATCACAAAATTTGCGATGTTTGCCACCCAGGCTCCGTCGCTGCAGTCCGTTATTGACCGGATCAAACTTATGCCAGGTACCGATTGCTCTGGTCAGGCTGCTCAGCCTGCCTGATAGTTTCTGGTTTTCAGCGGAACACCAGACTGAGGAAGGCAGACGTGGAGACTGTTTAAGCAAGGACTTCACGCTTTTGTCCTATAGCCAGAGCAAACAAAGAACCTGCATATATCGGCCACATCACACAGCTTAACTGCTTGAGATGTGGCTCTTTTTTGTTTTAGAAAAGTTGCACATCCAACATCCAATGAGAGCTGTCCAGGCAAACTTGTCTCAAACGGGTACATGGTGCTGGGAAAGGCTTACTTTAGCCTATACACAATAAGGAAATGAACGAGGATCAAGCCCTATAGGACAACAAACCGAGAAAATAAGCAGAACATTGATGCAAATCAGCATTTTAGGAAATCAGAAAGCTTTCATTTGTTAATCGACATATAAACCGTATATTTATTTCAATATTCGTTGTATTTTTTGTATATTTAGTCTATATTTTACTTATAAAAAATGTAGGAGACATACCTATGTACCGCGAGACTATTGAAAAACTGCTGAAATGGAAACAGGACCGCAACCGCAAGCCTTTGCTTATCAAAGGTGCCCGCCAGGTTGGCAAAACATGGCTGATGAAGGAATTTGGCAGGGTGGCGTACAACGAAACCGTCTATATCAATTTTGACTCCAATCGCCAGCTGATGGAGCTGTTTGCCGGAAACCTCAATACAGAGCGCCTGGTTATGGGAATGGAGATATATGCAGGACACAAAATAGATCCCGACAACACCTTGCTCATATTTGATGAGATACAGGAAGTTTCAGGAGCAATGGCGTCCCTGAAATACTTCTGCGAGGAGGCACCACAATATCACATTGTCTGTACAGGCTCATTTCCAGGCATTGACTTACATCAAGGTACATCCTTCCCCGTAGGCGAGGTAAACTTTTTGCAACTGTATCCTCTCTCATTTACAGAGTTCCTGAAGGCAACAGGAAAGGAACAGTTAGCCGAACTGCTTGAAAGAAAGGACTTCCAGATGATTACAAGTTTCAGGCAGACTTTTATTGATGCGCTGAAGCTTTATTATTTTGTTGGCGGCATGCCAGAAGCTGTGCAAAGTTTTGCGGAAAACAGGGATTTTAACAAAGTCCGCGATATTCAAAAGGATATTATTGCCGCTTACGAACAGGACTTCTCCAAACACGCCCCCAACAGCATTGTTCCCAAAATTCGGCTGGTGTGGAACAGCGTTCCCACACAGCTGGCCAGGAAAAACAAAAAATTTGTCTACGGCCTTCTGCGTGAAGGCTCCCGTGCAAAGGAATACGAAGCCGCAATCATGTGGCTTTGCGACTGCGGCCTCCTGCATAAAGTGAGCAGGGTAAACACATGCGGCATGCCTCTGCGTGCATATGAAGACTTGAAGGCTTTCAAGCTCTTTATGGCAGATGTCGGGCTCCTTGGCTGCATGGCCGGATTAAGCCAGCGCACCTTGCTTGACGGGAACAGGCTCTTTACTGAATTCAAAGGCGCTCTTACGGAGCAATATGTCTGCCAGCAGCTGATCCCCCTTGAAAATCTGCATATCTCCTACTACACAAATGACAGGGGTTCCTGCGAAATTGACTTTGTTGCCGATACAGGCTCAAGGGTTATCCCTGTTGAGGTGAGGGCAGAGGTCAATCTGAAAGCCAAAAGCCTGAAAACATACCGTGAAAAATATGAGCCCGAGGTCTGCATCCGTACTTCCATGGCAGACTACAAAGAAGAGGACTGGCTGACCAATCTTCCTTTGTACGCCATTAGTCAGATTGCAGGAATGAGGCAATGATAGTAACCACAGAAGGGGATAAGAAGCCGGAAAAGCCAATGAACTCACAAGGAATATGATATGGCACGCCTGCGAAAATTCGTACAAGAACTCTCTCATGAGGATCGTTCCTACCTTGAATCCATTGTTCACTCGCCTTCTGCTGAACAACGGCTTGTTACACGTGCCAGGGTAATTTTAGCCTGCGCTGATGGCAAAACCAACGATGCAATCAGAGAAGAAACAGGACTGTCCAAGCCTTCAATCATTAACATTCTGAAGAAATGGGTATCCTTAGGAGTACAGGAAGCTCTTAAAGAATTACCAAGATCAGGAAGACCCAAAAGCATAACTAATAATGCACAATCATGGGTGATTTCACTTGCTTGCAACAATCAAGAAAATAGCTCTTCTGTATATCAGACACAGCAATGGACTATTACATCCCTTACAGAATATGTGAGACAGCACTGTCTGGAAGAAGGGTTTAAGGAACTTGAGAATATACAACGGTCAACAATCTGGAACATCCTTAAAAATAACAATATTAAGTCCGATCGGGCGATAAAAAATTAGGAGAGACACTAAGATGGACAAACTGCGCATGGAATCCGTTGACATGACGGCAAAGAACATAGACAAAATCGCCAATCTTTTCCCAAACTGCATCACCGAGACAAAGGATGCTGACGGGAACCCGAAGAAGGCCGTCAACTTTGACCTGCTGCACCAGATGCTCTCCCATGACGTGGCTGATGGAGATGAAGCCTATGAGTTTACCTGGGTTGGCAAGAAGGCATCAATCGTGGAAGCCAGCACCCCTATCCGCAAGACGCTGCGCCCCTGCCTGGAAGAATCAGTGAACTGGGATGAGACGGAGAACCTGTACATTGAAGGGGACAACCTTGAAGTGCTGAAGCTCTTGCAGGAGAGCTATCTCAACAAGGTGAAGATGATCTACATCGATCCGCCGTACAATACCGGGAACGACTTCATATACAGGGATGACTTTAAGATGGCTCCCGACGAGTACGATGAAGAATACGGCGTGTACGATGAAGACGGCAACCGTATGTTCAGGAACACGGACAGCAATGGCAGGTTCCACTCTGACTGGTGTAGCATGATGTATTCAAGGCTGTTGCTGGCAAGGAATCTGCTGAGTGATGATGGTGTAATCTTCATCAGTATTGATGATAATGAACAGGAAAACTTGAAGAAAATTGCTGATGAAGTACTTGGCGGTCAAAATTTTGTAGCACAGTTGATTTGGGAAAGAGCATACTCACCGAAAAACGATGCAAAATTCATTTCAAACAGCCATGACTATGTTTTAATGTTTGCAAAAGACATAACGCAATTTGTGATTGGCAGGCTACCACGAACTGAAGAAGCAAATGCGCGTTATCAAAATCCAGACAATGATCCGCGTGGCGTTTGGAAACCGAGTGATATGTCTGTAAAAACTTATACTCCCGCATGCGATTACCCTATTACCACCCCTTCAGGGAGAGTAATAGAGCCTCCAGCTGGCCGCTGCTGGAGTCTCTCTAAAAATTCATTTTTAGAGAGACTCCAAGATAATAGAATATATTTTGGTGCAGATGGAAACAGTGTGCCTTGCATAAAGAGGTTCTTGACAGAGCTCAAACATGATGGAATGGCTCCTACATCAATTATGTTTTATAAAGAGGTTGGCCACAGTCAAGAAGGTGCAAAAGAAGTAACGGCCATTATGAATGCTGGTGTTTTTGATGGGCCCAAACCTGTAAGGCTTTTGTTACGCCTTCTAACATTAGCTAATTTAAAAGAAGACTCCATTATCATAGATTTCTTTTCAGGATCAGGCACAACAGCACATGCTCTCATGCAATATAATGTTGAAAAAGATAAACATTGCAAGTTTGTTGTTGTACAACTTCCTGAAACAACAGATAAAAATAGTACAGCCTATAATGCCGGCTACTCAAACATCTGTGAAATCGGCAAGGAACGCATCCGCCGTGCCGCAAAGAAGATAGCCGAAGAGCACCCCGACGCCCACTTTGACGGTGGCTTCCGCGTCCTGAAAATCGACAGCACCAACATGAAGGACGTCTACTACAAGCCTGCCGAGTACACTCAGGACATGCTCACCGACCTTGAATCCAACATCAAGGAAGACCGCTCCGATCTGGACCTCCTCTTCGGCTGCCTGACTGACTGGGGCCTCCCCCTTTCCCTGCCGTACAAGTCAGAGCAGATTGAAGGTCGCACCGTCCATAACTACAATGATGGCGATCTTATCGCCTGCTTTGACAAAAACGTACCAGACAGTGTGTTCAAGGCCATAGCCCGGATGCAGCCCCTGCGGGCTGTCTTCCGTGACAGCTGCTTTGCGAGCAGTCCTTCCAAAATCAATATCATGGAAATCTTCAAGAACACGGCTCCGGATACAGAGATAAAGGTGCTCTAGGCAGGAAAGACATGAGCCAGGTATCTGGTTTACTCGCAACACCCAATTCGTCAGACAGTGTCTGACGAATTGGCGAAATAGAGTGTATGAAACTCTTCCGGCCAGACAGCAGAAATCTGGCATACAATGCGGACAGCCGACTACCTGACAATACGGAGATAAGGAAACCGGAGAAAACCAATGAAACTGCGCTTCAAGCATCAGAAATTTCAGGAAGAGG
>CAVLCT010000136.1:0-4770 GCA_963661665.1 Bulleidia sp. | reverse complement strand
AACAGGTGCAGCCACAGGGGAATGCCGGTAAATATGGCCAGAAAAAGGTATCTGACCGTCTGAACAAGGCGACCTGTGAGGCTCATGCCTCGTCCTCTGCCCAGAAGAAGCGCATTCAGGGCGCAGGCAAGCGAACTCCCCGCAAGAAAGGCTGATGGCAGGACAAACAAGGCTCCGATAGAGCAGTAGGCAAGAGTGCTGCATGAGTCTGTAAGTTCAGCCATGCCGTCTGCGAAGCTGAAGGAAAGGGCTATTCCGTCAGGCAGGCAGAGGAAGGCATAGGCCACAGACATGCCCCATACGGCCACGGGCAGCCAGAAAGCGGCCTGGCAGAGCAGCAGCATGGGGCCATGCATCTGGGTTCGCAGACCGGCCAAGGTGCCTGTTGGGGAAAAAGCATCAAGGGCACCGCCGGAAGTCTCTGCTGTCCTTTCTGTCTCCTCCGCTTTTCCTTCGCTGTGAGCCGCTGTCTTTCTTCCCTTGAAGTACATGGTGTCCAGGAATCCGGTGACAAGGGCGATATCTTTCTTAAGCAGTTCCTTTTCTTCCAGCAGCGTTTTTCCGCCTGAGACTTCAAAAGCGTCACGGGCCTGAGCTATGAAGACAAACATCTCGCCGTTTTCAAAATGGAACAGCAGAGGAACATCGAGCTTTTGATCAAGATAGTATATGGCCTCGATCATCTGCGGCGTCATGATGCGCATAGCATCAAGAGGATCTTGTGCATAAACCCTGAAGCGCTCCTCAAAGGCCGCAAGCTCAGTTTCCACACGCTGCCATTGTTTCTGAAGCAGGCTGTCTGCACTGAAATCGTACCGTATGACCTGGATTGGGCCTCTGACAGACGTGTTTATAGCAAAACGCATGAGCCTTCCCTGAAACAGGTCTGACACAGTCTCGCATCGTTCACCTGTACCGGTTTCATCACTGTTTCCACTGTCGTCTTCGCCTGCAGAGACAACTTCTTCTGTATCCTGGATGCGGATGTCGCACTGCATAAAGTCAGTGCCGTGATAGCTGGCAGCAATCAGGTCGTTGCAGCGGATTGTGCTGAAGGGGGCAAGGATGCCCTGTGACAGCAGGGGCGTATTTCTGATGTCTGCTTTAGGCTTGTAGGAAAGATTGTCAAAGACCTTTTCCAGCTCTGTCCGGACCAGTTTTTCCTTGAAGTCCAGGCTGTAGCGGCTTTTCAGGCAATGTGAGCAGTACAGGGCGGCTGCGCCGCAAATGCCTGAAAAGATCAGTGCCATTTGCGGTTCCACTTCCATTGCCATGGCTGCAGCCAGGACAACAGGAAATGCTGCCCAGCCCAAGAATGAAGCCAGGCCTGCCAGAAGACGGGTATGCTCCATCCTGAGAGCGGAATCATCACCCTTTGCAGCACTCAGGCTCTTCTTTGTACGCCAAATCCGGACAAATCCGTGGGTGAGCCAGATCAGGAGTCCGAGAAGCAGGACAGGGCCGACAAACTCGCAGACAAAGGCAACGATGATAAAAAAGATGTCAGACATGGTCTTTTGTTTAAAGACCTCCTGTTCAGGAGTCATTAAGACTTCACTAGACCGGAGGCTTTGTCTTTTTCAGCTGCACATAAGGCTTCCGGGCAAGTCCATGTGCTTATTTTTCTTTCTTTATCTGGTACTCATAAGGGTACTTTCTATTTTTAAAGAGGTCGTCCACCCTTCCGTCTTGGTAGACTGAAAGGATTTTTTCGTTAAGCCAGCGCCCGTTATTGGTAATCTTTCCTTTCTGCGTGATCGGAATAAGGTAGTGCAGGACCGTGCAGTGCTTGTTTCTCTTTCTTTATCTGGTACTCATAAGAGTACTTTCTTTCCTTAAAGATGTCGTCCAGCCTTCCGGCCTTGTAGTCTGAAAGTATTTTTTCGTTGAGCCAGCGCCAGTTATTAGTGATTTTTCCTTTCTGCGTGATCGGAATAAGGTAGTGTAGCGTGACCTGTTGCCCGGGGTACAGATGAATTTTGCTGACGTTACTTGACTGAACCTGGACCGTACATTCATTCCTGGCGTTATTTGGGACATATCTGTCCATTAAATAAGATACCTTGAGCTTTTTGTCATAGATGGCAGTAACAACTTCGCCATACCTGCTGATGTTCTTATGGCGCACCATAACCCTCAGGGCCAGGTAGCCAGGCTTGCTGATATCCTTGCCGACAAACTGAAGATTCGGCTTGCTGTAGGATATCTCAATCCAGTTGGGGGCAGCAAAGGACTTCTGGGCTAAGGAGACAAGGCAGAAGGCGGAGAGAACCAGAACAGCAAAACAAGCCTGTATGGTTTTCAGGGTGCTCTTTTCCATTTTTTTGTCCTGCCGGGGCATTACTGCTGTCGGGAACTGCCGCCAGAGGAAAAGTCCATGGAGACATCCTGCTTTTTTTGAGGATCCTGCCTGAAGAATTCCTGCTGCACATGACCGCGCATACGGCCGACGATGCTGTCGGGCCAGGTCACAAGCATCTGGTTGAACTGGGAAACATTCATATTGTAGATGCGCCTTGCCGCCTGCAGCTGTTCCTCGACGTCTCCGATGGAGGTCTGCAATGCCTTGAAATTGTCGCTGGAACGCAGTTCGGGATAGGCCTCGGCAAGGACATTGATTCTTCCGTGCAGGGCATCCATCTGGCTGTCTGCCTCAATACGCTGCGTCATGCTCATTCCCTGGCGCATTGTCACTATTTTGCCTAAAGTCTCTGCCTCATGCTTTGCGTAAGCCTTGGTAACATCCAGCATCTTTGTCAGGGTATCGAAACGCATGGTGAGCGCCACCTCGATACCGGAATCGGCTTCCTTGATTTTTACCAGAAGCCTGGCAAAGCGGTTCATGGTCCAAATATACCAAAGGACAGCCGCTGCCAGGACTGCTGCCGCCAAAATAAGCCAGCTCATGTATCCTCCCTTGTGTTGTGTAATCCCGTGTTCTTAGTCGGTACAGATGCGGAAATCATCGCCATTCCAGCATTTCCCGTCAAATCTGGCTTCTCCCCAGCGGGAATTGATGCCGCCCTTTGTCAGTCCGCTTACCTCGGCAGTTCCGGGGCTCATTTCGACTACTGATATGGTAAGAATTTCTTCCAGAAGGGGGTGGCCGTTCTTTCTCTCTATGACAAGCCAGCTGAGATTGTCATCCTTCCCCTTTTTGATGAGGCAGCCTGAAGGCCTGTAGGTTTGCCCTCCGGAAACAATGGTGCAACTGCCTGCCCTGGCAGCGTCATTATCTGCGGCATATGCCTCTCCCAAATAAGGGACGAGGCAGGCTAAAAGCATGCACACAATGATGCGCAAGAAGAAAAGGTGTTTTTTCATATTGTATGCTCCAGACAGGAGAAAGCTTCCGGTTCGATTATATCAGCCAGGGCCAGAAGACCAAGGACAGCAGCCAGCGCCAGGCATATAAGGGCAATGGCAAAAAGCGCCCGCCGTCCCTTCCTTTTGGCATATATGATAAGGCAGACGGCCATGGCCGCTGCCAGGGACATGAGAACCAGTAGCAGATCTGTCTGGCGTGTCACCAGCAGGACGCCTGTGACCCAGATCAGGGCGGCGCAGGCTGTTGCCGCTGTGCCGATTGCCAGTGCTTTGTGCATCATTCTATTCACGGCACGACTCGATAAGCATGGATCCGTTGGCCATCCAGATCAGGGAGATGTTTTTCCCGGAGGTAATATGCAGCCTGAAGACAGGGACAGCCGGATTTGCCCCTGCCACTGCCTCGTCCCAGTTTTGGGCAGGGATGTAGAGTGCATCCAGGCTTGCCGGCTCGCTCATGTTATAGATGGCTGCACTGGTCTCAGCCATGGTTTCCTCGGCATCAGACTGCGTGGCTTCTGACTTGTCCCAGAAGCTTTCAGCATCCCTGATATCCATTTTCTCCCCTTCCTTCACATAGGCAAACCAGGGGCGGTATCCTGCAGAGGACAGGGCAAGAAGAGTATTCTTAAGATCGTTTTCACTGGTAACGGCACGGAGCGTGACGCTGCGGACGGGGCATGCGTCAGCAGACCTGGCAAAGTATTCCCCACTGTTTTCGGGGCTGATTCTGGCAAGCCAGGTTGTTTTGGCAAAGGTCACAGGCAGGAAGAACTCATTTTGGAAGGGATGCGGGGCTTCTGTGATGTTTGCTGTGCGCAAGGCCGCTATGGTGCCGGCTGATGTCACCCTGGAAAATTCGACGGCTTCCGTGCCGTCGGGAACCATTGGAGAGGCTTTGCCTCTGATTGTGCCAGTACTGTGCTCTGTCTTGGAAGGTGCCTTTTTGATCCTGATATTGCAGACGCTCATCTCGCCAGGAACGGTAGTCGCCCAGTTGCCTGTCCATTCGGCCTCACAGCCGGGATTAGCTTCCAGCCAGGCTGCCAGGACTTCGGGACAGCGTTTTTTAGCGTGGTCGTTGCTGTTTATGGGGCCGGCCTCGGCATCAAAGCTTTCTTTTTGTGCGTCAGGCCGTGCCTTGTCTCCTGTGACAAGCAGCGGGGTTCCGTCTTCAGCCAGCTCAAAGCGCACAAGCTGCTTTGGTCCCTGAAGATTCAGGGATTCAAAGGTGTAGCATTTTGTGCCGGCATATATTTTGAGTTCCCTGAGGGCAGAAGCATCGCCGTCATTCATGTTGATTTTGTTGCCCGGGACAAGGTTCATGGATGAGCCCATACCGCTCTTGCCGCTGTCCATATAGAGATAGCTGATCTCAAGCGATGAGCCGTTGGCAACAGTTACGGTTATCTCCGCTCTGACCGGAAGCGGTGCCAGAAGGAG
>CAVLCT010000135.1:0-4876 GCA_963661665.1 Bulleidia sp. | reverse complement strand
GCCGCCATGCAGGCTGTAGTAGGGGCTGTCCATGTCAAATTTGGCAACCTCGCCGGTTACCTTCTGAATGAGGTCATTGCTGTCGTATTCGTTATGCAAGGTGCCCATGTGGGCAGATCCTTCAAGGTAGAAGTGGCCCGGGCCGGTATTTTCAAACTCCATCTTGGCCAGGATGCCGCCGCCCATGTACCAGGCATTGCCGTCACCGTCGATGTCGGAACAGCTGTCGAAGGAATTATGGGTTGTATACGAGCCCTTGCCGTATTCAAAGAAGGCTCCGACGCTTAAGGTTCCGGCACCGGTCTCAATGCCTGTGCCAAGACCTGCGATAAGGGAAACAGCACTGACATTGATGCTTGAGCCTGTCTCATGGCGCATGGAGGAAGCCTGCACATGCACAAAGGGCGTGACAGACCCCGATGCCATGGAGAAATCACGCAGCAGCTCTATGGCAGCATTGGCGGATTCATTGACAAGGGCAAGACCTGACAGGGCACCCTCAGCTACGGCCTTGGTGCCAGGATTAACTCTGGTACCACCATTCCTGCTGGAATCAGCATCTTCGTCTGTATCAGTGCCAGTTGTGCCAGAGTCACCACCGGCATCGGCGTCAGAAGGGGGATCGTCTATGTCGATAGGATCGGTATCATCGACATTGTCGTCCTCTGAAGTGTCACTTTCGGAGTCGGCTTCATCCCCAATACGTGTCAGAATAATCTTTGTCTTGTCCTCAGTCTGCTTGAGAACCAGGTCAGTATACTCAAGGGACACGCCAGTAACACCTGTAACTTGTATGCCGTCGTTATATTTATCGCCAATGTCAATGGTATTTGCATTTTCCAGGAGAACGACCTCATTGCCAGCCTTGAATTCACCTGTACCGTCCTCACCCAAAAGGCTGACAAGACTGATCTCCACTTCTGCATCAGGGATAAAAGTTGCTTCGCCTCCTGTCAGCGTCAAAATAGTGTCACCGGCATACATTGTCTGATATTCGTAATAGAGACGGGAGAAATTCTCTATATTACCGGCCTTCATGCCCTTCACTTCATAGAAGTTCAGGCTGTTGCCAGAGCTGCTGCTTAAATAGTAGCCAGATGCAAAGCCGCCGCAAAGAACAGCAGTACCGTTAAAATTGGGAGACTGGCTGTCTGCCAGGTGCAGGTTTATCTTGTTACTTTCTGCCTTGGCACTGCCCTGCGCGGCCTCAGCATAGCCGCCATAGAGACTGCCATTGTAGGAGCCGCCATACAGATCCAGGCTGTTGTCAGATGCCGTCGCCAGGCCATAAGAAGAAGTAAAAACAGCCCGGCCGCCATAAATTTCTGCCCCGGTCGCTGTCACGCCGGTCATGGAAATCTTGTTGCTGCTGGCGTCTGCCTGGCTGCTGCCTTCTGCATAACCGCCATAGATTCTGCCATCATAAGAGCCGCCCTGCATGACAACACTGTTATGGTATGTCGTTGCGACAGAGGCTCTTGCCTGGCCACCATAAATTTCTGCCCCTGCCCCTGTTACTTTATACAGGGTTATCTCGTTGCTGCTGGCAGTTGCAGTAAGGCCTTCTGCGTAGCCGCCGTACAAAGCCTCGAAGGAGATTTCCGACTCAGAAGGAGCAAAGGAGTTATAGTCATCCGCATTTTGCAGGGCATAATTCACATAAACCCAGTTGCGGCCGGCTTCGGCTTCACTACCAGACCTGGCATAGCCGCCATAAATATTGCCCAGGTACGAGCCTCCGCTGAGATACAGCCTGTTGCTTCCTGCGGTTGCCTTTGCGATGGCTGGTCCGGTATCAGCGCCAGTGTCAGAGGCTGTATTGCTGGCATATCCGCCATAGAGGCACCCGTCATACGGCTGAGCTGAAGAAGAATCGGATGAAGAATCAGAAGAAGAATTCTGGCCGGCAGTAACATTAGTCAGGGCCAGGATGTTGCTCTCTGCTGTCACAGTGCTGCTGCCATAGGCTGATACAGCCTGGCCGCCAAAGGCTCTGTTAAAACTTCCTCCTTCTATCGTGAAGCGGTTGTTCAGTGCTATGGCCGAACCATAGCCGGAAGAGGCTGTGGCCTTGCCGCCGTAAAACTCGCCAGCTGTTGCAGCATCATTGTCAAAATCATTGAGCTGTACAGCAAGAAGCCTGCCTGTGTTATGGGAAGCACTTGCTGAGCTGCCTTCTGCATAAGCACCAGTCACAACCTCTGCGCATCCGCCTGACAGAGACAAGGTATTGTACACAGCAGTTGCACTCAGTCCTTTTGCATAGGCGCCATATACTGTTTCCGCCAGGACGTTATCACCAAATTCCAAAGTGCCGCTGTTGTAGATGGCAACAGAGCTTCCGCCAGCAGATGTGGCTTCAGCAACAGAGACCCTGCCGATGACAGCATTGTCCAGGCTGGTAATGGTCAGGGTATTCCCCCGCTCTTTATACGACTCCGATTCATATTCCGATCCTGCCACAGCCTTTCCGTTATTTGCAGAAGACACGCCGGCTGAGATGAGCTCAAACTCAAGGGGAGCCTCAGCAGAGCCCTCAAAGGCAGAACCGTTGATTGTTACTATATTTTGCTGAGAATAGACATTGCAGCTGCCGGGCCCCTCGTTGCTCGATGAGCCGCCAACTATCGTTATTTTCCCTGCCGCACCAAACACAGCCCCTTCCTGAATGTCAACCTTGTTCTTACTGGCTGTAAACGTGCCATTTACCGTAACAGTAGTATCGTCGCCAATACTGACTTTGCCGCCATAAATATAGCGGTCAGCGGAAGCACCATCAGCAGACTTAAAGCGGCTGTCTGCGGCAAAGATAATTGTATTGCTATCTGCCTCTACAGTTATTCCTGTAAGATAGCTTGAAATCTGATAGACTGCCTTGCCGCCCAGGACTTCGCTTTGCACATTGACGCCGCTGTTAAACGTGGCGCTGTTGTTGCTGGCCTTAAGCTCACTCTCAGTACCATCTTCTGAAATGGCCTGCCCCATGACAACCTTGCTGTACTCAGCTTTCTCAGAGGCGTTGAATACTTCCTGGTTTCCTGCCTCGCGTGCATCGAGTACGTAGTCATCAGGAGCACTATACGCATCAGGGACCACAAGAGTACAAGGCAAAAACAATGTGGCAAGACACGCTGTATTCTTGAAGATCATTGTATTCTCCTTCAGCAACCACCTGTCACCCCCAAAAATATCATGGGTCAAAAGTCTGTTTCGTAACGAAAAACAACAATATGCAGAACTATACAAAACCGGATTTTGTTTAACGATACGTGAAAGGAGAATAAACGCAAGCACTTTCAAGAATAATTATTATTTTGCGGTTTCCCTGTGTCTGCACTTGCCCTGGATCTTGAGGAGGGCTGCCCCGCAAAACTTTGCCACTGCAAAAAATGATGCTCCGTCCTCCTGCACAAGCATCGGCAAAAGGAACGGCTGTCCTGTGCACTGCAATAGTTCATCACCGATTCACAAAAGCCATCAAGAAGACCAGACAACAAAAAAAGGCCTCCCTTCCCCTGCTGCCCATGCATGCCGTTGCCGGCACTTAAGGCTTTGCAAGGAAAAGGAGGCCTTGTCTTATGCCTGTACCCTTAACGGGAACGGGCTTTTGTTATGAGCTAAAATTCATACATGAAATTGCAGCTGCCGGACACGCCCTGCTTCTGTCCCACATAGCCCTGTACGCCAAGGTTGATGGAAAGAGGCAGTTCTTCAGACGGCTTCATCATGAGACCAAGTTCACCCATGCCTGAGCTGCCCTCAAAGCTGGGAGCTGCCACGGGATGCCCGTAGGCAGTGGACGAGCAGGAGCCGGAGAACTCATGCTCAAAGGCTGCACCCACATAAGGCTTGAAGCGCTCAGAGCCCTTGTAGGTGTATCTCACGCCGAAGCGGACCCTGTTGGAATCCATGTCGTCGTATTCAAACTTGTACGATGAAGCCAGGGTGTCGTCCGTACCCTGCACACGGGTCCAGATGTACTTGCCGTAGATATCAAGGTCATGATCTTCAGCAATATTCCAGACGTACCCTAAGCCGCCATGCAGGCTGTAGTAGGGGCTGTCCATGTCAAAGCTGACGGCCCTACCGGAGTCAATAAACAGATCGTTGCTGTCGTATTCGTTATGCAGCGTGCCCATATGGGCAGATCCTTCCAGGTAGAAGTGGCCGGGGCCAGTCTGCAAAAACTCCATCTTGGCCAGGATGCCGCCACCCATGTACCAGGAGTTGCCGTCGCCGTCGATGTCGGAACGGCTGTCAAAGGAGTTGTTCGTCGTATAAGAGCCCTTGCCGTATTCAAAGAAGGCACCGGCGCTCAGCTTGCCGGCACCGGTCTCAATACCAGTGCCAAGGCCTGCTATAAGGGAAACAGAACTGACATTGATGCTTGAGCCTGTTTCATGGCGCATGGAAGAAGCCTGAACATGCACAAATGGCGTGATTGAGCCTTCTGGCAGGGAGAAATCACGCAGAAGATTTATGGTAGCATTGGCCGACTCATTGACAAGGGCAAGCCCTGCAGCGGCACCCTCAGCTAAAGCCTTGATGCCAGGATTACCTCTGCTGGATCCGGAATCACCGGAGCTGTCGGAGCCGGAGCCACCGGAACCGGAATCACCTGAGCCACCGGAACCGGAGTCGCCGGAGCCACCGGAACCGGAATCACCAGAACCACCTGAACCGGAGTCACCTGAGCCACCTGAACCGGAGTCGCCGGAGCCACCTGAACCGGAGTCGCCGGAGCCACCGGAACCGGAATCACCAGAACCACCTGAACCGGAGTCACCTGAGCCACCTGAACCGGAGTCGCCGGAGCCACCTGAACCGGAGTCGCCGGAGCCACCGGAACCGGAATCACCAGAACCACCTGAACCGG
>CAVLCT010000134.1:0-4922 GCA_963661665.1 Bulleidia sp. | reverse complement strand
GATGCTCACGTAACTCATCCAGTGAGTTTATCTTCTCACCATCAAGCACCAAATCGAATTTGAGTTCTCTCTTGGTAATTTTCATATGTTATAGCCCTATTTTATTATTATTTTTTTAACATTCTATTTTTTTACTAAACCCATAAAAACAAGCCATTGTTATCTTCCAAGACAGCCAAAGCGAATTCTTTAACAGCACTGCAAATCTTTTCCCCCGACAATCGGAAACATGGATATTTTTCCATATAGCCCGTTTTGCCGTTTGCTACTTCACCGCAAATAAATGCCACAACCCAATGCGATATAGATAGTTCCCTTTTGACTTTTTAGTCAATGATACTGTGTGTTTTGCCCCTCAGCCGATTCAGGGCTTCCATCAGCCATACACACTGGAAATACATATGCCTGATGCAAGCCTCAGACGAGCATTACCTGTCCCCAGGCGGAAGAACAGTAGCAGGCACGTCCTTGCCGGCTGCTTGCAGGAACTGCTGCATGCCATCCTGTTCTGCTGTACTGAGGTCCTGATCTGAAAGTACCCGACATATATTCCGTTATATGGAATATTTCTTCATAAAATTCTCATCGCTGTCCCCTTTCCGCATTGCATGAACCAAGAAAGAGCTCCTGCAAAACTCAAAAGGACAGCGAAAAGGGCAGGCGGAATATCCGTCTGCCCTTTAATATGTTCAGCCTGCGGGATGATTCCCGGGCTCAGTGATAACAATCTTTCTTAGAAGGCCTTCTCGTAGATGGCGGACACGGCAGCATCGGTCATCTTGCGGGGGTTGGTCAGGCCGCAGGCGTCCTTCTGGGCGTTGGCGGTCATGATGGGGATATCCTTCTTGTCAACCTTGACGCCGTAGTGGGCAGCACATTCAGAGATGCTGGCAGGGATGTCCACATCCTGGGACAGGGTGCGGATGGCAGCAATAGCGAGGCGGGAAGCTTCATCTGCTGTCTTGCCCTTGGTCAGCTCGCCCAGCAGGGAGGCAATGCGTCCGAAGCGGCGGCGGCTGGAAATACGGTTGTATTCGCAGACGTAGGGCAGCAGGATGGCGTTGCATTCGCCGTGGGGCAGGTTGTAGAAGCCGCCAAGCTGATGGGCCATGGCGTGCACGTGGCCAAGGGAAGCATTGTTGAATGCCATGCCGGCCAGGTACTGTGCGTAGCACATGCCTTCGCGGGCCTCGGCGTCATTTCCGTTTGCCACGGCGCGGCGCAGGTAGCGGTTAATGTACTCCATGGACTTTTCTGCGCAGGCATCGGTCATGGGGGTAGCAGCTGTGGAGACATAGGCTTCCACAGCGTGCGTCAGGGCATCCATGCCGGTGGCGGCAGTAAGGCGGGGCGGCATGCCCATCATCAGGACGGGGTCGTCAATGGCAACGCTGGGAGTGCAGCGCCAGTCAACGATGGCCATCTTAACCTTGCGGGAGGTATCTGTGATGATGCAGAAACGGGTCATCTCAGAAGCGGTACCGGCAGTGGTATTAACGGCAATGTAGGGCGGGAAGGGATGGGTTGATTTGTCTATGCCTTCGTAGTCGTGGATACGGCCGCCATTGGAAGCGACAAACCCGACACCCTTGGCACAGTCATGAGAGGAACCGCCACCGATGGAAATAAGGCTGTCACACTTTTCCGCTGTGTACACCTTCATGGCGTCTTCCACATTATGATCAGTGGGATTGGGCACTGTATCATGATAGATGGAGTACTTGATGCCGGCTTCGTCCAGGATGTCCGTCACCTGCTTCAGGACACCGCAGGCCTTGATGCCGTTATCGGTCACCACCAGGGGATGCTGGCCGCCGATAGCCCGCAGACGGCTGGGGATTTCCTTGGCACAGTTGCGGCCGACCAGGGTCTGGCTGGGAATAAAGAAAGATGTGACCTGGCCCATATGCATATTTTTCAATTCGAAGCTCATGACAACTCCTTCTACTACAAAGTAGTTAAGCTATTATACAGTAATAGCCAGCTTTCTGATACAACATCTCTTTAATATGGTGAAAGGGATGCCTTATGTACGTATCTACACCATCAGAAAAAAAAGAGCAAGCATTTTTCATTTTTTCTTTACTACTTTTTCTTTTTCTTCCGTGATAAAAACTTCACAAAGGTTATCTAAAAAGATACAAATGCAACAAATATTCATGTGAACAATAGCACAATACAGAAAGAACAATGTGAATAAGAGCACAAAGTCAGAAAATGCCCTCTGCAAGCCGCCTGCGCAGCCTGCAAGGAACCTTTCCCGGGGGAAGGCGGCACACGGCTGGCACCAGGCGCAAATGACGGACAGCCCCTAATCACAGGCACAAAAAAAGACCACGGGCTGAATGTGCGCTCATGGTCTTCTTTTGTCTCAAGAGAGAGACGGTCTTCTAATCGTATTTTGTTACGGGCGGTTTACCATGACCTTGGCGGGACGAAGCAGGCGTCCGGACAGGTCATAGCCGCTCTGCAGGACCCTGGCCACTGTTTCAGGCTCATATTCTTCACGGGCTTCGCAGCCAATTGCCTCATGCTTTGCAGGATCAAAAGGCTCCCCTTCCTGCCCTACCCTGGTCAGGCCGTGTTTTGCCACGGTGTCCAGCAAAAGCTTCTGGGTCATCTGCACGCCCTGCATCATGTTGGCACAGGCCTCGTCCTTGGAACCGTAGTTTATGGCCAGTTCCAGGTTGTCCAGAGTAGGCAGAAGGTCCTTCATGACCTTTTCTGCAGCATACTTGAGATGCTCGTCGTGTTCGCGGGCCAGGCGTTTTTTGTAATTCTCAAAATCTGCCAGGCTGCGCATCTGTATGCTTTTTATCTTTTCATCAGCGGCCTTCAGCTGCTCGGTGCAGGCTGTCTTGACGCTCTCAAGCTCAGCCATCAGAGACTCCACCGTAGGCTCTGCACTGCCTGACTGCTTGTCTCCCTTCTGCCAGGGCCAGCGCCAGGAGGATCCTTTCTGGCCCTGCTGTTCGGACGGCCCGGGCTGCTCCTGTCCGGCCTGGTCTGATTCTTCCTGCTGCTCTGCGTCATCCGGAATTTCTTCAGGCTGATCGTCAGCCTCGCCAAGGTCCTGGCTGTCTTCTTCCTGAGAATCATTTTCAGGACAGCAGTCCTCAGGTTCAGCCTCTTCCTTGTCTGTCACTATTTCTACAGGGATTTCCACGGCTCCGTCAGGCATCTCCTGGCCTCCGCTCATGCGGGCACCGTTTTCCTGTTCTTGTACGTTCTCTTCCATATTCAGCTCATCCATATATTTCCGTTACCTGACCGGATTGCCTAGCCAGGCGACATCTTGTCCAAAAGCCCAGAGAGTTCTTCCGTCTGCCTGTCACTTACGCAGGGGACGAATACTTTCAGTAATGAAAGGTAAGATCCCTTCCTCTTTCGTCAAGCTCGTTCCCTGGCCCTGGCGGAATACGGCTATTTTTCCCTGAAGCAGGCACCAAGATCCATATTCAGATCAAGGTAGTCCCGTTCAAGGTCTGCGTCCGGCAGATGAATGGAAATGCGCTCAACATCGCCGAGAGGCAGCGAGGCAAGGTAGGAAGCTACTTCCTTTCCCAGCCTGGTCAGTTCTTCTCTTGGCAGAAACATGGCAGCAGGACAGCATTCATAGAGATAGAGTTGCATGTCTGCCAGCACAAAGGGAAACAAATTGCAGGCCACAGGACGCTGCTCGTTCTTAAGACGACAGCCTTGCGGCGTTATGGACTTGCATCCGCGCTCGTCTAATGAAGCTGTATGCGCATCCATCAGGTAAAAATCCTCTTCTGTCTTTTCGGACAGCTGGCTGTCCAGAAGAGCCATGGGGAAGGGATCACAGCCGATCTGCGGTCCGCAGCAGTAGCGGCAGTCAGGGCAGTAGGCGTTGCGCAGGACTTTCCCGTCAAAAAACACATTTCGCACATCGCCAAAACGCTGCTGCCAGAGTGTCCGGCATTGCTGGTATTCGGGATCCTGCCTCAAAAGCTCATAATGCCTGCTTTCAGAAACTGACATTCTCTTCACTCCTTTTGTTCCTTGTGCAAACAAGCTGCATCCTCATTGCGAAAACAGGCATTCCTGCCTGAATCCCGGTCTTCTGTTACCTGTACAGACTGGACAGCACCGACACTGCCCGGCTGGAAAAACAAAAGGGCACGTCTGAACCCCATGACCAGGCACTACTGCTCCTCACGACAATACCGTTGGCGGCATAACAGACTTCCCCTCCTCTATCAGGACTGTAGAAAAAATCACGACTCAAAACAACGTTTTTCCGCCTCCATATATTGCCCTTATGAGGCAATATACCCTACTCTCTACAGGTCATGACATACCATTATACCACATGCTAATGCGCAAAAAGGAAGGACATATGCTTATCCAGACTGTCGAAGGCAAGAATTTCAGAGATCTTCCTGATTTTTCCCTGAATCTTCATGAGCGGCTGAATGTCTTCACTGGCAACAACGGCGTGGGGAAAACGGCTATCCTCAACTTTATCACGCTTATGATTTCCCAATGCAGAAGTATAACATCTGAAAGACTAAATGCAAAAAATAATGATATTAACAATAATAAGACTGAGCTTTCAGGAAAAATAAAATGCAAACATGATGAGTCTTACATTCTTGCAGAATATTTATACAGTGAAAAGTTTCTGCAATCTCATTCTTTTGAAAACTTGTCTGGTAATTTTAACGACATAAATGAAGAAAATTGTCCAATTTTAAAACTTTACACTGAATTAAAAAATAGTATTTTTCCTTTTGAGAAAAACTTTCCCCTTGTAGTTTCTTATCCGACTAACAGGACTGCTCTAGAAATCCCTGAACGACTCAGAGAGTTTAAGCCAGCAGTACATCCATTTGATGCACTAGAAAACGCTCTTGAAAGCAACCTTGATTTTCGTTCATTTATTGCTCTTTTTCGTATGA
>CAVLCT010000133.1:0-4989 GCA_963661665.1 Bulleidia sp. | reverse complement strand
GCCCTGGCTGTCTTTTCGCTGTAGTTCCTGTTCTGGACCCATTCGCGGCCAATGAAGACTTCCTGGTTCTTTTCCCCTATGAGGACTGTGCCCATCTTGTCGCTCATGCCCCATTCACAGACCATTCTGCGGGCCATCTTTGTCACGCGCTCAATGTCGTTGGAGGCGCCGGTTGTGACATTCCTGAAAATGATTTCCTCAGCCACACGGCCGCCTAGGAGAATAACCAGATTGTTGCGCAACCACGACCTCACATAATTGTGGCGGTCCTCTCCTGGCAGCTGCATGGTAACGCCCAGTGCCCTGCCTCTGGGGATGATGCTGACCTTGTGGACCGGATCGGAATCCGGGAGCAGCCTGGCAGCCAGGGCGTGTCCTGCTTCATGGTAGGCAGTAATCTTTTTTTCCTCCTCGGACAGAATAAGCGACTTGCGCTCGCGCCCCATGAGGATTTTGTCCTTGGCGTACTCAAATTCCTGCATGGTTACCACTTTCTTGTTGGACCTTGCAGCCTGCAGGGATGCCTCATTGACGAGGTTTTCAAGATCTGCTCCGGAAAAGCCCGGAGTGCCGCTGGCCAGGGTATCCAGATTTATATCATTGCCCAGGGGGATTTTTCCTGTATGCACCTTGAGGATTTCCCTGCGGCCTTTCAAGTCAGGGGTAGGCACGACCACCTGTCTGTCAAAGCGACCGGGGCGCAACAGCGCCGGATCCAGCACGTCGGGCCTGTTAGTGGCAGCCAGGATGATGACGCCTTCATTGGCTTCAAAGCCGTCCATTTCCACAAGAAGCTGGTTGAGCGTCTGTTCGCGCTCGTCGTGCCCGCCGCCAAGACCAGCTCCGCGCCTGCGGCCGACAGCGTCAATTTCATCGACAAAGATGATGCAGGGTGCGTTCTTTTTGCTCTGTTCAAAAAGGTCGCGCACACGCGATGCGCCAACGCCGACAAACATTTCCACGAAATCAGATCCTGAAATGGAGAAGAAAGGCACGCCGGCCTCGCCGGCCACTGCACGTGCCAGCAGGGTCTTGCCTGTGCCTGGAGGGCCGACCAGAAGGCAACCTTTGGGAATACGGCATCCCAGGCGGGTGAATTTCCTGGGATTGGACAGAAATTCCACTATCTCGCGCAATTCGTCCTTGGCTTCGTCCACGCCGGCCACATCAGCAAAGGTAACCTTCTGCTTGGAGTCCTTTTCGCTGAGCACCCTGTGCCTGGAACGGCCGATTGACATGCGGCCCCCGCCCATGCCGCTCATGTTGCGCATGGCGTACACCCAGATGACAAGCAGGATGAGCATGGGGACAGCAGACATGAGCATTGTCATATACCATGGCTGCTCTTCCAGGGGCTCTGCCTTGACCTCGACGTTCTTGCCCAGAAGATGGGAGAGCATTGAGGGATCCTTGGGTGCAAAGCTGTATGACTTGCTGCCGCTGCTGTCGATGGCAGTCAGTTCGTTTCCCTGTATGATAACCGAGGAAACCTGCCCCTGATCTACCCTGTCCATCAGTTCGCTGTATGAAATGGACGGCTGCCTGGCCTCCTGCCCTGGCGCAAAGAGCATAAGAGCCCCCAGGGCCAGAAAGAGCCAGATAAGCATGTTGCGGGAAAGCATATTGTTCATGACGTATCCTGATGGAATATCCAGATGGAGCGTCTGGTGCAGACGTATTTTTTGAAGCAGTATTGCCCTTATTCGGCGGGCCTACTTTTCCCGGACAATGTGCATGTCAAAGCCGGACTTGTCCTGGCCGCCTTCCTTTGCAGGAACTACTTCATAGGCCAGCTTCTCTGCAATGGTATTGTCGTCATTGAAGGTCAGGACAGCAGGTCTTTTAGAATACAGTTCCGTTTTGTCGGCAATGTATTCGGAGGCACAGATGATGACAGTGTCGCCTTTCTGGCAGGAGCGGGCGGCTGCGCCGTTAAGGATGCAGCAACGGGATCCAGGCTCGCCGTAAATGACGTAGGTAGAGATGCGTGCACCTGTATTTTTGTTCCAGATGTAGACGAATTCAAGGGGATATATGCCTGCCTCGCGGCAGATAAGCGGATCAAGCGTGATGGAACCATGATATGCGAGATCGCATCCTGTCACATGAATGCCATGCAGCTTGGCCCTGACTATTTCAATCATGGGAAAGTCCTGTTTAAGCCGGAATGTGCCGGATACGGCTTCTGTTACTGTGTTGCCGGCTGCTTCTCTTTTTGCAAAGGGAAGGCGGCGGAAATTTTAAGGGCACATATGGCTTTAGAATAAGGAGAATGTGCCGTATGTCAAATAGGGAAAAACCAGAAATTGCCTGTGCACTGGTCACAGGCTGTCTTCACGGGCAGCCTTCATGATGGTTATGCCTGTCAGAATTCACGCGGGCTTGCCTTTTTTTTGTGTCTCTGACAAGAATACACAGTGAAAGGAGGCCTTAGGCCCTGGCAGTGTCTCCTTATATATACAGCCAGGAAGGCAGACAGAGGAGTTAAGGATATGACCGAACAGGAATCGTATGCAGCATTTTTGAAGGAATGGAAGGTTGACCCGCTGGGAGCCAAGAGCGTCCTACAGGGGTATATTGATTTGTTGTCCGGCCTTCCGGGCGTCAGCCTGTCGTACCGATGCAGGCCTGGGGTAAGCTATTCAGTCAGGGCAAAAGGGGCAGGGCAGACCGAGAGGGACCTTTTCGTCCTGGTGGACGTAGTCGATGATGATCCGGCTGAGCGCTGGCTGTCGGTCTGCTTTTACGCAGATCTGATTAACGATCCGGAAGAACTGGGAGACTGGGTCCCCCAGGGCCTTGCCGGAGAGGATGCGGCCTGCTTCAATTATGATGAAGAGAATGCCGCCATGGATAAGTATATTGCCGAAAGGCTGAAGGAAGCGGCCGCCTTGTCCTGCAAGGAAGGAGCAAAATAGGCTTGTCCTGTTTCATAGCTATAGATTTTGAGACCAGCGGCTATGAGAGATATTCCGCCTGCTCCGTAGGCATGGTCCGTATAGAAAACGGTATCCTGAAAGCAGGCTATCAAAGCCTGATCAGGCCTCCGTCCCCATATGTCCGCTTTACTGATATACACGGACTTACCTGGGATATGCTTCGTTCGGCACCGGCATTTCCGGAAGTCTGGCCTGGTATGGTGTCGTTCATGCAGGGGGCAGACGGGCTTGTTGCCCATAACGCTCCCTTTGACAGGTCAGTCCTTGCAGCCTGCTGCGAGAATTTTGGATGCCGGCAGCCGGATCTGCCATTTTACTGCACCCTGAAAGGGGCAAAAGCATCCTTGAAGCTGCCAAACTACCGCCTGGACTCGCTTTGCGCGTATTATCACTTCAGGCTGAATCATCACGAGGCCCTGAGCGATGCAGCGGGCTGTGCCCGGGTCTTTGTCATCCTGCTGAAACAGGGAACTCCCTTGGCCAGAATGCAGCTGAAGGCAAAGTAAAAGAGGAAGTAAGGCGGTACAGCCTGTTTCCCTGCAAAAAAGATGTCCGTTGCTGTTTTTGTGCTGGAAACATGTTTTGGCCTGTTTTTTGCTTGTAAGACAGAAGCAAAAAGCAGGCCTTTTCTTTGTTTTTCCAGGACTTCCTGCGCTTAACAGCCGGCGTCATCGGAAAAGAAGACAGCAGGGCTTGCGGCGGATACGAGGGAACGGGCAATGGAATGGCAGAAGCATATGAACAAAGGCACAGCGTGCAGGAAAGGTAGCAGGATTTTTTCAACTTTGTCTTTCCTTTTGCGCTCTGCCGGGCTTGCAGTAATACTGTTCATACTGTCTCTGTTTCCATGCGTTTCCCCTTTGCAGGACAGCTACAGGGTTGTTTTGTGGCTTTCTCCGGCAACGTTAATGGAAGCCCAGGCAGAACCGGTCATTGCGGAAAAAAATGCTGACTACGACAGGGACAGTGCCAGGCTTGCAAAGAAAATCCGTACACTGCTGGTTCCTGTCTATGGTGAAGATCATGTTGTGGTGCAGGTTCACTGCGGTGATGCCGAAGCTGACGAAAACGGCAGCAGGACAAGAAAATCAGGCAGGACTGTGGCCATTATCATTGATGCTGCCGTTCTCAGCGGCTTAAACGGAAGTGCAGAAGGCATACGTGCTGAACAGGAACGCCTTTGCAATCTGGTCAGCCATGCTGCGGGGCTGAAGGGACCGGACGGCGACAGCATTGCAGTCAGCTTTATCCTCTTTCAAAACGATGAGAGCAGAATGCGCTTATTATATCTGATACTAGCCGGCTGTGCTGTCCTGATAGTGTCTGCCCTTGTCTGGGCAGTCAGGAAAAGAGGCAGAAAAGGCAAAGACAGTCATTTGTTTGACGCGGATGCATTTTCTGGCAGAAAAATGACAGACAGGGATAACAATGATCGGAAATTAACACGTGAAGAAAGCCTTGCCATGAAATTGCAGGCAGAAAGCCCGCAGGCGGGAGGACTTGTTCTTGCCATGCTGGATGCCAGGTCCGCGGCCTCGGTTCTAGCCTGCCTGCCAAGGGAACAATGTGTCAATTTTTTGTGCGCCATGTTCAGCCAGGGACCGGTCCGCAAAGATGTGCTGGATATAATACAAAAAGAATACCTTGCCGGCTTCCCTGCTGAAAAGGGACTGATGATGCGTATAGCGCAGTCAGGCTTAGGCGATGCTGCGGGGAGAATAGGGGAAATCTTAAGAAGGCTTGATGCAACCAGCCGCAGAGCAATCTTAAAAGGTCTTTCAGCACAATGCCCGGACCTTGCAGACAGGCTGTAGAAGGTGTCGGCAGGCCATGCTCAACGGAAAACATGGGCCGGGACAAGTTTTTTTGAAGAAAAAGGAAAAATTTGTTGACAGTGAGGTTACGGGAGCGTAGAAGCTCCACTTGCGCCAAGCGAAAGGGGCTCACGAAGCCGCTTAAACGGAAGCGCAGCTGGTTCGTGATTGCCAGGCCGTTTTTGAAGGTTTTTCAAAGAAATTTGAAAAAAGATAAAAAAAGGCTTGACGGACTG
>CAVLCT010000132.1:849-5104 GCA_963661665.1 Bulleidia sp. | reverse complement strand
GGATGTCACAGGCTTTGTCTGCCTTGATGCAGGCGCATCCACCGGCGGCTTTACCGATCTATTGCTGCAGCGCGGGGCAAGCAGGGTCTATGCCGTTGACGTGGGCCACAACCAGCTGCATGAAAAGCTGCGTAATGATACCCGCGTCGTCAGCATGGAAGGCGTCAACCTGCGCACTGCAGAAGCAGATCTGATACCGGAAGAAGTCGATATCGTCGTGGCAGACGTCTCCTTTATATCATTAACCCTTGTGCTTGAGCCCTGCATGCAGTGGCTCAAAAAAGGCGGCTGGGTGGCAGCGCTGGTGAAGCCGCAGTTTGAGCTTGGTCCCGGCCAGACAGACAGGGGTGTCGTCAGGAGCGAGGAATTGCGCAGGCAGGCTGTTGACAAGGTCGTCACCTTTGCCAGAGATGTCCTAGGGCTCAGCCTGCTCCAAATCGTCCCTGCAGCCATCAAGGGCCCCAAGGGCAACCAGGAATACCTGGCCCTCTTCCGCAGGGAAGCCTGAAAAGCCCTATTCTGCCCTGATAAAGGAAAAGTACAGGGTGCGGGTGCGCGGCCCGTCAAACTCGCAGAGAAACACTCTCTGCCACTGTCCCAGCGCAATTCTGCCGCCAATAACAGGCACAAGGCAGCTTGCACCTATGAGGGATACCTTGACGTGTGCGTCAGAATTGCCCTCGCTGTGCCTGAAGCCGCTGTTCTCCGGGACCAGCTTTGAAAGGAAGGTGCTGATATCGCGCTGCACGTCGGGATCAAAGCCTTCGTTGATGGTGACGGCACAGGTGGTGTGCGGGCTGTAGATGCACACAAAGCCGTCCTGTATGCCGTCTGCCGCACGGGCATGCAGGTACTGCTCAACATCGCCTGTGATGTCGGTCATGCCGCAGCGGGCAGCTGTTCCAAACCTGCGCTGTTCCATAGGTCTTTCTCCTCCGGACTTTTTTCTCACAAGGTATATGATCAAAAAAGCCGCATGTTCCTGCGGCTTTTTTTGTACGTTTTAGAGGCTACTGCAGGATGCGGTAGTACACGGGCTCTGCCTGCAAAAGCCCCTTTTCTGCCACCCGGTGCAGGGCATTGCTCATGCTTTCTGCCGAGGCCTCATGCGTCATGAAGACCAGCTGCACCACGTTGCCTTCCTTTTCCTTCTGTATGACCTGGGCCAGGCTTATGCCCTCGTCTGCCATGCAGCCTGCCATGTCGCGCAAAACGCCGGGCTCGTCGTGGACCATAAGACGCACGTAGAATTCTGAGCGCCAGTCCTCTGGCGGCACAATGGCAGTGGGCAGGATCTCGTCTCCGGCAAAGCCGGTATTGTTCGGCCTGTCCTCGCGGGCTATGGAGAGAAGGTCGCTTAGGACCACGCTGGCTGTAGGCAGGGCGCCGGCACCGCGGCCATGCAGAAAGAGCGGGCCTGAGGCCTCGCCTTCAAGGCGCACGGCGTTGTAGACGCCGCCCACCCTGGCCAGCAGCAGGGAATGGTGCACCAGCATGGGGAAGACGCCTGCTTCCATCCTGGCATCCTCGCTGTCGCCATCGTGCAGCTTGGCTATGGCCACAAGCTTGATGCGGTAGCCAAACTCACGGGCCATGGCTATGTCGCGGCTGTCCATGCCGCGTATGCCCTTCACCGGCATGCTGGCAAAGGGATAGTCCAGGCCGAAGGCCAGGCGGATAAGCAGGATAAGCTTGTGGGCAGTATCAAAGCCGTCTATGTCCAGGGTGGGATCTGCCTCGGCATAGCCAAGCTCCTGGGCCTGGGAGAGTGCTGTGGCAAAATCCATATTTCTGGTTGTCATTTCTGACAAGATATAGTTGCTGGTCCCGTTCAGGATGCCGTGCAGGGAGAGGATGCGGTTGCCGGCCAGGGGCCCGCCCAGGGTTTCCACAATGGGTATGGCGCCGGCCACGGATCCCTCATAGCGCATAAGGCATTTTTTGCTGCGGGCCAGGTCAAAGAGCTCCTTGCTGTCTTCTGCCAGCAGGGCCTTGTTGGCAGTGACCACGTGCTTGCCGTTTGCAAGGGCCTTCAAGATCAGCTCCTTGGCAAGGCCGGTGCCGCCTATGAGCTCCACCACCACATCTATGTCAGGATCGTCGGTCAGATCGGCAGGATTGCCTGTCAGCACGCATCCCTCCGGCAGCAGGGCTGCCCTGTCAGCAGAAAGGTTGCGCACCAGTACCTTGCGCAGAACGATTTCCCTGCCGCTGCGGCGGCGGATCATTTCTGCATCCTTTTTCAGAAGCTGCACCAGGCCGCCGCCTACCGTTCCCATGCCGGCAAGTCCCACATAGAGCGGCCGTTTTGTCGTATCTTGCGTCATAAAAAGTCTTCCTCCGGCAGCAGGCCCTGGCCTTGCCAGGGCGCTGCCAATCACAGGCTGTCCTGCCTAATTTTGATAAAAAAAGCACTCTGTCAGTTACTTACCGTAATACCGTTTCTTTTTTTTGCCTGCAAGAAACTTGTGTGATCTGCTTTAGCCCTCGGCGCTTGCGGCAGTATTTGCCATTGTCTGCCGTACAGTCTACCATGCCGCGGACCTGTTCTGCTTATCCCCTTGCGGGCAGATGAACGCAGCCTATTTTGCAGGCAGGCAGAAGAACTCAACCTCAGCCTGCCCTGTGCAGCTACTTAAAGGATCTTCAGCATGGAAGACCATATCAGATTCAATGCTTCAGAACGCGTGCTTGACCTTCTGGACCAGCGCCTGCTTCCCACCAGGGAAGAACGCTTTCTCTGCCATACGGTTAGTGATGCCATATATGCCATCCAGACCATGGTTGTCCGCGGCGCTCCTGCCATAGGCGTCACTGCGGCCTATGCCTGCGCCCTGGCAGCCAGCGAGTGCAGAAAGGAGGCAGGCTTTGCAGAAAGCTTCGCACAAAAGCTTGATCTGCTTGTCAAAAGCAGGCCTACTGCCGTCAACCTGGCCTGGGCCGTAGAGCGCCAGCGTGCCCTCTGGCACGCACATCCCGAGGCTACGCCTGACAGCCTTTTTGCAATGCTTGCAGACAATGCCAGAATCATACAGCAGGCAGACATTGCCTCCTGCAAAGCCATAGGCCAGGCTTCCCTTGAGCTGGTACATGAGGGAGACTGCATCCTCACCCACTGCAATGCTGGGGCCCTGGCCACGGCCGGATACGGCACTGCCTTAGGCGTTGTCAGGGCAGCCCATGAAGCCGGCCGCAACATCACGGTCATTGCCGATGAAACCCGCCCTCTTTTGCAGGGAGCGCGCCTCACCTGCTGGGAGCTTCATAAGGACGGCATCCCGGTCACCCTTGCCTGCGACAACAGCTGCGCCTGCCTCATGAGCAAGGGCAAGGTTCAGCTGGTGGTTGTGGGCGCCGACCGCATTGCAGCCAACGGCGACACCGCCAACAAAATCGGCACTTATGGCGTTGCCATCATGGCAAGGCACTTTAATATCCCCTTCTACGTGGCAGCCCCTGTCTCAACCATAGACAGGACCATAGCAGACGGCTCCCTGATACCCATAGAGGAACGCAGCCCGGATGAAGTCACAAGGCCTCTGGGGCAGCAGGCAGCACCGGACGGTGTCGGCGCCTTTAATTTTGCCTTTGACGTTACCCCTGCCGATCTGATTGCCGGCATCATCACCGATCAGGGGCTTTTGAGGCCGCCCTACACCAAAGCCATAGCTGCCCTGGATTTCAGCCGCTAGCCCGGAGAAAATTCCCCCATGCACTTTCTCATAGTCTCCCAGAACAACAGTATTCAGAACAATACTGCTCCGAACAATACCACTCCGGCACCGGACGGCGCCATACGCATTCTTTATGACAGCTGGAATACGCAGCAGGAAGGAGACATCTCCCTGCCGGAATATCTGGCGGCATCCATCCAGGAACTGAGGGCCGAGCATGCAGCCTGGGCCTATAAGACAGCCTTCCATCGTGTACCTGGCGGCACCACCCTGGCCCAAAGCCTCAGTGCCGGGTCGGATCTGTCCATGTGGTGGATATCCACCCTCTATGAACGCCATCCCAAGGTCACGCCTGCCCTCTACAAGGTCTACTGCCTGCGCTGCCTGGAAAAGTTGCTTGTGACGCACGGGGCCACCTTGGTTGAGGTATCCGGGCTTGATGCTGACATTGCCAGGGCCGTAGGAAAGCTCTGCAAGGCCCATGGCTGGCAGTTCAAAAAGAGCCACTGCAGCATGAGGCCCCAAAATACAAAGTCCCTTCTGCGCACTGTGTATGACCTGATGCCGGCACCATTGCAGGC
>CAVLCT010000132.1:0-761 GCA_963661665.1 Bulleidia sp. | reverse complement strand
CTGCGCACCGTCTATGACCTGATGCCGGCCCCATTGCAGGCAGCAGCCCGCCTGGCACACTGGCTTTTCAAAATAAGGCCTGTTTTGAGGCAGCAGGACTGCCTGGCACCTTCTGCAGAAGAGACAGGGACCATTGTCACCTACTTCCCCAACATCAGCACTGACGATGCAGCCAAAAGGATATTGCATTCCAGGTACTGGGAAAGCCTCCATACAGCCCTTGAAGCCGATGCCAAGCCAGGATTTCCGCCTGCAGTGCGCTGGCTCTTCATCCGCTTTCCCTCGCCGCAGGGCACGCTTGAGCAGTGCAAGGCCTGGGCAGAAGGCTTTGAAAAAAGCCGCATCTCCGGCGTCACCTTCAGCTATCTTGAGGAATTTCTTACCTCAGGGGACATCGTCAAATCCGTCGGCCGCTGGTTCAGCCTTGCCATTGCAAGCCTGCGGGTGCAGGCCTCTGCGCGCAGGGCCTTTCACTTTTCAGGCTCAAAGCTTGATCTCTGGCCTTTGCTTAAAGATGAGTATGCCGCTTCCTTCCGCGGCTGGCGCTGCCTTGAGCGCTGTCTGCAGCAAAAGGGCCTTGAAAACTACGTGCATCTGGCAGGGCATCAGCGCTGGTACACCTTTCCCATGGAAAACTGCCCCTGGGAGCGCATGCTGACCGCTGCCGTGCACAGGGAGCATGCAGGGCCTGTCTACGGGGCCCAGCACTCCACCATCAGGCCCACGGACTTCCGCTATTTTGATGATCCAAGGACCTGGAC
>CAVLCT010000131.1:0-5208 GCA_963661665.1 Bulleidia sp. | reverse complement strand
ATTTTGTTCCACTCAGGTGCCGTATAGCCTGCATCCGGCATTGTCTCCTTGTCTATGCCGTAGACATCGCCAAAGAGCTTCTGGGCAGCATTGTCACCTATGAGGTACATGACATCCCCCATTGCCAGCACATGGGAGGCATCGGGGTTGATAAACGATGTGCCGTCAGTCCGGTAGACGGCAAGCACGCTGCACTTTGTCTCATTGCGGATGCCGCTTTCCATCAGGCTCTTTCCGGCAAGCTTTCCATGTATGGTATACCTGAAGACTGAAAGCCTTTCGTTCAGCATGAGGACGCGGTTGGGCGAAAGCAGGTTGATGATGGTGGCACTGACAAGGGAAGCCAGGGAGAGGACAAGGTCCGCTCCTGCCATATGCATGCCGTTGATATTCCTGTCCAGGGATGCACGGCTGATAACCTGCACATCAGGCCTTAAGCTCCTGCAGTAGATGGTAAGATAGATATTGGCGTCATCATCATGCGTTGTCACAAGTATGGATGACGCGCTGGCAAGCCCTGCCTTTTCCATCACAGACTGATTGGTGGCATCGCCGCATATAAGCGGGATCCTGTCGGTCTGTATGTCGGGCTTTCTGTCTACTATGACGGCCTTGATGCCGCGGCGTGTCAGGCTTCTGCCAACGGCTAACCCGACACGGCCGCCGCCTATAATAATGACATGCGCCTGATCCCGGGCCTTGTCGTCATGGCTGCTGAGCATGCTGTTAAAGGCCTTTATCTGGGCTTCCGTTCCAGCGACCACAAGCACTGTGCTCTCGTCAAACACGGTACTGGTGCTTGGCAGGCTGAAAACGCCGCGTTTCCAGACGCCGACCACGCTGACGCCGGACACCTTGCGGATGGAGCTTGAGATCACTGTCTTGCCTGCCAGCGGCGTGCGCATGACAGGAGCTTCCGCAACAACAAGGGACCCAAAATGCCCCAGCGGGCTCACGCGCTCTGCAGGGTTAATGACGCGCCTGGCCAGGGCCTCGCCAAGCAGGCTGTAGAAATGGAAGCAGTGCCTGCATCCGGCCATGCGCAGGATATCCCTGGCTGCCAGCCGTTCCACGCCGGCAATAATGGAGAGGTTCGGAGCTGCTTCATGGGCCGAAAAGACAATGTTGGCACTGCGAACGTCCGTATTCATGACCACCAGGGCAGAGGCCTGCTGCGCCCTGAGCTTGAGATAGGTTTCCTTGTCGTCGTATTCGCCAAAGGCAACCCTGTAGCCCTGCCCTATGAGCTGCAGTGCGCTCTGCATCTCGCCGCAGAGGATGATGGCCTGCATGTTGTACCTTTGCAGGGTATCCGCCACGTTCAGGGCAATGGGGTTGGTGCCGACAACAAGGACATGCCCGCTTGTCTTTGCGGACAGCTGCCTTGGGACCATGCCCTTTTTCTGCTTTTCCATCATGGGAATGTAGAGATGCTGTATAAAGGTAAAGGGCAGCAGGATAAGGAAGAAGACAATGCCTGCCAGCAGCACCACAATGGAAAAAAACATGCCCAGATCAGAGGAGAAGGTAATGTCGCCAAAGCCCAGCGTGGTCATCACCGTCATCGTCCAGTACAGGCCGGTCATCCAGGAATAGTCCCTGCCCTCATACTGCATGATGAGATGAAAGAGCAGGGAAAAGCAGGCTATTTCCGCAACCAGCAGGACGCAGAAACGGACAAAGACCCTCTTGTGCTCTCCCAGGCTCTCACCAGGGTTTTCACCAGGGCCTTCTTCCTGCTGCAGGGACGACAAAACTGACGAAATGAACTTCACAAGCCTCTCCGCGTGATACAAGCATGCATTGCTGCCTGAGGCATTTGCAAGAAACTGCACTCAGGCAAAGTATACTGTTCTTTACTTCCCTTTTGCCCTGTAGGCAAACTCCGTGCATCCGGGCATCCCTGTGCCGCTTATTCCCGCTTCGGAAGCATCATGGCGACGGGCCTGGCGAAGGCTGGACAAAGGGCCGGAAAACAGGCAACCTGCATACAAGACGAGCTTTTTCAGGCTATGCCGCAGCAACTACCAATCAGCAATCAGGGAATAGGAGAATACGCATGCCCGCACTACAGACACAGGAAATGGGAATAAAAGCCAGGGCCGCCTCGCACCTGCTGGCTGCCGCTCCGGCAAAGGCAAAAAACCGCTTTCTGCAGAACATGGCCCGCCTGCTCATGGATCACCGCAAGGACATCCTGGCCGTCAATGAAAAGGATCTGGAAGAGGCCAGAAAGCTTGATCTGGATACGCCCAGGCTGGACAGGCTGACGCTTACTCCTGCCATAATCCAGGACATGCACGAAGCCTGCCTGCACGTGGCCTCCATGCCGGATCCCATAGGCGCCATGGACAGGCAGTGGCAGCGCCCCAACGGTATCCTGGTCGGCAAAATGCGCATTCCCTTAGGCGTCATCTGCATGATTTACGAAGCAAGGCCCAATGTCACCGTGGATGCGGCCATACTCTGCCTCAAGGCCGGCAATGCCGTTATCCTGCGCGGCGGGCGTGCTGCGGTCAATTCCAACCGCTATCTTGCCAGCCTCTTGCAGCAGGCCCTGACAGAGGCAGGCCTGCCAGGCGATGCCGCCCAGCTGGTGCAGAGCCAGGACTACGCAATAGTCAACGAGCTCTGCCATATGGACGAGTATATCGACGTCATCATCCCGCGCGGCGGAGAGGGCCTGGTCAGGGCAGTGACCGAGGCTGCCACCATGCCTGTGCTCAAGCACTACAAGGGCGTGTGCCATGCCTACATAGACGAGACGGCCGATTCTGACATGGCCGTGGACATTGTCTACAACGGCAAGGTGCAGAGGCCTGGCGTCTGCAATGCCCTGGAATGCCTGCTTGTCCATCAGGACATGGCAGAAATCGTCCTGCCTGAGATAGGCAAGAAGCTTGGCGAGGCAGGTGTTGAGTTCCATGCCTGTCCCAAGTCCCTGCCCCTGCTGGGAGAACATGCCAAAGCCATGACAGACGAGGATCTGGGCATGGAGTTTCATGACCTTGTCCTGGCAGTCAAGGTTGTCAGGGACATGGACGAGGCCATAGAGCATATTACCAGATATAATTCCAACCACACGGACATCATTGTCACCAACAACTACCAGCATGCACAAAGCTTCATCCGCCGCGTGGATGCCAGCATGGTCGGAGTCAACGTTTCCACCCGCTTCAACGACGGTGGCCAGCTGGGCCTTGGCGCTGAAATAGGCATCTCCACCTCAAAGCTGCATGCCTACGGCCCCATGGGCGTGGAAGAGCTCACTACCACCAAGTTTGTTGTCCTTGGCGAAGGGCAAGTCAGGGAATAATGGCACCCTCAGCAGGTTGCAGGCACGGGCTGGCCATACTTGGCGGATGCTTCAATCCCGTTCACAACGGCCACGTGCGCCTGGCAGTGGCTCTGCACGAGAAGCTTGCCTCCGTATTGTCTGACATCACCTTCATGCCAAGCGCCCACCCGCCGCACAAGCCGGAAGCGCACATGCTGCCATTCCCCCTGCGGGCAGAGCTTGTGAGAAAGGCCATTGCGCCCTGGCCGTGGCTGCACTGCTCTTTGCTGGAAGGCGAACGCGACAAGCCGTCCTATACCTGGGACACTTTAGGCTTGTTAAAAAAAGAACTAGCCCCGGGACAGGAACTTTTCTTTATCCTTGGCATGGATGACTATGCCCAGCTGCCGACCTGGCACAACGGGCTCAGGCTTATTGAGAGGGCAACACTGCTTGTCATTTCACGGGAAAGCCATACGGGCAGCACCTTTGAGGAGCTGACAAGGGCCATGTGGCCAGAGGCGCTTACAGCCTCACCAATCAGCAGCGACGGCCTCTGCCAGACCTGCGGCAAAAGCCGCATTCTCTTCCAGCCTGTGCCGCTTGTTCCCATAAGCTCTTCCTTAGTCCGGCGCCGCTGGCTGGACGGTCTTCCCATAACAGACCTTGTTCCTGACGCTGTTGCAGAGGAGCTCTCAAAAGAGGCAGAAACAGTCCTAAAACACTGGACAGATTCCTGTTCATACAGTATTTAGCACTTGCCTTGTTTGCGGATCAGGCAGGACCTGGCTGCAAGAAAACAGGGTTTTACAGAACGTGCAAAAAAAGCCTCCGGCAACGGACCGGCATCCCATGCACTGCAATATTGAAAATTTTCACAATCCGCTGTATTAAGAAATTAAGAAAAGCCCATGTGCAGAGGCTGTTGTTCGCTCCTTCAGCTTTTGCGGGTATGTGACCTGTATTTATATGGAGAATTATTATGGCAGCTGTTGTTAAAAAAATTCTTTGCGCCGTTGACCTGTCTGAGCACAGTGCCCAGGTCGCCGAATATGCGGCTCTCTTTGCCAGCAAGCTGAATGCTGAGCTGTATGTTGTCTATGTTGCCCCCACCTTAAGCCAGTACACCGGCTTCAAGGTTCCCCAGTCTGACATCCACGCCTTTGTCGGCGAAATCGTCAGCGGTGCCCAGGCCAGCATGAACGACTTCTGCGCCGCCCACTTTGCAGGACTGAACGTGAAGAACGAAGTCCTCGTGGGCTATGCTTCCGACGAAATCCTCGCCAAGGCCAAGCGCGACAGCGTTGACATGGTCATCATGGGCACCCATGGCCGCAAGGGCATTGACCGCATCCTCTTCGGCTCCGTGGCTGAAAAGGTCGTCAAGAACTCCGAAGTTCCGGTTCTGACCATTCATCCCGACAAGTAGGTCCGGCAAACAGGTCAGATTTTTGCAGATACAGCAAGTTTTGTGTTGACAGATTAGCTGTATTGCTCTAAAAGACCTCCATCGGATACGTCTCCATCGTCTATCCGGTTAGGACAGCGGCCTCTCACGTCGCTAAGAGCGGTTCAAATCCGCTTGGAGACGCCACAAATTTTTATGCGCCGGTTTCTCATTGAGAGACCGGCGCAATTTCTTAAGAACCACCTGCGGAGAGGTATCGAAGTGGCCGTAACGAGCTCGACTCGAAATCGAGTTGTCCTAGTGATAGGGCACGTGGGTTCGAATCCCACCCTCTCCGCCATACTATAAAATCAAGGGACTTTGTTGAACCGTAAAAGGCAACAAAGTCTTTTTTTTCAAGCACTTAGAGACAGTACAGTTTTGCAGTGTTTCAGCGCCATACCCCCCAAATCAGGCGATTTGTGAAGGTAATGTGAAGGTTATGTGCAGGTTTTGTCAAAACCCAAATGAGCGCCTGCCCCGA
>CAVLCT010000130.1:0-5301 GCA_963661665.1 Bulleidia sp. | reverse complement strand
GGACTTCATAATCCTCTTCCATCCCGGTATCACACAGTACGTATTCCGCAACTTCCCAGCATTCATCACCGGTTTGCCTGGTACTCTCCTCATCCAGGTAGTAATACGTATGCCTGTTTGAGTAGGCAAAGCACGAGCCAAACACATGCTGCTGGTACAGATAGGCAGCTGCGACATTGCGCTCAATATCGCCGTAGTCCGTATTTTCCTCCCATTCCTTGTCAATGAACCCTCCAAAGGAAGTTATGCCCTTTTCCAGGAAAGCACGCTTTAAGCCCCACCAGTAGAAGCCATAGCTTCTGTAGAGGCCAGGCTTTTCACCGAGCAGATTGCCCGTGGCGCGCAGATAATTCATCAGCCAGTCCGGATTTTTCTTCCTTGCCTTTTTGATTACCTTGTCCAGTTGTTTAACGTCCGGTTTGTCTATAAGCATTGTCGTGTTCCTTATCAGCAAATCATGCGTGCATCTTCCGTTGTGCATGGTATGCCGGAAGTAGCAGCAGATATGCCGTTGTCCAGATGGAAATGCAGGAATGGGTATGCACAAAACAGGCACCAGCCTCCTGTTCATGAGCCTGCTTGGGAAATGATCGCAGGCAGCATCAGAGACAGGAGCTTGCCCTATAGGTGTTACAGAGAAGACAGGAATGCATGGAAACCATGCGGCAAAGAGTATGGTTGTACAGATATTTCAGGAATGTGGAGGCTTCCATTAGAGAGATATAAAAGACCCCACTTGCAAGTATCACATTTTTCAAAACTTGGCAAGTACTCATCTCTAGGCTTCTCATGCAAAATTGCCAGCACATGCCTTCCGGCAGGGTGACTAAAGCCCTGTTATCGTCTATACAGGGTCAGGACATGCTTTTTGCTTCTTTCCTGCAGACGCTCTCGATCCGGCCCGGACACCAGTGCGGCTTAAGACGGTGCTTCTGCCAGGACTGCCCTCTTCCTCTGGCCTCCATCCGGATTCTTCTTTCGGCTGATTCTTCTTTCGGCGGATTCTTCATCCGGCTCATTGCACCAGGGAGATCCTTCATTCCGGGGGCAGGAACAGCCGGACCTTTTGAGACAAGGCGGACCACGTGAAGGTAATAGACAATACCAGGGAAACACTTCTGAGCAATCTGCGCTCCCGGATACAGGAGGGAAGCAGGGTCTCAATAGCGGCAGCCTGCTTTTCCATGTACGCATGGAGCAAGCTCAAAAAGGAGCTCACCTCTGCCGAGTCAGTCCGCTTCCTTTTTACTGCCCCTTCCTTTCTGGACATAAAGGCTGACAAGCAGAAAAGGGAATTCTACATCCCGCGCCTTGAAAGGGAAAAGAGCCTCTGCGGCACAGAATTCGAGATACGGCTTCGCAACGAGCTTGCCCAGAGCGTCACAGCCAGGGAATGCGCCGACTGGATCCGCAAGAAAGTCCGCTTCCGCTCCAATACGACCCAGGAAAACCTGCCAGGCTTTGTCACGGTCGAGTCCCAAGACGGCTCATCCCAGGATGCCTATATGCCCATTTCCGGCTTTACGACGGCAGATCTTGGCATGGGCCAGGCCAGCAACAGGTACAGCCTGGTCAACTGCCTGGACGGCGCCTTTGCACGCCACTACATGCAGCTTTTCGACGAGATGTGGAACAACAAGTCGATGATGCAGGACGTGACTAAAGCAGTCATTGATCACATCACCGCCGCCTATGCCGAAAATGCCCCTGAATTCATCTATTTCATAATCCTCTACAATGTCTTCAGCGAGTTTCTGGACGACCTTACGGAAGACGATCTTCCCAACGATGCCACGGGCTTCAAGCAGAGCAAAATCTGGAACATGCTCTATGACTTCCAGAAGGATGCCGTGCTGGCCATCATCAGCAAGCTGGAAAAGTTCAACGGCTGCATCCTTGCCGACAGCGTGGGCCTTGGCAAGACCTACACAGCCCTTGCCGTCATCAAGTACTATGAAAACAGAAACCGCTCCGTCCTGGTCCTCTGCCCCAAGAAGCTGGCAGAGAACTGGAACACCTACAAGGACAACTACGTCAACAACCCCATAGCCTCTGACCGCCTGAACTACGACGTCCTCTTCCACACAGACCTTTCCCGCCAGAGCGGCAAGTCCAACGGCCTGGATCTGGACCGCTTAAACTGGGGCAACTACGACCTCATAGTCATCGACGAGTCCCACAACTTCCGCAACGGCTACGGCACCCACGTCAATACCCATGAAAACCGCTACAAGAAGCTCATGGACAAGGTCATCCGCTCCGGCGTCAGGACCAAGGTGCTGATGCTCTCGGCAACCCCTGTCAACAACCACTTTGCCGATCTCAAAAACCAGCTTGCCCTGGCCTATGAGGGCAACTCCGACAACCTGGACAAGCGCCTCTCTACCTCAAAGAGCCTGGATGACATCTTCAGGCAGGCCCAGTCAGCCTTTACTTCCTGGAGCAAGCTTGCCCCAGGGCAGCGCACCACGGACGCCCTGCTCCGCAAGCTGGACTTTGACTTCTTTGAGCTTCTGGACAGCGTGACCATTGCCAGATCCCGCAGGCACATTGAGAAATACTACGATGCCGCCAGAATCGGCACCTTCCCTGAACGCCTGCACCCAATCTCACTGCGGCCCAGCCTTACGGACATAGAGGATGCCGCCTCCTACAACGACATCTATGCAAGGCTTGAAAAGCTCATCCTCTGCATCTACACGCCGTCCAACTTCATCATGCAAAGCTGCCTTGCCAAATACAGGGAGCTCACCCACAACAAGGGCGACAGCCTGACGCAGATAGGGCGTGAGCAGGGCATCCGCAGGCTCATGAAAATCAACCTGCTCAAGCGCCTTGAAAGCTCAGTCAACTCATTCAGGCTGACCATAGAGCGCATCCTGAACCTGATTACAGGCACCATAGAGGCCATAGACCGCTTTGAAAAGGAAGGCCGCTTTGAGAATGAAGGCGGTGACATCTGCATGTATGACGTGCAGGGCGCTGACTTCGATATGGACGATGAAAACAGCGACTTCCTTGCAGTGGGCAGAAAGGTGAAAATCGCCCTTGCCGACATGGACTGGGTAACGTGGCGCAATGACCTCAGGCGCGATGCTGACGTTCTGAACGATCTTGTCCGGGATCTGTCCCTTGTAACGCCTGAGCATGACAGCAAGCTGCAGGAACTTCTGCGCCTGCTGGAAGGCAAGGTGACGCACCCGGTAAACCCTGGCAACAAAAAGGTCCTAGTCTTCTCGGCCTTTGCTGACACAGCGCAGTACCTCTATGACAATGTAAGCCTCTTCATGAAGGAGAAGTTCGGCCTGGAAACAGCCGTCATTACCGGCACCATTGAGGGGCGCACCACCATCAAGGGCTTTAAGGCAACACTGAACAACGTGCTGACCTGCTTTTCCCCTGTCTCCAAGGACCGCAATGTGCTCATGCCTGACAATCCCTGTGACATCGACATCCTCATTGCCACGGACTGCATCTCAGAGGGGCAGAACCTCCAGGACTGCGACTACCTTGTGAACTACGACATCCACTGGAACCCTGTGCGCATCATACAGCGCTTCGGGCGCATTGACCGCATAGGCAGCACCAACAAGGCCATACAGCTTGTCAATTTCTGGCCGGATCTCACCCTGGACGACTATATTAACTTAAAGGCGCGCGTAGAGACGCGCATGAAGATAACGGTCATGACGTCTACCGGCGACGACGATCCCATCAACCTTGAGGAACAGGGCGACCTTGAATACCGCAAGGCGCAGCTGAAGCGCCTGCAGGAGGAAGTCGTCAACATAGAGGACATGCAGGACGGCATCTCCATCATGGACTTAGGCCTCAATGAATTCAGGCTGGACCTTCTGGACTACATGAAGGACAATAAGCTTGACATGGAGCTGGTCCCCAAGGGCCTGCACGCCGTGGTCCCTGCCTCAGAGGAACACCCCAAGGGCATCATCTTTGTGCTGAAGAACTTAAACGACAGCGTAAACATCCAGAACCGCAACCGCATCCATCCCTTCTACATGGTCTATATGGGAAGCGACGGGGAGTGCGTCTGCGACTACCTTAATCCCAAAAAGCTTCTGGACAGCATCCGCCTTTTGTGCCGCGGCAAAAGCCAGCCCATAAAGGCGCTTTGCAGCCAGTTTAACCGGGAAACAAGGAACGGAAGGAGCATGTCCAGGGTGTCAAAGCTTCTGACTAAAGCCATAGGGTCCGTCATCAATATCAAGGAGAAGAACGATGTTATGAGCCTCTTCTCCACAGGCGGCACGACTGCCCTGATAGACAACGTGTCCGGTCTGAATGACTTTGAGCTGATCTGCTTTCTGGCAGTGCAGGAAGAAGGCACTGGCAGGAGAGAAACTGCCAGGGCTGATGCCGGGCAGAAGACGGTGTAAGGAGGGAGTTATGCTGGACTTGCCGCTGTCCACGGAATTTGGCAAAAGGATTCCCAGGCAGACAATGCTTGAGAAAGCCCCGCCTGCTGTCAGAAAGGCCTTCAGGGAACAGGTCCTTGACGTCTTCTGGCGCAACAAGCTGGCTGTCAGCACCATGAAGATTGCAGCCGGATCCAAGGTCTCTGAGATAGAGGTGCTTGAGGTGCAACTGGCATCCTCTGACCCTGATATGGGCATCCTTGCCCTGCTTGACCGCATCATCCCCTACCATACCCTGTTTGTACTGGTGCATGGGGACAAATGCCAGGCTGTCATGGGGTACAAGGAAATCGGCGCAGGCGATGTCATACTGGAAACGGCCAGGCGCTACTACAGGACCGGCTGGATGAAGGAGGAGGAACTGCCCCTGCATCTGGAAGGAGAAACACTGGATGAGGTGTATGAGAACTTTGTCAGGCAGGTTGCGGGAGATGTGCTTGGGAAGGAGGAAGGAGCAGATCTAAAGGAGGACATCAGAAGCCATGAGCGGCGCGAGCAGCTGGAAAAGATGGCGGCTGTGCTTACGGCAAGGATGAAGAAGGAAAAGCAGCTCAACAGGAAGATGGAGATAAAGGCTGAGCTTAAGAGGATTATGAAGGAACTGGAATAGGCATGAGGCCAGAGCAGGCTGATTTTCGATGCAGGAAATGAGCTTTGGCAGGACAGGAACCGCATACCGCTGGACAGGCATAAAGTAAGGAGACAGGCAACATGGATAAGATGCGCATGGAATCCGTTGACATAACGGCAAGCAACATAGACAAAATCGCAGAGCTTTTCCCAAACTGCATCACCGAGACAAAGGATGCAGACGGGAACCCGAAGAAGGCCGTCAACTTTGACCTGCTGCACCAGATGCTCTCCC
>CAVLCT010000129.1:0-5335 GCA_963661665.1 Bulleidia sp. | reverse complement strand
ACACTCTTTATGGACATGCTTTCCTGCTTCTTTGACATCACAAAAGACAGCAGGGAATTGTTTGCTGGATTGAAAGTCTCCGCCAATGAAAAGCTGTGTGCTGAGTGGATGAACCGCTATCCTGTCATATCCCTGAGCCTGAAGGACGTGTGCAAGCCGACCTATGCCCGTGCATTGCAGAGATTCCAGGTGTTTGTCTGTGAATTTTGTGAAAAACACCGTTATTTGCTTGCCTCAGAGAAAGTGGCACAAAGTGACAAGAAAATGCTGCAACAATATCTGGATTGTGAAGCTGATGCCGATACGCTTGCACTGAGTCTGCGTACTTTGAGCAGATCCTTACGCGCTCACTATAATACACCTGCCATTGTACTGATAGATGAATACGATGTCCCTGTGGCTCATGCCGAAGAGAATGGTTATTACCAGGACATGATTGATTTTATGCGTGATTTTTTGTCTTCTGCATTGAAATCAAATCAGGATAACCTGAAATTCTGTATTCTTAGCGGCTGTCTGAGCAGTACTAAAGAGAGTATTTTTACAGACCCGAACAATGTAGACTGCTATGATATAGCCCATGCCGCATTCTCTGATACGTTCGGCTTTACCCACGATGAAGTGGGGCAACTGCTTTGTGATGCAGGCTTTGCAGACAAAAAGTCTATAGTGCAGGAGTGGTACAACGGCTATCATTTTGGCACAAGGGAAGATATCTACTGCCCCTGGAGCATTATGAAATATGTTCGCGACCTGCAGAACAATCCTGCGGCAGAGCCTGAAGCCTACTGGGCAGAAACAAGCAGCAATGAGCTCACCAAAGGCTTTGCAGGGCGCATTCCTGCCCAGGTACAAAACCGGATAATGTGTCTTTTAGGCGGAAGTTCTATTGCCGTGCCAGTCAACAAATACCTTACATATACTTCGATCTACAAGGATCTCAACAACTTCTGGTCCCTTCTGTATCTGACAGGCTATCTTACACTCTCAGACAATACTGGCTGCTGCGTTACTGAACCCAGAGCAGGGGACAGCATTCTTGCCATACCAAACAAAGAAGTCAGGGAAGTCTTTACGACAGAAGTCAGGGACTGGTTTGGCGATATCCTGCCAGTAAACGAGCGTATGGCCCTGTATGCCGCTCTTTGGGCACAGGATGCCAGCACGTTTGAGAAGATCATGGCCTCGCTTCTTGTGTATTGCAGCATTCATGGCTCCCATGACTCCATGGAAGCGTACTATCACGGCATGCTGTTTGGTCTCTTTGCCATACAGTATTGCGGTACAATATCTAATGGGGAATCGGGCGATGAATCAGGGCAGGATCGCTATGACATTATTGTGCCGGACAAACTCTCAATGAGGGCCTGTGTCCTTGAATGCAAGCGTATAACAGAAGGGAATCTGAAAACAAAAGCTATGGAAGCTTTGCAGCAAATCAGGGAAAAGGAGTACGACCTTCGCCTGAAGGCTCAGGGATATACAAATATTATCCACGCAGGCGTGGCTTTTTGCCAGAAGTCATGCAAAGTCTTGTTTGCGCATTCTGATTAGTGCTCGCTCTCCTGTTCCTCAAGCTCGGCAATGCCCAGGCCGAAGTATTTTTCAAAGAAAGCTTTCAGGCGGGCAATGATGCCTTCCTTCTTTTTCGCCCTGTTGCCGCCTCCGAAGCGGGATATAGGAGGCATAATCCTGTTTATTTCGGTACCTGTAGTTTTAAACGTGCCATCGCGAAATGATTTGGACACAAACTCCCTTGTTTCCTCGTTTTTCAGCTTTTCAGCTGCGATAATCTCAGACAGGTCTTTTTCTTCCTGTTCCAGGATAAAACGGCGCCAGTCGTCTATGACCTCAGTTTCAACATTGACTTTGCTGATAAAGGCGTCAATGAGAGCCTTTTTGCTGCGAAGCTGAATACTGGCATCAACGGCCTTGCGGATGGAAGCAAGGATTTCCTTATCCTCACAGTTGCCGTCATGGTACTTCTCAACAAGCATCAAGATATAGTCGATATTGATTTCTACCTGCTTGATCAGCTCTATTTCAAATTCAATATCGTCTGTAATGTCTTCCTTGTCGCCGTCCGTCTTTTTGCGGTACTTGTCGTACAGATCAAGATAAACGCTTTGATAATCCTGCCAGTCTCTTGCTGCTATACAGTCCTTTTCCTCGAACTCATCAAAAGATGAAAGGATATTCCTGATACTGAGAAGAGAACCAAACAGCCTGATAAACTCCTTTTCAGCAGCCTCTCCTTCTATCTGCGTGCCAAGGGGATACTCCATTTTAAGTTTTCCCAGTATCTCAATATAACCAGGATGGTGCTTCCCCTGGTCATCATCAAAGCCATTCCAGTAATCGTCAAAGCTCCTGAGAAGCACAATACCGCTGGCATTCTTGTTGCCAAAGAGCGCAATTGCCTCATCCGTTTCCTTCTGCAGGTCGCGGAAACAGACGATATTGCCATAGGTCTTGACCGAGTTCAGGATACGGTTGGTACGCGAATAGGCCTGAATCAGTCCGTGCATCTTAAGATTTTTGTCCACCCAGAGCGTGTTGAGCGTTGTCGCATCAAAGCCGGTGAGAAACATGTTGACGACAATCAGGAGATCGACCTCCCTGTTCTTCACCCGCAGGGACAAATCCTTGTAATAGTTCTGGAAACGGTAGGATGAAGTGTCGTAATTGGTATTGAACGCCGCATTGTAGTCCTGGATGGCGCTCTCAAGAAAATCACGGGATGTCTTGTCCAGGGCGTCTGTATCGAAGTTTTCATCCAGCAGGACGTCTTCAGGATCATCCTCGTTGGCGGCATAGCTGAATATCGTAGCAACCGTAAGCTGCCGCCTGCTTTCAGCAAGCTGCCTTTTGAATTCCGTATAGTACTTCATTGCCATGGGAATGGAACTCACGGCAAATATGGAATTGAAGCCTGCCATGCGCTTGCCATGCAGAGAATAGAAGCTGTTACGCCTGGTTTTCTGATCAAAGTGCTCCAGGATGTAGCTGACTATTTTCCGGATGCGCTCAGGTGCGCCCATTGCCTTCTCAATGTCTATGGCAGAAACTTCCTTGTCCTTGATGTTTTCCTTCTCCTTGATGGTATTGACGTAGTCCATGCGGAAGGGAAGTACGTTTTCATCGTTGATGGCATCCACGATGGTGTAGGAATGGAGCTGATCGCCAAAAGCCTGCGGCGTGGTCAGCATTGCAAGATTCCTGCCTTTGGCGGCATTGGCGGCAAAAATGGGCGTGCCTGTAAAACCGAACAGATGATAGTTTTTGAATGCCTTGACAATCTTGGCGTGCATGTCGCCGAACTGGCTTCTGTGGCACTCGTCAAAGATGATGACACAGTGCTTTGAAAAGACTGCATGCCCCTTGTTCCTGCTCACAAAATTGTCCAGCTTCTGGATGGTCGTAATGATGATTTTGTACTGGTGATAGGCACCCTTTTCGTCTTTGTCCTCAAGCTGGCGCTGCAAAACCTTGGTAGATGTGTTGCTGTTGGCAGCACCTTCTTCAAAGCGGTCGTATTCCCGCATGGTCTGGTAGTCCAGATCCTTTCTGTCAACCACGAACAGGACCTTGTCTATATAGGGCAGGGCACAGGCAAGCTGTGCCGTCTTGAAGGATGTCAGCGTCTTGCCGCTTCCGGTAGTGTGCCAGATATAGCCTCCGGCATCAGTACTTCCTGTCTTTTTGTAGTTGGAGGTTATTTCTATACGGTTCAGGATGCGTTCTGTAGCCGCAATCTGATAGGGACGCATAACCATCAGAATTTTTTCGGAGGTAAAGACGCAATACCTGGTCAGCACGTTCAGGATGGTATGCCTGGCAAGGAATGTCTTGGTAAAATCTATCAGGTCGGCAATGACCTTGTTGTTGCCGTCAGCCCAGAAAGACGTAAATTCAAAGCTGTTGCTTGTTTTCTTTGTCTTTTTGCCTGAAGCCTCCATCTCCTTCAGATGGGTATCTCTGGTTGTGTTGGAGTAATACTTGGTGAAGGTCCCGTTGGAAATGATGAAGATCTGTACATACTCATACAGACCGCTTGCAGCCCAGAAGCTGTCCCGCTGATAGCGCTTGATCTGATTGAAGGCTTCACGAATGGCAACGCCGCGCCGTTTCAGCTCCACATGCACAAGGGGCAGGCCATTGACGAGAATGGTTACATCGTAACGAGTATCGTGGGTACCTTCTGTTTCCTCATACTGGTTTATGACCTGCAGGCGGTTGTTATGGATATTCTTCTTGTCAATGAGCTGGATATTCTTGGAACTGCCGTCATCACGGCGAAGCACCTTTACGTGATCCGTCTGAATCGTCCTGCTCTTTTCGGCAATGCCATCGTTGGCGTTGGCAAGGGTCTCGGAGAAGAAGCGCTTCCACTCGCTGTCAGTAAAGGTATAGCTGTTCAGAACTTCCAGCTGCTTGCGCAGGTTGGCAATCAGGCCGGCCTCGTTATGGATGGGAAGATACTCATAGCCCTGGTCACAAAGCAGGCGGATAAATTCCTTTTCAAGGGCAGCTTCGCTCTGAAAGCTGTCTGAGCGTGCGCTTACAGGCGTATATTCAGAAACAACAGTGCTTTCGTTGCTCTCGACAATGATATTGTAGCTGCTCATGCTGTGACCTCGTATGGTTACTGCTCTTTGAAGGAGAGGAGCTTGTCGCGGTAGTATTCGTATTGCCTGGTTCTTGCCTCTATTTCTGCCGGCAGGCCGGAAGAAATATCGTTGCAGAGGGCGTCAAAGCGGTCAAGGATGGAAACGACTTTTCGTTGATGATCTAATGAAGGAACTGGCAACTCTAATGCACGAATAATATCAGCATTTAAGTTTTGAACTGCTCCTCCAAAAGATGCTTTCTTCTTCATTTCTTGTTGAATATTGTTTGAATTTAACAGATAATACAAGTAATCTGTCAAAAAATATGTTTCAAAATCACTGATTGCAAGCCATCCATCATGGATACATCCATCAATTTTTAAAATATATGGACGTCCAAAACTCATTGAATTTGAAAGTATAAAGTCACCTTTATATACTATGCGTGATTTTTTAGCTCCTTCAGGAGTAATTCGTTCTTTTGTCTCCGTAACATATTTTGCATTCGGGCTAACATCGCCAATTTTTATCCAGTTAAAACCATCATCGTCTGGTGTAATATAATTTTTTATAGGTCTAGGGGAAGCCCCACGGACAATTGTTGAAACATGCCCTAAAGGCAATAAGACATATCCAAACACATACTGGATCAGTCGAATCAGCGCACTATACGTCTGTCTGTCTGTCTGTCTGTCTGTCTGTCTGTCAGAGATTGTTCTGCCCGT